>CAIOJO010000054.1 GCA_903858635.1 uncultured Telmatospirillum sp. | reverse complement strand
TTGTCGCCGGAACGACGGCGGCCAATGTGGTAGATTTCTTCATGGCGTTGCTCTCCTTTGCGGATTCGACACCCCGAGCCTACAGGCTCAAGGTGAGCAACGCCTGCCCTCCAATTTCAACATCGACCGGGACATCCCCGATTTTTCCCAACCTTCGGGCCTCTCTCTTTCAGTAATGATATAGTTATATTTATTTTCTTGAAGCCACCATGCTATTTCAACGGCAAAGCATGAACCCATTGAGACAATTCTTGTATTTCTGTCTATGAATGGCGTTGACCTTGCCCAGAAAAGCTCATTAGCCAGTGAGGTAGGCCAAGAATGGGAATCGGCCCGCTCGCGGTCTTCGTTCCCATAAATAAAGAATCCTCGATTGACGTGATTGATACATTTCTCAATGAGTCGAATATCAACGCCAACAGTCGCCAGATACTCCATGGTCTCAAGCAATGAAATGGGAAAAGGCGGCATATCCGGCAAATTTATGCCAAACCGTGAAAGGAACGCGTTCAGCTGGATTGCATCGGAAAATGCATTAGGCCTTATCAACGACATAAGAAACCTCAAAATTCTTTATGCCTTGGCGACGCCAGTCAGATGGCCTGCCAATCCCTGACCGATCAATGCGAAAACGGCGCGATGAAGTCCCATCGCGCCGCCCCAGAGACTTCCGACAGAAAGAACCGATCGAGGGCAAGCCGCCTTCGGCTTGCCCTCGATCGGTCGTAGGCTTAGTGGCCCCCCTCGACGATGAACCACACCCCGTACGGACCGCTCCCGATACTTCCGCTCAGGGCGGCTTGCTGCGCGGTGGTGAAGGCCTGGGCCGTTGCCATCGCCATGCCGTTGATCTCCGACGTGCTCAGCACGCTGATCGCGCTGGTGGTCAACCCAACCACATTCAACGCCGTCAACCCCGAAGCGCCGGTGGTTGTCAGGCTTGCCACATCGCTGGTCGTCAACACCGCCAGTTCGGAAGTCGAGAGACCACCGACCTGGGACGCCGAGAGGGCGTGGGCTTGGGAGGTCGTCAAGACAGACACGGCACTGGTCGACAGACTGCTGATATTTGTCGGCGACAGCCCCGAGGCACCCGTCGTCGTCAGGGACGCCACGGCGCTTGTCGTCAACGCGGTCAGTTGGTCGGTCGTCAGACCGCCGATCTGCGTCGCCGACAAGGCATGGATTTGCGAGGTCGTCATCCCGAACATGGCGGCTGTCGTCAAACCGCCGATTGCCGCGGCCGTCAACCCCGACGCACCAGTCGTCGTCAGGTTCACCACCTGACTGGTGGTCAACGCATGCGCTTCCGTGCTCGTCACACCAAGAGTCTGCGCGGCCGATAGCATGCTGACATTGGTTGTCGTCAGGGCGACCACATTGGTCACCCCCAGGCCACCGATCTGGGTCGCCGACAGCGCCCGCGCCTGGGCCGTCGTCAGGGACGCCACGGCGCCCACCGTCAACGACCCGAGTTCGCTGGTGCTCAGGGCGTTGATCTGCGCCGTCGACATGCCCCCCACCTGGGTCCCCGACAGCGCTCCCACGATGTCGGTGGTCAGGTTGCCGATCTGCCCTGCCGGAAGCGCGGCGAGTGCAGCGGCCGATAGGCCTTGTATCTCGGTGGCGGTCAGACCATTCAACTGCGCCCCAGTCAACGCGGCGACCTGCGACGTGGTCAGGGCGAAGATACTTGTGGTGGTCAGTTGGCCCAGTCCGTTGAGCTGGGTTGCCGTGAGCGAGGACAGATTGCCCGTCGACAAGACAGCCACTTCGCTGGTCGTCAGATTGGCCAGCTGGTCGGTCGTCAAGATATCCACCTGCGTTGCCGAGAAGGCGCGGATCTGCGACGTCGTCATCTCGGCCACCACGTCGGTGGTCAGTTGGCTGACCGCGGCCGCCGTCAGGCCGGAAGCCGCCGAGGTTGACAACGACATCACCTGGCTGGTGGTCAACACTGCCGCTTCCAGGGTGGTCAGGCCAGTGGCCTGGGCCGCCGTCAGGTAGGTCAAAGCGGTGGTGGTCAGGAAGTCGATATTGGTCGCCCCCAGACCGCCGATCTGGGTCGCCGTCAGCGCCTTCAGTTGCGCCGTCGTAATGGCCGCTACCGCGTCCGTCGTCAACGAGGACAACGCGCTCGTTGAGAGAGCGTTAGCCTGCGGCGCCGTCATGGCCGCCACTTGGTTTGCCGTCAACGCCGCCGCCACGCCGCTGCCCAGACCACCGACCGCAGACACCGACAGGGCGGCAAGGGCGGCGGGGCTCAGTGCAGCGACTTCGTCGACGCTCAGGCCGTTGACCTGGCCCGCAGTCAAAGTGGAGACCTGCGACGGCGTTAACAAGGCGATGTTGGCCGTCGTCAGGCTCCCCAAGGCGTTGAGTTGTGGTGCCGACAGCGAGAATACGCCCGATGTCGTCAGGGCGGACACGGCACTGGTGGACAAGGCCGCCAACTGGTCGGTGCTCAAGGTATCCAACTGCACGACCGTAAATGCGTGGGCCTGAGCGGTGGTCAAGGCGCCGACCGCGCTCACCGCCAAAGCCGAAACCTGGTCGGTGGTCATTGCGCCGACCTGTGGCAGGGTCAGTGCGGCGGCATCAGCGTTCGTAAAGTTCGATATCACAGCCGTGGTCAGACTGCTGATTTGTCCCACCGGCAATGCGGCGACGGCAGCGGCCGACAACGCAGACACTTCGTTAGCGCTCAGGCCGTTGACCAAAGACGCCGACAGGCTGGCTGCCTGCGTCGCCGTCAAGACAGCGATGTTGCTGGTCGTCAACTGACCCATGGCGTTGAACTGCGTCGGGGTCAGCGAGGACACGGCGGCAGCCGTCAAGGTTGCGACGTCGCTCGTCGTCAACGACGCCAACTGGTCGGTGGTGAAACCATCCAACTGCGATGCCGTCAACCCATGGGCCTGAGAGGTGGTCAAGTTCACCACCGCCGGCAACGACAACACTGCAAGCTGCGCGGTGGTCATGGCGCTAATCTGCGCATGGGTCAGTGCCGCGGCATCCGGGGTCGACAAGGCGGCGAGCACATCGGTGGTCAGACTGCTGATTTGTCCGACCGCCAGGGCCGCCACGTCACTGGTCGTCAAGGCGGCGATCTCGCCGGCGGTCATGGCATTCAGCTGGGTCGCCAAGAGCTTGGCAGCCTGGGTCGCCGACAAGGCCGCGACATTGCTGGTGGTCAGACTGCCCAAGCCGGCAATCGCTGCGGGTGTTATCCCGGCAACGGCGTTCGGTGTCAGCGAGGCAACGGCGCTGGTGGTCATGGACCCCAGCGTATCGCTGGTTAGACCGGCGGTTTGCGTCGCCGTCAGCGCATTCGCCTGCGACGTGGTCAAAACCTGTGCTTCGTCGGTGGTCATACCGCCAAGGGCGGCCGCCGAAAGCCGGTTGAACTGCGCCGGGGTCAAGGCGAAGAAGTTGCTGGTGTGCAACGAGCCCAAGCCGGCCAGGCCGGATCCCGTCAGCCCCGCAATCGTGGCGGCTGTCAGGCTGGCAACAGCGCTGGTGGTCAACGCACCCAGTTGGTCGCTGGTGAGGGCTGCAGATTGCGTCGCCGACAGGGCATTGACCTGCGACGTCGTCAAGGCCTTCACCTCGTCGCTGGTCAGAGCACCGATGGCCGCCGCCGACAGCGCGTTGATCTGGGTCGGCGTAAAGGAGAAGACTATGTCGGCGGTGGTCAGCCCCGCCGCTGCCGATGCCGACAACTGGCCGATCTGTTGCAGCGACAAAGCCGCCGCGTCGCTCGTCGTCAACGCGCCGGCCGCCGCACCGGTCAAGCCGGCGAACGCATTCGGCGTCAGGACGGCGACCTGCGACGTGGTCAACACCGCCATCTGATCGGTGGTTAGACCGGAAACCGCGGCCACCGTCAGCACATTGACCTGCGACGTCGTCAAGTAAGACATGCTGGCCGTCGTCAACCCGTTCAATCCCGATGACGAAAGGCTGGCCACCTGATCGGTCGACAATACCGTGATATCGCTGGTGGTCAACCCGCTGGTCCCGGCACCAATCATGCCGGAGACGGCAGACTGCGACAGTGCGGCAGCGCCGCTGGTGGTCAGCGCACCGACCTGGTCACTGGTCAGACCACTGGTTTGCACCGCCGACAACCCGGCGACCGAGTTGGTCGTCAAAAACTGCACCTCGTCGGTGGTCAGACCGCCAAGTCCGGTCGCCGACAAATTGGCCACCTGCGAGGTCGTCAGGGCGGCGACATTGCTCGTCCCCAGCCCACCGATGGCCACCGCCGACAGCGAATTGACCTGCGCCGGACTGAAGGCAAAGACGTCGCTGGTTGACAATCCGCCGGCCGCCGGGCCGGTCAACTGGGCAAGCGCAGCCGCCGACAGTCCGACCGCCTGCGAGGTCGACATCGCCGCCAGTTCACCACTGGTCAGACCACCCGCGCCGGCCGCCGACAGAGAGGCAACTTGCGAGGTCGTCATGGCCCAGACGTTGCTGGTTCCCAGACCGTTGATTTGCGACGCAGACAATGCGGCAACATCCGGCGTCGTCAGGGCGTTGGCAGCGCTGGTGGTCAGCGAGCCGATGTTCGCCGCGTTCAGAGCGGCGGCACCGCCCGCCGTAAACCCGGCAGCAGCGGCAGACGTCATGGCCGCCAGCTCGGCGCCGGTCAGTCCGCTGACCGCCGCCGTCGACAGTGCGCTAACATTTGCCGCTGTCAGGGCCGCGACATTGCTGGTCCCCAGTGCGGCCACCTGCGCCGCTGTCAGCGCACCGGCCTGCGCCACACGTAAACCGAATACATCGCTGGTCGACAACGAACCGATATTCGCCGCCTGCAGAGCCCCGACGGTGCTCACTGTCATAGCGGCCACGCTATTGGTGGTCAAGGCCGCCAGCTCGCCGGCGGTCAGACCGCTGGCTCCCGTCGCCGACAGGCTATAGACCTGCGACGTGGTCAAGGCCCAGGCATTGCTGGTTCCCAGCCCGCCGATTTGCGCCGCCGTCAAGGCGGCAATATCCGGCGTGGTCAGGCCCGCCGCAGCGCTGGTGGTCAACGAGCCGATATTCGCCGCCGGCAGAGCCGCCGCCGCGCTGGTGGTCAGCCCGGCAACGGCGCTCGCCGTCAGGGCCGCCATCTCGGCGGTGGTCAGGCTGTTGGCATCCGCCACCGTGAAGCTCGCCACCTGCGCCGCCCGCAAGACCGCGACTTGGCTGGTCCCAAGGCTGCCGATCTGCGTTGCCGACAACCCGGCAACCTGGGTCGGCCTCAAGCCGAAGGCATCGCTGGTGGACAAGCCGCCGATAGCCGTGGTCGACATCCCGAACAAACCGCCGGTGGTCAGCGTGACCACGACGCTGGTGGACATCGCCGCCAGTTCGTCGCTGGTCAGGCCACTTGCACCCGAAGCCGACAGAGCGGCCACTTGCGAAGTCGACAAGGCCGCGGCATTGGTGGCCCCCAGACCGGCAACCTGCGCCCCCGACAGGGCGGCCATATCCGGCGTCGTCAAGGCCAGCACGGCATTGGTCGTCAGCCCGCCAATGGCCGAGGCGCTCAGGGCCGCCGCACCGCTGGTGGTGAAGGTAGAAATGTCGCTGCTCGTCAAGACCGCCAGCTCAGCGGAGGTCAGCACGGCAATCTGCGCGGTTTTCAGCGCGGCTACCTGCGAGGTGGTCATGATCGCCACGTCCGCGGCCCCCAGGAAAGCAACGTTTGCCGTCGACAAGGCGGACACGGCCGAGGTCGTCAAGGCGGCCACGGCGCTGGTGCTCAGCGAGGATACTCCGCTGGTGGTCAGGGACCCAATCCGCGCGGTGGTCAAGGCCGCCGCGGCGGCCGGGGACAATGCGGCCAATTCGTCGGTGGTCAGGCCACCGATCTGGGTCGCCGACAGGGCATGGATCTGCGATGTCGTCATCCCGGCGATGTTGCTGGTTCCCAGGGCGACAAGGTCGGTCACCGACAGATTTGCCACGCTCGAGGTACTCAAAGCCGCCACGGCGCTGGTGGTCAGGACGAACAGGTCGTCGGTGGTCAACGCACCAACCTGTGCCGGGGACAGGGCGGCAACCTGCGAATTCGTCACCGCCGCCACCTGGTCGGTGGTCAACCCGCCGATCTGCGTCACCGACAGGACGTGGATTTGCGACGTCGTCATGGCCGACACGGCACTGGTGGTCAACAGCCCGAGGCTCGTCGTCGTCAAGCTCGAGATCGTGCCCGTCGTCAGTGCGGCGGTGTCGCTGGTGGCCAAGGACGCCAGTTCGTCGGTGGTCAGACCATTGAGCTGCGTGGCGGTCAGGACGGCGGCCTGCGAAGCCGACAAGACCTTGATGTCGTCCGTGCCCAACAGCGAGAGATTAGCTGCCGACAGGGCGGCCAAACCCGATGTCGTCATAACGGCGACGACACTGGTCGACAACACGGTTAAGCCGGCGGTGGTCAATGCACCAATCTGTGCCGCCGACAGGACGGCAACCTGCGACGTCGTCATCGCCGCGACGTCGTCGGTGGTCAAGGACGGAAGCTGCGTGACCGACAGGGCGCGGATTTGCGGTGTCGTCATGCCGGAGACAGCGGCGGTCGACAAGGCCCCGATCGTCGTCGGCGACAATCCGGATACAAAGCTGGTGGACAGCCCGGCGACGGCGGCCCGTGTCAAGGACGCCACTTCGTCGGTGGTCAGGCCATTGACCTGCGAGACGGTCAGTGCGGCGGCCTGCGCCGGGGTCAGGGCGGCGATGTCATCCGTACCGAGCAGGGTGAGCTTCGCCGCCGACAGACCGGCGACGCCCGAGGTCGACAAGGCGGCAATGGCGCTGGTCGACAGCCTGGAGAGCCCAGCGGTGGTCAAATTCGCCACCTGGGCCCCCGACAGCGAGGCAATTTGCGTGGTCGACAAGGCGATCACCTGGTCGGTGGTCAGACCAGCGATCTGCGAGGTCGACAGCGCTTCGGTCTGGAACGTCGTCATCGCGTGGATGGCGCTGGTCGCCAGAAGATCGAGATTCGCCACAGACAGCGAGGCGACTCCCGTCGTCGACAATACGGCGACGGCGCTGGTGGTCAATGCGGCCAGTTCGTCCGTGGTCAGGCCATTGATCTGCGTCGCCGACAGCACCGCGGCCTGCGACGTCGTCAGCCCGGCGATAGCGCTAGTCCCGAGAAGGTCAAGCTTGCCCGCCGACAGCGAGGCGATGCTCGCGGTGGTCAAGGCGGCCACCGCACTGGTGGTCAGCACGGCGAGTCCGGCGGTGGACAGCGCACCGACCTGCGTCGGCG
This sequence comes from uncultured Telmatospirillum sp., assembly GCA_903858635.1. Lineage (GTDB taxonomy): Bacteria > Pseudomonadota > Alphaproteobacteria > Rhodospirillales > Magnetospirillaceae > DUZF01. Next base: position 23,566 of record CAIOJO010000054.1, on the reverse strand, counting down.
ACAGGGCGCCGGCATCCGCCGCGGTTAAGACGGCCACATCGCTGGTCCCCAAGGCGCCGATTTGCGTCGCCGAGAAGGCGGCAAAGTCCGCCGACGGGAGGACCGCGATGGCACTGGTGGACAAAGCTGGCAGCTTCGCCGCGGTAATAGCGGCAGCACCGCTGGTCGTCAGGGCGTTGATAGCGCTGGTGGTCAGGGCCATCAGTTCGCTGGTGCTCATCGCCGTGACCTGGACCGCCGACAGCGCCGCGGCCTGATCCGAGGACAACGAAGCCACATTCCCCGTTCCCAACCCGGCGATTTGCGTCGCCGACAATGCGGCGACCTGTGACGTCGTCAACACGGTGACACTGTTCGTGCTCAGCTGGCTGGTCCCGCCGCCCGAAAGCCCGGAAGTGGCCGAGGTCGTCAAAACCGCAACGGCGCTGGTCGACAGCACCGACAATTGGGCCGTCGTCAGACCGCCGGCTTGCGTCTTCGACAACACCGCGAGATCCGATGTCGTCAAAGCCGCCACGTTACCGGTCCCCAAGCCGCCGATTTGCGCCGCCGACAGGGCGGCGAAATCCGACGTGGTCAAGGCGCCCACGGCACCCACCGTCAGGCCGCCGATCGCCGTCGCATTCAATCCCGAAACGGCACCGGTGGTCAGGCCGCCGGCCGCGCCTACCGTCAGGACCGACAGTTCGCTGCTGGTCAAGCCGCCCGCCTGCGCTGCCGTCAATACGCCGGCCTGGCCGGCTGACAGGATCGCGATGTTGCTGGTTCCCAGGCCGCCAATCTGCGCAGCGGTCAGCGGGGCAAGGTCAGAAGTCGTCAAGCCATTGATGGTGTTGGTCGCCAAGACGGCGAGCTTGCTCGCCGTCAGGGCCACGAACCCAGCCGTCGTCAATGAAGCGACCTGGCTGGTGGTCAACACCGTCGCCTCACTGGTGGAAAGACCGCCAACCTGCGCCGCAGACAGAGCGAAGGCATCCGACGTGGTCAGGGCGAAGACATTGCTGGTGCCCAAACCGCCGATCGCCGCCGCCGTCAGCGCGGCAACCTGCGATGTGGTAAAACTCCCCACAGTGGTGTTCGATAGCACGCCGATCTTGGTCGCCGACAGGCCCGAAGCGCCACTGGTCGACAGGCTGCCGATGTTGGTCAGCGCCACCAGTTCGCTGGTGCTCAGGCCGCCGACTTGCGCCGCCGACAGGGCGCCAACTTGTCCCCCCGACAACGCCGCAACATTGCTCGTCCCCAAGGCGCCGACCTGCGCCGCCGACAGCGCCATGACATCTTGCGTCGACAAGGCCAGAGCGTTGCTGGTCGACAAGACGCTGATTCGCGCCGCCGCAATTCCGAAAGCCCCGCTGGTGGTCAATGCGGCGACGTCGTTGGTCGTCAAAACCGACAGCTGACTGCTGCTCAAACCGCCGACCTGCGCCGCCGACAGCACGGCGATTTGCGACGTGCCCATAGCGTTGACGGCACCGGTCGTCAATCCGCCGATCGCCGCCGCCGACAGCACGGCGATATCCGATGTGTTTAAGGCAGCAACCACGGCGCCCGACAACACGCCGATTTTCGCCGCCGTCAAACCTGATGCCCCAGAGGTGCTCAGGCTGCCGATGTTGGTCAGCGCCGCCAGTTGACTGGTGGTCAGAGCACCAACCTGCGCCCCCGACAGGACGCCGACTTGCCCCGGCGATAAGACCGCGACATTGCTGGTCCCCAGGCCGCCGATCGCCGCCGCCGACAATTTGGCGACATCCGCCGCCGGCAATGCCAGCGCGGCGCTGGTGGTCAGAGCGCCGATCTTGGCCGCCGTCAGCGCCGCCGCGCCGCTGGTCGTCAAAGAAGCGACTTGGCTGGTCGACAAGGCGGCCAGATCGCTGCTGCTCAAGCCGCCAACCTGCGCCGCCGACAGCCCGAACATCGCCGAGGTGGTCAAACCCGCGACGGCCGTCGTCGACAACCCGCCAATGGTCGCGGCAGACATTGCCCAGACCTGCGACGTCGACAAACCGGTGCTCGACAGCACCCCGCTCTGCGCCGCAGTCAGCCCCGACAGCCCCGCTGTCGTCAAGCTGTTAACATTGGTCAAAGCGGCCAGTTCGCTGGTGGTCAGACCGGCGGCTTGCGCCGCCGTCAACGCGGCAACCTGCGCCACCGACAAGACCGAAACGTTGCTGGTCCCCAGCGCGCCGATCTGCGCGGCCGTCAGGTTTTTGATATCCGCCACCGACAAGGCGAGCACGGCGCTGGTGCTCAAGCCGCCGATCTTCGCCGCCGTCAAGGCGCCGATCCCGCTGGTCGACATAGCGTTGACGTCGCTGGTCGACAACACCGCCAACTCGCTGCTGGTCAGCCCCCCGACCTGCGTCGGAGACAGCACCGCGATCTGCGAAGTAGACAACACCGCGACGTTGCTGGTCCCCAAGCCGCCGATCACCGTCGCCGACAACCCGGCCATTGCCGATGTGGTCAACACTGCGACGGCGCCGGTCGACAGCGAACCGATCTTGGCCGCCGACAAAGCGGCAATCTCGGAGGTGGTCAATCCGGCCATGGTCGTGGTGGTCAGTGACGAAAGTTGGGTGGTGCCGAGGCCGCCGAATTGCGTTCCGGTCAGCGCGTTGAACTGCGGCGCCGTCAGGGCGGCAATGTCACTCGAGCTGAGAGCGCCGATCTGGGTGGCCGACAGCACCTTGATCTGCGGTACCGACAATGCGGCGACTTCGCTGGTCGTCAGCCCGCCAACCTGTGCCGCGGTCAGCCCCTTGACCACCGCGGTCGACATGACATTCATGGCGCTGGTCGTCAACACCCCTATGCCAGTGACGCCCAAGCCACCGATCTGCGTCGCCGAGAGGATGGCGACCTGAGAGGTCGACAAGGCGGCAACCTGATCGCTCGACAGGGCTCCCATGAGCGAGACGGAGAACTGCGCGACAGCCGCTGTCGAAAGACCGTGAATTTGGCTGGGGGTTAACGCCAAAATCGCCGCAGTTGATAAAGCCATGGCTGTACACTCCGAGTTTGCGGACAGTTCTACCAGTTACGTCATAGTACGTCAAGACAGCGGGATTTAACTAAAGCACGCCCTGACCGAAACTTGAGATACAGATCCTAATGTAAACATTTTTATCTAATCGGTCGCATTGTTCATTATTACCATTTCTTAGCATTCTGATCATCCCTCCGAGGGTCCCGTGATGGGCATCTCTTTGTGATGATTTCTTGTTCTCGTTCGACTTGCGTGGAAGCCCGTGCCTCCGACCGATCCCTGAGCACGGTTCACGCTACAAATTTGTTCCCTCGAACCTTTAACGGACCGGTCCATCAAACCGGGCGGGGAAAATTTACCTCGATCAGAATTATCTCACCCCAAGTCTAAGGTCTGTGACCAAGCACACACAGTCAGGGTTCCCGCAGACTTTCGCTGAGGCTGCGGGTTAGCGGATAAATGAAAAACCCGATGACCCGGCGCGAGCCCACTTTGATTTCTGCGGTCAACGTCATACCTGGAATCAGATGCCCCCCTGGCGGCATATGTTCCAGGGTAGTGTCCAGCAATTCCACCCGGGCGCGGTGAACGGCGCCGCCACCACGACTTTGCGGCGAACTGCCCTGGGCCTGACCGCCCGCCTCGTTCATCGCATAGGAGTCTTCGCTGACATACAGCAGACGGCCTTTCAGCAAGCCATGTCGTTGATAAGGAAAGGCATCGACTTTGACCACAACTTCGTCACCGGACTTGATATTTCCCACTTCACTGGAACTGACCGTGATGTCGGCGACCAGGGGCGCATTCGCCGGGACGATTGTCACCAAGGGCTCAGCCTCGCGCATGATCGATCCGACCGACCGTTTGGCCACCTCCAGCACGACGCCGTCGGCCGGCGCCGTCACCACCACCAAATCGTTCAACAGCGATGCCTTGGACAAGGATTCGCCCACTTTCGAGATTTCCGCGCGCGAGGAAACCAAGCCTTCCAGAACCTGGCGCCGCCATTCGTCGACGAAGCCTTGGCGCTCGGCGGACTTCGACTGTATGCCATGCTGCAATTCGATCAAACGATTGACGGCATCCTGATATTCCCGCTCGGTGCGCACATGCAATGTCTGGGCATCCAGATAGCTCAGTTTCGACCCATTCTGCGACTGCAGCAGCGCCGCCCGCATGCCCTCCAATTCCTTGGCATATTCGAGTTGTTTGGCCAGCGACAGGCGGTCATCCTCGGTCATCCGCACGGTGGCGGTCAGGCGCTGCAGATCCTCGTCGAACACACGCAGCCGAGACTTGTATTGATCCTGCCGCTGCCGGTAGAGCGACATTTGAAGCATCTCGTCGGCGGTTGGCGACGGCCCGATATCGAACTCCTTGTTGTTGAGTTCGGCTTCGAGACGATGGACCTGGGCCCCCAGCGAACGTTGTTGCACTTCCAGCGAGGCAAAGTCGGCATGGGCAAAGGTCGGATCGAGAACGGCCAGCACCTGGCCCTTGGTCACCACGTCACCGGTCTTGACCCGCAATTCGCGGATAATGCCGCGATCGATCGGTTGCAGAATGATCGGCGGACTTTCGGTGGTCAAGGTGCCCGACCCCACCACGACGGTATCGACCTTGGCCACGGAAGCGAGAGTCAAAGCCGCAAGAAACAGGGCGACAATGATGTAATGCGCAGACCGCATGAACACCGGCGGCGCTTGTTCGCAAATGCCGTCGATCGGATTGAGGAAGGGGATGGCCTCCTGCATGACCGTCGGCTGATAACGGATCACTAGCAGACCGCGGGCCCCGCGCATGTGGCGGGGCAAGGTCTGTAACGCGCCGAGAACCCGAGACGGTAAGTTCTTCATTGGAGGAACCGTGTTTGCTGATCCCACAGGTGACGATAGATGTCGCAGCGTTCTAGCAAGGTCGTGTGCGGGGCGAAATCCACGATCTGGCCCCTGTCCATGACGATGATGCCATCGGAACCGGCCAGGGAAGACAGCCGGTGCGAGACGATGATGGTGGTTCGGCCGCGCGAGATTTCTCCCAGGTTCTGTTGGATGATGGCCTCGCTTTCCGGGTCCAAGGCGCTGGTCGCCTCATCGAACAACAGCAAGCGGGGGCGCAGCAGCAGGGCGCGGGCGATGGCGATGCGCTGGCGTTGGCCGCCCGAGAAATTCGAAGCGCTTTCCTCCACGCGGGTCTCGTACGAGCGTGGCAGCCGGTCGATGAATTCGTCGGCGCCGGCCAGGCGCGCCATCTCCATGACTTCTTCCAAGCTGGCTTCCGGATTGGCGGCGGCGATGTTTTCGCGGATGGTGCCGCGAAACAGGATGCTGTCCTGCAAAACCACCCCGATGTTGCGCCGCAGATGCTGCAGATCCATATGCCGGATATCGGTACCATTCAGTTGAATCAGGCCTTCCTGGGCGGTGTGCAGGCCTTGAATCAACCTGGTCAGAGTCGTCTTGCCGGACCCCGAGCGTCCGACGATCCCGATGACTTGGCCTTCCTCCACCTTGAAGCTCACATGGTCGAGGGCCGGCGTCACCGTACCGTCGTAGCGGAAAGTCACATGCTGGAATTCCAGCTGACCGGTGATCGGTGGCTTGATCCCCTGCTGGCGGGGATCCCGCTCGGGCGGATGATCCATGACCGTTCCCAGCATTTTCACCGCCAAAGCCACCTGCTGGTATTCGTTGATCAACGAAACGATCGCCAGCAGCGGCCCGGTGACCCGCCCGGCCAGCATGTTGAAGGCGATCAGCGCACCCAGGCTGAGATTCCCCTCGAAGACTTCGAGGACGCCGACCGCCAGAAGACTGAGCGTCAGCATGCCGGACAGGCCGTTGGTCACCACCATGGCGATAATGCCGATATGGCCGACGGTCTGGCGCCGTTGCACCGACTTGGCGACCTTGCTGTCCCAGGACGTCTTTCTCAAATCTTCGAGGGCCAGCGATTTGACCGCACGCATGCCGTGGATGGTTTCGACCAGATCGGCCTGGCGGTCGCCTTCGGCCACGTAGAGGCGCTCCAATTGCTTCTTGAAGATCGGAATCATGATGCCGATGACGGCGGCGATGGCGCAGGAAAAGGCAATCACCACACCGGTCAAGACTCCGCTGTACAGCACCAAGCAGACGATGAGGATGGGCAGCGACACGACCTCGAGCAGCGTGAAGAACAGCCGGCCGGTCAGGAAATTCCGCACGCTCTCGGTCTGCTGCACGTTGCGCAGCAGCACGCCGACGGTCTGTTTTTCGAAGAAATCCATGGGCAGACGGAGCATATGGTCGAAAGTGCGCTGCGCCAGCCGGGCGTCGATCTTGTTACTGGCATACATCATCAAATAAGAGCGCACGTAGCTGAATATTCCGTCGAATACGGACACCAGAACAAACGCGAAAACAACAGCCAGCAACGTATTATAGCTGCGGTGGGGCACCACCTTGTCGATCAATATATTAAAAAGTAATGGCGTTCCCATACTGATGATGTTCGTCAACATCGAGAAGATCGCCACGTCACGAAAGAATCGGCCGTTCTTCAGGATTTCCGGCATGAACCACATGAAGCCGAACTTCTGCGGCTCATCGGTGGAACGAACGTCGCGCTTGCACAGGACCAGCCGTTTGGTCCAGGTGGATTCGAACTCGTGGCGCGGGATGAATTTGACGCCGGCCAGTTCGTTCTCGGGATCGAGAATGGCGATGAAATCCCCGTCCTCGGTGGCCAGGGCGACATTGACCACGATCACCCAGTGACCGCCTTCCTGCTCAGCCATCGCCGGAAAGGCCGTACCCAGGCTGGCCAACCCCTTCCAGCGCACCTTCTTGACCAGCTTTCCGGCCAGTCCCACGTCGCGCATCAGCAGCAACACGGAGCCGACGCTATCGGCCGTATCCACCATGGCCAGTTTGTCTGGCGGAACCTGGATCCCGTGATGCCGCGCCAACAGGTGAAGGCAGCGTAGCACGGTCAGGTGGGACGACATTTCGATCCGGGCGGGAACATCTATGTCGGTGGTCATGTTCAAGGCAGGAGTCACTTTCGGGTTAGTCCGAGCACGAATGAGTTATGTCACTACAACCATTAACGAAAGGTTTAGCCGGCTTGCCAAGCTCCCTCCCCTCGGCGATCATCCCCACCCCGATCACACCAAGGTCTCCCATGTCCAGTTCTCTCGATCGCCTGCTTCGCATCATGGCCCGCCTGCGCGATCCCTCTGGCGGCTGCCCCTGGGATCTCGAGCAGAGCTTCGCCAGCATCGCGCCGCATACCATCGAGGAAGCTTACGAAGTGGTCGAGGCCATCGAGAGCGGCGATCGTCCAGCACTGCGGGACGAATTGGGCGACCTGCTATTTCAGGTGGTCTTCTATGCGCAAATGGCGTCCGAAGAGGGTTGTTTCGATTTCGAAGCGATCGCCGCCGGCATCTGCGAGAAGATGGAGCGCCGGCACCCGCATGTGTTTGGACAGGCCCGGATTGCCGATGCCGCCGCCCAGACAGTCAATTGGGAGGCGCAGAAGGCGGCCGAGCGCGCCGCCAAGGCCGGCGACCGGGCGCCGTCCGCCCTCGACGGTGTCTCGACCACCCTGCCCGCGCTGACCCGCGCCCTCAAGCTGCAGGCCCGGGCCGGGCGGGTCGGCTTCGACTGGCCGGAAGCCGCCCAGGTCCTCGACAAGATCGCCGAAGAAATCGAGGAGGTGCGGGCCGAGATGATCGAGGGGGTCGAACTCGACCGCCTGGAGGACGAAATCGGCGATCTGCTCTTCGCTTGCGTCAATCTCGCCCGCAAGCTCAAGATCGACCCGGAAGGCGCGCTCCGCCGCGGCAACCGCAAATTCGAACGGCGCTTCGGGCATATCGAAAGGGCCTTGGCGCAGCAGGGTCGCAGCCCGAGCGAGGCCAGCCTCGAGGAGATGGAAGCCTTGTGGGTCGAGGCCAAGCAGCAGGAATAGGGGAGTATTGGGAACGATGTCGAAAACGGCTCGCCGCTGCATCACCGGCTTTGCGGTCGGCCTGCTCGCCCTGCTCGCCGCCTGCTATCTGCCCAATCATTTCCGCTCGGAAATCAGGCTCGGCCCGACCGGCGACTATGCCCTGTCGTTCTACGGCGAGCTGATCTGGGCGCCGCTCTACCGGGATATCCGGCAAGGCCATCTGAGCAAGAGCGAAATCGCCGTGAAGACCGAGGAAATCCGCCGCGATCTGGCCCGCGATTCCAATTTCAAGAAGATTGAACCGATGGGCGATGGCAGCTTCAAGGTGAGCTATGAGCGCGAGGGCCGGCTGCTGGCCAGCGACATGGTCACCTTCGTCCGCCGCAACGCCATCATCCTGGCGATCCGGGCCACCCCCGATGGCCTGTTGACCGTCAACGGCAACACCTTGAAGCCGAGCGACGCGCAGACCGCCACCACCATGGGGCTCGATGTGCGGGGCGAGTTCCGGGTTACCACCGATGGTTTGGTCAAGGAGCACAACGCGACGATGGTGAAGCCGTTCGGCCGCGCCTTCGTTTACATCTGGACCATCGAGAACGCCTTTTCCCCGGCCCCGCACCTGGTCATGCAGCGGGCCGGCGCCTGGCCTACTAAAGCGGAGCAGCACAAATGACCGATTTCGCCGAAGCTTGCGTCTTCATCACCGGCGCCACCTCGGGCTTCGGCGCCGCCGCCGCCCGCCGCTTCGCCGCCGAAGGGGCGCGCCTGGTCCTCTGTGGCCGGCGGGCCGAGCGGCTGGAGGTGATGCAAGCGGAGCTTGGGGTTCCGGTGCATCCGCTGCGGCTCGATTTGCGCGACCGCGACGACGTGGCCCAGGCCGTCGCCGCCCTTCCCGCCGCCTTCGCGGCGGTGGATGTGCTGGTCAACAGCGCCGGCCTGGCCCTCGGCCTGGAACCCGCCCACCGCGCCTCGCTCGACGACTGGGACGCGATGATCGACACCAATTCCAAGGGCCTGGTCTACTGCACCCGAGCCCTGCTGCCCGGCATGGTCGAGAGGAAGCGGGGCCATGTCATCAATATCGGTTCGGTGGCCGGCACCTATCCCTATCCGGGCGGCAATGTCTACGGCGCCACCAAGGCCTTCGTCGAACAGTTCTCGCTCAACCTGAGGGCCGATCTGCTGGGAACCGGGGTGCGGGTGACCAATATCGAGCCGGGCATGTGCGAAACCGAGTTCTCCCTGGTCCGCTTCAAGGGTGACGCGGGACAGGCCGCCAAGGTCTATCAGGGCATGAAGCCGCTCACCGCCCTCGACATCGCCGAATGCATCCACTGGGTGGCGTCCCTGCCGGCCCATGTCAACATCAACCGCATCGAAGTGATGCCGGTCCAGCAAGCCAATGGCGGATTTGCGGTAAGTCGAAACGCCGAGTAAGCCCTCAAGCACCGGGCGCCCGCATCCTCCCTTTTCCGTCATTGCGAGCCATCGGCGAAGCAATCCATCTACGGCGCGGACAGATGGATTGCCGCGTCGCTGACGCTCCTCGCAATGACGGGTTGGGGCTAAACGTCCTCACTCCCCGATCAGGCTGGCCAGTTGTTCCCAGCTGGCCCGGCCGGGGGCGAGGAGCAGGCCGTTGTGCAAGGGCACCGGCCGATAGGGGGTACCGTCGATAAGGGCGCCGTAGCCCCCGGCCTCCTGATGCAAGAGAACGCCGGCCGCATGGTCCCACGGATGCAACCGACGGAAATGGGCGAATTGCAGCCTCCCCTCGATCAGGTCGAGGTAATCATGGGCGACGCAGCCTTGACGCACCATCTTGGCCACGGCCTTGCCCAATCGCTCGTTGCGCCGCCAGCCGGCCGAGCCGATCATCGCCGCGATCGGCCCTTCCGGCGGCACCGTAAGCCGTCGGTCGTCCACCCAGCTCCCCTCGCCCAGCGCGGCGATCGCGGTGCGGTTGGCCAGCGGATCGTGGATCCAACCCTGCACCGTTCTGCCTTCAACCACAAGCGCAACGATTACAGCAAAACCCTTACGCCCGTTGGCGAAATTCGTTGTGCCGTCGATCGGGTCGAGGATCCAAACGGCGCCGTCGGCGCCGACCAGGCGGTCGAGCACCGAGGGGTCGGCGGCAGCCCCCTCTTCGCCCACCACCCGACTCGACGGCAACAGCCCGACCAGATGGCGCGACAACTGCCGCTCGGCTTCGGTGTCCGCCACCGTGACCAGCTGCCCCGGGCTCTTCTCCGTTACCTCGGCGCTGGACAGGCGCTGGAAGCGCGGCAGGATGACCTCTTCGGCAACCTGGCGGATGATGGCACTGACGGCTTGGGGATCGACGCTCTGCATGGGCTGGTTGAAACATAGGTAAGGTCGGGCGACAAGGCGAATCGCTCAGTGGCACCGGCCGTGCCGGTGGCGAAAGACTCTCGCCGCTTCGCGGCGACCACCGGCACGGTGGCCGGTGCCACGAGACCAATGGAGACTATTCCTTCGGCTCGCGGGAGAACCGTGCCGCGTCGGCGGCATCGAGGCGGACCAGCAGATGGGCCTGGTGCTCGTCGTCGGAGCGCCGCAGCACTTCGCCATGCCGGTACAGCCAGGCGATGGCGGCCCCGTCCGACAACAAGACGTCGACATCGAGGACCAGACGTTCGGCGGCCAACAAGCCATCGAGCAGGCCCAGCAAGGCCTCCAGGCCATCCCCGGTAACGGCGGAAACCGGCACCTTGTTCGGTTCACGCAGAGCCTGATTGACCACTTCTTCGCGCTCCGCGCCGTGCAACAGGTCGATCTTGTTCAGCACCTCGACCAGGCCTCGGTCGACCACCTCGATCAGACCGAGCTCCCGCAGCACCGATTCCACGTCCGTGCGCTGAGCACCGCTGTCGGGATGCGCCACGTCGCGCACATGGACGATGATGTCGGCCTCGAGCACCTCTTCCAAGGTGGCGCGGAATGCCGCCACGAGCTCATGCGGCAGGTCGGAGACGAACCCGACGGTATCGGACAGGATGACCGTGCGGCCGGACGGCATGCGGAGCGCCCGCATGGTCGGATCCAGGGTGGCGAACAATTGATCGCGGGCCACCACCTCGGCCCTGGTCAAGACATTGAACAGGGTCGACTTGCCGGCATTGGTGTAGCCGACCAGGGCGACCACCGGGTATGGCACCCGGCGCCGCGCCTTGCGGTGCAGTTCGCGGGTCCGCTTGGTTTCCTCCAAATCCTTCTTGAGGCGGACGATGCGGTCGCCGATCTGGCGCCGATCCGCCTCGATCTGGGTCTCGCCGGGGCCGCCCATGAAGCCGAAACCGCCGCGCTGGCGTTCCAGATGGGTCCATGACCGAACCAGACGCGAGCGCTGATAGGACAGCGCCGCCAACTCCACTTGCAAGCGCCCCTCGCGGGTGCGGGCGCGCGCCCCGAAGATCTCGAGGATCAACCCGGTCCGGTCGATCACCTTGGCATCCCAGGCACGTTCGAGATTGCGCTGCTGCACCGGGGACAAATGGGCGTCGACGACCACCAGTTCGACCTCCCGCTCCTTGACCAGAGCGGCCAAGCGCTCGACGGTGCCGAGGCCGAGCAAGGTCGCCGGGCGTGGTTTGGGCAGCGGCACCACTTCGGCCGCGACGACGGCCACATCGATGGCTTCCGTCAAGCCGACGGCCTCCGCCAGCCGTGCCTCTGGATGGCGTCCGGCATCGGCGGCCCGCTGGGCCGGATGCACGACCAAAGCCCTAGCGGGGCTAGCCGAAGACCCCGAGTGGTCGATCTCGCTGTGACCGGAAGCCACTATTCCTCTTCGGCGCCCTCTTTGATCGGCGGCTCGAACAGACTGATGGGCGCCCCTGGCATCACGGTCGAGATGGCGTGTTTATAGACGAGCTGGGTATGCCCGTCACGCCGCAGCAGAACCGAGAAATTGTCGAACCAGGTCACGATGCCCTGCAGTTTTACCCCATTGACCAGGAAGATGGTGACCGGGGTCTTGTTCTTGCGGATATAGTTCAGGAACACGTCCTGAACATTTTGATTTTTTTCCGATGACATGGGACTTCTCGTTGTTATTGATCTGGCGAAGCCAGCTGAGTAATGCTCCCAAAAAGCCGGGGCGCTCGCATGTTACGGAGGGAATGCATTCAACGGGCATACCGCCCAGCGTAGCTCGCTGTATCCCGCGCCACACCCCCTCGCGAACGATCCGAGCCAGCTTCTTCGTTAGCATCAAATTTGGGATATGGGAACCAATAGTTCACGAACAAGGGTGACAAACTCGCGGCAATGGACGATGTGCGAGCGCGGACGGAAGCGATCGAATTCGCCGTCGCGCCAGGCGTCGGGCCGCAACAGAATCGGCACGCAGCCGGAATTATAGGCGCATTCCATGTCGATGGGCGAATCGCCGACGAACCACACCTCGGGCCCGGCGCTCACCCCGGCGCCGTCCAGACACATCCGCACCGGTATCGGCGAGGGCTTGTCTTCGCTGGCATCGGTGGCGCCCACCAGGCGATGGAACAAGCGATCCCAGCCCAGCTGGCGAACTTCCTCGCGCAGGAACCGGCCATTCTTGTTGCTCACCACGCCCAGCGTCAGCCCCAGCTCGGCCAGCCCCTGCAGCATCTCGGCGGCGCCCGGCAACGGCGCCAGATATTCCAGATGAATGTCGGAAAAGGCCCGGTAGAAGACGTCCCTCGCCTCCTGCCAGCGCGGACCGAACAGATCGGGAAATGAATCGCGCAACGACAGGGCCACCCGCCGCTTGGTTTCCTCGAGATCCCATTCGTCATGGGCCATGGCGCGCAAGGTGCTGTTCATCGCCGCCTGAATGCACAGCCAGGAATCGACCAGAGTGTTGTCCCAATCGAAGAGGATCGCCCGAGGGGGCGGCAAGGCCCCAGCGATGCCGTGAGTCATGCCGTGACTCATGCCGCGACGCCCGCCTCGTAGGCGTGGCGCAGCTGCAGCGCCACCCTGCCCGGCCGGCCGTCGCCCACCGGCGCCCCGTCGATCGACACCACCGCCAGCACGTAGCTGGTGGTGCTGGTCAGGAAGGCTTCAGCGGCGGCCTTGGCCTCGACCACCGAGAAGTGCCGCTCGCGCACCGTCAATCCGGCCGCCGTGGCCAGTCGCAGCACGGTACGCCGGGTGACGCCATCGAGAATCGAATGGTCGGCCGGCGAGGTCACCAGTTCGCCGGACCGGGTAACGATCCAGGCATTGGTCGAGGTGCCTTCGGTCACATGGCCCTCGGCATCGACCATCCAGGCTTCATAGGCCCCCGCTTGGCGCGCCGCTTCCTTGCCCAACACGTTGGGCAGCAGCCCGATGGCCTTGATGTCGGGACGCTTCCACCGCATGTCCGGAATGGTGATCACCGCCACGCCGGCGGCCATCGTCGCCGGCGGCACCGGGCGACTGCGCCGCACCGTCATCACCAGGCTGGGGGGGGTCCCCGCATTGGGGAAACCATGGTCGCGCCGGGCCACGCCGCGGGTGACTTGCAGGTACAGAATGCCGTCGTCGATGCGATTGCGGGCCAGCAGGCGGCGGATCACCAACTGCAGGGCGCGCCGCGCCATCGGCGGCTTGATCGACAGCTCGGCCAGCGAGCGTTGCAGCCGGTCGAGATGGGCGGCCTCGTCGATCGGTTGGCGCCGGCGGAAGGCAATGACCTCGTAGACCCCGTCGGCGAACTGGTAACCGCGGTCTTCCACATGCACGGCAGCTTGGTGAAACGCAACATACTGGCCGTTGACATAGGCAACCCGCGGCATCGTCAGAAATACTCCAGGCGCACAGCGAACATCTTCTCGACCTTCTTGACCGCATCGCTGGCGGCAAACATCACCACCCGGTCATTGGCCTGCATGACCGTGGTACCGCGCGGATTGATCACCTTGCCGTCGCGCACCACGGCCCCCACCAGCACCCCTTGCGGCAGTTTGACCTCGCGCAGCGGCTTGCCGACCAGCGGCGAGGTCTCCAGCGCGTCGGCCTCCATCAGTTCGCCGAATCCCTCATGCAGGGAATGGACGGCGTGGATGCGGCCGCGGCGGACATGGTGGAGCACATTCGACACGGTGATGGCGCGGGGCGAGATCACCACGTCGATGCCGAGTTGGCTCATCAGGGTGGAATAATGGCTCTTGTTGACCAGGGCCATGACCCGCCGGCACCCCAGCCGCTTGGCCAGCAGGGCGGCCAGGATATTGGTCTCGTCGTCGTTGGTCACCGCCACCACGGTTTCCGCCGAGCCGACGCAGGCCTCTTCCAGCAGGTCGGAGTCAAGCGCGTCGCCGTTGAGGACGACCGTGTGCTCGAGGGTCTTGGCCGCCTCTTCGGCGCGCTCGCGGCTCAGTTCGATGATCTTGGCGGTGACGCCGGAGGGCAGCGCCTCGACCTTCTGGGCCAGGAACTGGCCGATATTGCCGCCGCCGAAGATGACGATGCGGCGCGCCTCGGGCTCCTCGTGGCCGAACGCCATCATGGCGCGGCCGACATGCTGGGTGTCGACCACGAACATCACCTCGTCGCCCGGCAGCATCTGGTCCTCGGCGCTCGGCACCATGGCGCGGCCCTGGCGGACGATGCCGATGATCACGATGTTGAGGTCGGGAAACAGCACGGTGAGCTGCCGCAAGGGCGTGTTGACCAGCGGCGTGTCTTCCGTGCAGCGCACGCCGATCAACCGGACCTTGTCTCCGGCCAAGGGAATGACCTCGATCGCGCCGGGCACCTGGAGGCGCCGCATGATGGCCTCCGCCACCTCGATCTCCGGCGAGATGATGACGTCGATCGGCAGGTGGTCGCGGGTGAATAGATTGGCCCACAGCGGATCCAGATAGCTCTGGCTACGCACCCGGGCGATCTTGGTCGGCACGTTGAACAGCGAATGGGCGACCTGGCAGGCCACCATATTGACCTCGTCGGCGGCCGTCACCGCGATGATCATATCGGCGTCGGCGGCGCCGGCCTGTTCCAGCACCGGGGGATGCGAGGCATGGCCCAGGACGCAGCGCACATCCAGGGTGTCGCTGACCTTGCGGATCAGCTCGGGGCGCTGGTCGATCACGGTGACATCGTTGTGTTCGTTGGCAAGATAGCGGGCGATGTTGAAGCCCACCTGACCGGCGCCGCAAACGATGACTTTCATGGGAGTTTCCTAGCCGCGCACTTTTTCGTCGGAATTGACGCCCAGCAGTTTGAGCTTGCGATGCAGGGCCGAGCGTTCCATGCCGACGAAGGCGGCGGTCCGCGAGATGTTGCCGCCGAACCGGGTGACCTGGGCCAGCAGATACTCGCGCTCGAACACCTCGCGCGCCTCGCGCAGCGGCAGGGTCATGATCTCGCTCGACTTTTCCCAGCGCAGCACGGCCGGGGTGATCGCCCCGATCTCCGGCGGCAACATGTCGGCGCGAACCACGTCGCGGGAATCGCCCGGCGCCATGATCAGCACCCAGTCCATCACGTTGCGCAGCTGGCGCACATTGCCCGGCCAGTCATAGGCCTGCAGGGCGGCCATCGCATCCTCGCCGATCGGCCGCACCGGAAGGCCGGCCGCCTGGGCCGCCCGCTGCATGAAATGCCTGGCCAGCACCGGAATATCCTCGCGACGTTCGCGGAGCGCCGGCAGGCGCAACGGCACGACGTTCAGGCGGTAGAACAGGTCCTCGCGGAAACGGCCGGCAACGATTTCGCTCGGCAGGTCGCGATTGGTGATGGCCATGACCCGCACATCGACCTCGACCCGTTTGCCGCCGCCAACCCGGTCGAAGGTCTGCTCCTGCAGCACGCGAACGATCTTGCCTTGGGTTTCGAGCGGCATGTCGGCCACTTCGTCGAGCACCAGGGTGCCGCCATGGGCCTGTTCGAACAGGCCGATCTTGCGCTCGCCTTCGGTGGCCGTCTCGATGCCGAACAGCTCCATTTCCATGCGTTCAGGATGCATGGCGGCGCAATTGACCACGATGAACGGACCGCCGGAGCGTTTCGAGGAGCGGTGCAGCAGCCGCGCCACCACTTCCTTGCCGACCCCGGCCGGGCCGGTGATCAGGACCCGCGAACCGGTCGGCGCCACCCGGTCGACCGATTGCCGCAGCTGATTCATCGCCGAGGAGATGCCGAGAAGTTCGTCCTCGCCGCCGGCCCGCAGCCGCAGTTCCTCGATCTCACGGCGCAGCCGGGCGGATTCGATGGCGCGTTCCACCGCCAGCAGCAGCCGATCGGCCTGGAACGGCTTTTCGATGAATTCGTAGGCGCCCTGCTTGATCGCCGCCACGGCGGTCTCGATGGTGCCGTGGCCGCTCATCATCACCACCGGCACCGCTGGATGGTCGCGCTTGATCTCGGCCAGGATGCCCAAGCCGTCGAGTCGGCTGCCCTGCAGCCAGATGTCCAGCAGCACCAGGCTGGGGCGGCGGGCGCGAATCGCCTCGATGGCGGCATCGCTATCGGCCGCGTCGCGCGTCTGGTAGCCTTCGTCACCGAGGATCCCGCCGATCAGCAGGCGGATATCGGTTTCGTCGTCGACGATGAGGATGTCATGGGCCATGGGTGGTCACCGTGTCGGTCGCCCCGGTCCGAGGCGTCTCATCCGGAGTGAAGAAGACGAGGCTGACGCGGGCGCCACCGTCGTCCACATCATCCAGCATCAATTCGCCGCCATGGTCTTCCATGATTTTCTTGACGATGGCAAGGCCCAATCCAGTTCCCTTGCTGCGGGTCGTCACATAGGGTTCGGTCAGACGCTCGCGATGTTCCACCGGCAACCCCTTGCCATTGTCTTCGACAGCGACCAGCGCGGCGCCGTCGCTGCGGGGGCCGACTCGGATCACCACGCGACCCTTCGGCAGGTCGGCGCCCTGGCGGCCGTGGATCGCCTCGGCCGCGTTCTTCAACAGGTTGGTCAGCGCCTGTCCGACCTGACGCACATCGCAGGGTATGTTCAACTCGCCGTTTGGCTGGATCAACTCGAAACTGATATCGGGATAGCCTTGCCGGGCCAGGAACACCGCCTGGCGCACCACCTCGAGCAGGTTCTCGCGCTTCATCACCGGCGCCGGCATCCTGGCGAAGGACGAGAACTCGTCGACCATGCGGCCGATGTCCCCGACCTGACGGATGATGGTATCGGTGCAGGCGACGAACGTTTCGCGGTCGGAAGTGATTTGCTTCAGGTATTTGCGCTTCAGCCGTTCGGCCGAAAGCTGGATCGGGGTCAGCGGATTCTTGATCTCATGGGCGATACGCCGGGCGACATCGGCCCATGCCGCCTTGCGCTGGGCCGACATCAGCTCGGTGATGTCGTCGATGGTGACGACGAAGCCGGTGACCTCCAGCTCGTCCTGCTCGGCGACGATGCGGGCCAGCAGGACCCGTGACCGCCCGTGCCGGGCCAGGGTCAATTCATCCTGGACCGATCGTTCGGGACGCCGGCGCACCGCCGCCAGCAGCTGGTCCATCTCCGGCACCACCTCGACCAGCGGCCGGCCTGCTATCGAGCCAGGCTCGGCCGACAGGTATTCGGCCGCCGAGCGGTTGGCCAATTCCACATTGCCCAGGCGGTCCAAGCCGATCACCCCGGCCGAGACGCCGGCCAGCACCGCTTCGGTGAAACGTCGCCGCTCGTCCAGCTCGCGATTGGCGCCCATGAGATCGCGGCGCTGCGCCGACAACTGACTGGTCATGCGATTGAAGGCGCGCGACAGCGACCCCAGCTCGTCGGCGCCCCCTGCCTCATGCACCCGCGCCGTCAGGTCGCCGCCGCGCACCCGCTCGGCCGCTTCGATGAGACGGATGATCGGCGCGGCCAACTGGGTGGCCAGGGTCAGCCCGACCCAGATGGCGGCCAGCAACAACAGCAGGGCGACCACCGCGAAGATCGCCGAAAAGGTAATTTCCAGTCCGGAACGGGTGCCTTCCAGCCGCTGATATTCGGCCACCGCCTGGCTGGTCCGCTCCATATGGTCGAGAACCTTGGGATCGACGAAGCGTCCGACAAAGAGATAGGTCTCGGGCAGGCCGCCCTCGAGCTTGACCAGGGCCCGAACCCGTTGGTCGCCCGGATTGGTCAGCACCGCCACTTCCCCGCCGCGGGCCCGGTCGAAGGCCCAATGGGGAATACGGTCGATCGACAGCTCCATCGAGAAGGCCAGGCCGGCCCGGGCCAGCACCTGGCCGGTGGTGTCGAACACCAGGGCCTCGGACAGGGCGCGGACGCCGGCCTGGGTCGCCACCATCTGGGCCAGCCAGGCCGGGCTGCGCAACAGCGCCGGACCTTCGTGGTTGATGTCGTTGGCCATGGCCAGCGCATCGCCGCCGATCACCTGTTGATGCTCTTCCAGATAGGCCTTGGCCACCGCCAGCGATTCGTCCAGCGCCGTACTGACCCGCTTGTTGAACCACTGCTCGACGCCGAAATTGATCACCAGGGCGGAGAATACGGCGACCAGTATGGCCGGGGTCACCGCCACCACGCTGAACATCACCACCAGCCGCACATGCAAACGAGCACCGGCGACGCCGGCGCGGCGCTCGGCCCACACCCGGGCGATATGCCGCCCCACCAGCGAGCCCAGCAGTAGCAGAAGAACCAGATCGAGGATCAACAGGCTGAACACGGTGCGCGGATTGGGGCCGCTGAGCGGGCCCGAACCAGTCAGCGCGGCGTAGGTGGCAATACCCGAGGCGATGACCGCCAGGGTCAGGGCGATGGCCAGCTTTCTCGCCAGTTCGACCCGACGCGCCCACAGGCGGAAGCGCAGGAGCCGCCGCCGCCGGTTCATCCAGCCTGCCCCAAACCGGCGCCGGCCCCACGGAAAACCAATCGAGCGATTATTTCAGCCCCCGCACCACCTGGATATCGAGGTCACGGATCTTTTTGCGCAAGGTGTTCCGGTTTAGCCCGAGGACATGGGCCGCCTTGATCTGATTGCCACGGGTGGCTTCCAGGGCCAAGGTGATCAGCGGGCGTTCGACCTCGCGCAGCACCCGGTCGTAGACCCCGGCCGCCGGCAGGCCATCGGCATGGGCGGCGAAATATTCGCGCAGATGCCGCTCGACGGTACTGCCCAATCCCTCGCCCTCCGACGCCGGAGGCGGTTCCAGCAGGGGAATGCCGCCGGCCAGTTCCGCCTCCACCACCTCGATGCCGATCTCCTCCTCGGAATAGAGGGCGGCCAGGCGACGAACCAGGTTCTCCAACTCGCGCACATTGCCCGGCCAACGATGCCGCTTCAGGCGGTCCATGGCGATCCCGTCGATGGTCTTGGTCGGCAACCCCTCGGCCGCTGCCAGGCCCAGGAAATGGCGCACCAGTTCGGCGATGTCCTCGGTCCGCTCGCGCAACGGCGGCAGCCGGATCGGCACCACGTTCAACCGGTAGAACAGGTCTTCGCGAAACAGCCCTTGGCGGATCAACTGGGTAAGGTCGCGGTGGGTGGCGGCGATGATGCGCACATTGGCGCGGATCGGGGTGCGGCCGCCGACCGTGGTATATTCCCCTTCCTGCAGCACGCGCAGCAGGCGGGTCTGCGCCTCAGGCGGCATGTCGCCGATCTCGTCGAGGAATAGGGTGCCGCCCTCGGCTTGCTCGAAACGCCCGGCGGCCCGCTGGGTGGCGCCGGTAAAGGCGCCCTTTTCGTGGCCGAACAATTCGCTCTCGATCAGTTCGCGGGGAATTGCCGCCATGTTGATGGCGACGAACGGACCATTGCGCCGCTTGCCATAGTCGTGCAGGGCGCGCGCCACCAGTTCCTTGCCGGTGCCCGATTCGCCGGTGATCATCACCGTCAGGTCGGTCCCCATCAGCCGCGCCAGCGTGCGGTAGATCTCCTGCATGGCCGGCGAGCGGCCGATCAGCGGCAGGCTCTCCTCGCCATCCTCGGGCGGCGCCTCGGCCGAGATGGGGCGCGGCGTCGCCAGGGCGCGCTGCACCAGATTGACCAACTCGCGAATGTCGAATGGCTTGGGCAGGTATTCGAAGGCGCCACGCTGCGCCGCCTTGACCGCAGTCAGCAAAGTATTCTGCGCGCTCATGACGACGATGCGCAAATCCGGCCGAATCTTCTTCATGCGCGGCAGCAGGTCGAGGCCGTTCTCGTCCGGCATCACCACGTCGGTGATCACCAGATCGCCTTCGCCGTCCGCCACCCAGCGCCACAGGGTTGCCGCATTGCCGGTGGTGCGCACGTCATAGCCGGCCCGCGCCAGAGCCTGGCTGAGCACGGTACGGATACTGCGGTCGTCGTCGGCAACCAGGATGGTCGAGGCAGTCATCGTGAAATCTCTTCGTTCTGCACCATCGGCAGCATGACGCGAAACACCGTGCGCCGCGGGTGGCTGTCGAACTCGATCACCCCGCCATGGTCGCCGACGATCTTGGCGACCAGCGCCAGACCCAGCCCGGTCCCGCTCGACTTGGTGGTGACGAAGGGATCGAACAGCTGGCCCCGCAGATCCTCGGGAATGCCCGGTCCGTTGTCCTGCACGCTGACCACCAGGGGCAGATGCATGCGGCTATCGCTGCCCGGTACCGCCAGGCGAACGCCGTGCTGGTAACCGGTCGACAGCACCACTTCGCCGCCGTCGGCCGGCGCCGCCTCGGCGGCATTCTTGACCAGATTGAGGAACACCTGGATCAGCTGGTCGCGGTTGCCGAAAACATGCGGCAAGGACGGGTCGTAATGCTCGACGAAGCGCAGATGGCGGCCGAAGCCGGCCTGGGCGATGCGGCGAACATGCTCGAGGACACGATGGATGTTGACCGCCTCGCGCTCGATCGGTCGCTCGTCGGAGAACACCTCCATGCGGTTGACCAGGGCGACGATACGGTCGGCCTCGTCGCAGATGAGCTGGGTAAGGGCACGGTCGTCGGCCTGGCAGCTCTGCTCCAGCAACTGCGCGGCACCGCGAATGCCCGACAGCGGGTTCTTCACCTCATGGGCCAGGATCGCCGCCATCGCAGTGACCGAACGCGCTGAATTGCGGTGGGTCAACTGCTGGCCGATCTTTAGCGCGATGGATTGTTCGTGCAACGAAACCACCACCCAGCCGCTCATCTCGACCAGCGGCGACACCTGGATGTCCATGGTCCGGTGCCCGGTGCGCGGGGTGTCGAGGAAGACCCCGTATTCGGAAACGCTGGTGAGCCCGCTGCGCGCCTGCTCGATCAGGCCGAACAGCGGACAATCGGTGGGCAACAATTCGCCCAACGGCGCCCCGCTCAGATGGATTGCGCTCGATTCGAACAGATTCTCGGCGGCCGTGTTGACCTGCTGGATGGTACACCCGTCATCGACCACCAGCACAGCCGTGCCCAGGGCGTTGAGGATCGAGGCCGTATCGACCTGGGTAGCGGGGGCGCGATGGCGCAGGAATGCCAGCCGCTTGCTCATGCGGCCATCCGTTGCAGGAGCGGATCGTAGTAGTCGCGAATCATCCTCCGCACCGTCGGGGCGTCGAGCGACTGGTTGACCGCCGCCCGGAATTCGGCCGAGCCGGGCAGGCCCTTGGTGTACCAGGCGACGTGCTTGCGGCCCAGGCGACAGCCGGTCTCAGCCCCGTAATGCTCGATCATGGCGTCGAAATGTTCCAACAGGATGGCCAGTTGCTGGGCCAGGGCCGGATCGCCCGGACGGTCGCCGGTCGCCAGGAATTGCGCCACCTGGCCGGGAAACCACGGGCGGCCGTAACTGCCGCGGCCGATCATCACGCCATCGGCGCCGGACTCGGCCAACAGGCGAACGGCGTCGTCGATCGAGATGACGTCGCCATTACCGATCACCGGGATTGCCACCGCGTCTTTGACCTGGCGAATGAAACCCCAATCCGCCCGGCCGGAATAGAGTTGGCTGCGGGTGCGGCCATGCACGGTGATCATTTGCACCCCGGCCTGTTCGGCAATCCTGGCAAGGCGAGGCGCATTGCGGTTCGCGTCGTCCCAGCCGGTTCGCATCTTCAGGGTCACCGGCAGCCGCACCGCCTTGACCACCGCCTCCATGATGCGGCCGGCCAGGCATTCGTCACGCATCAGGGCCGAACCGGCGTCGCCCTTGACCACCTTCTTCACCGGGCAGCCCATATTGATGTCGATGATAGCGGCGCCGCGATCGGCGTTCAGCTTGGCCGCCTCGGCCATCACCGCGGGCTCGCAGCCGGCCAATTGCACGGACATGGGGAATTCCTCGGCGCAGCTGGAGACCATTTTCATGGTCTGCCGGCCGGCGCGGATCATCGCTTGACTGGCGATCATTTCGGAGACCACCAGACCGGCGCCGGACCGTTTCACCAGCCGCCGGAACGGCAAGTCGCTGACCCCCGACATGGGAGCCAGAATGACGGGGCTGTCGAGTTGGACCGAACCAATCTTCAAGGTCATGGGCACAAGGGTCTCCGCAGGGATTGTATACTAATTGTGCAATCCCCCCGAGGGCAATGCAAAAGAATGGGCTAAGGCGACCAGCGAGCGAGCGGGGATTGCCTAGGAAAGCAGCACCTGCTTGACGAACTTGACCCCGAAATAACCGAGGATGACCAAGGTATAGGCGACCAGCACGGTGCGGGCCGCAATCTGCCCGCGCACCCCGCACACCCGGCGGCCGACCAGGAGAAGGCCGATGATGCCGAAGGCGAGCAGGGAAAACAGGGTCTTGTGGTTGAAATTGAGCAGGCTGCCGCTTTCGGCGTATTGGGTGGCCATTCCGGTACCGACCCCCATGGCCAGAACCAATTCCGACAGGATCAGCAGGCGCTCGAACAGGCGCTCGCTGTCCGACACCGCCGGCAGCATGCGGGTCAGGCCATTGGGGCGCTTGGTTTTCAGGGCCCGGGCCTGGAGAAAGGTGGCCAGCGCCGCCGACGCCGCCACGGTCAGCATCGCCAAGGTGGTGACCGACACCAGGATGTGCATGTCGACCCAACCGGCGGGCACGCTGGCCGACAGCGCCTCGGACGGCGCATAGGCGAAGAGCGAGGCAAAGAGGCCGAGCAGGAGGAGATAGGGCATCAACAGCGGCGTCAGCCGCCAGGCCTGGCGATGGAAGGCGGCGATCAGCGCAAACAGCAGCAGGCTGGCGGCGATGCCGACCCATAGGTCGGTCGACAGATTGGTCCGCCAGCTTCCCGACAACTGGCCGAGCGCCCAGCCCAGCGGGCCGGCAATGGCCAGGCCGAGCAGGCCCCAGAACAACGGGTCGCGGCTGCCGGCCCGCCGCAACGGCAGCAGGGCGGCGGGAACGAGCGAGGCCAGGGCCATCATGTTGAAGGCGAAGGAATACAGCATCGGGCGACTATAGCTGCGGATTCCCACGACGCAAAGACCCGCCGTGCAGGCGCCCTTCTACGCATTCCGGCAAGCCGGGGATCGCCGCCGCTGGTTGACCGACTTGGCAATTTGGCCGAAATGGCGCAGTTATGTCCTATTGACCAGGACCCCCCCGCTCTCGTCACCCCCGGGCTTGACCCGGGGGTCCATGGATTGCCGGGTCAAGCCCGGCAATGACGATAAGGGTTGCGACGAGAGGGTTCGACGATGGCGCGGTGCGTGGCATTGGTGGTAGCGGCGGGTCGGGGCAGCCGTTTCGGGGGCGACATGCCCAAGCAGTGGCGCGACCTCGGTGG
>CAIOJO010000053.1 GCA_903858635.1 uncultured Telmatospirillum sp. | reverse complement strand
CATAAAGCACATGGCACTCAACCTCCTCCGAAGGGCTCCCGGCAAGGATTCCCTACGCCTGCGCCGAAAGGTCGCGGCTTGGGATGACGATTTCCTCGCAAGCATTGTTACCGCATGATCCGTTCACCCGATTCCCCTGATGGAATCGATCGCTTGCCCATCCTCCAGGGTCATCCCTGCGAAAGCGGCGATCCATGCTGGAGCAAACACCAACATTCCCGCCAATCGTCCTTGCGGCACCGTGGATCCCCGCCTTCGCGGGGATGACGAGGTAAGAATGCCGGCGCCGCCATGAGGCGGGCCCCGCTCAACCACGCCGCCTTGCCCGGGCTGGAGCGGTATCGGCGAAGCCGGGCTCCAGCACCTCGCGGTAGTAGCACATGTAGCCGCTGTCGCAGAGATCCTGGCGGCCGCGCAGTCCCTGGGCGAAGCTCATGGCGGCGGCGGCGCCCTCGACCAGGCGGTCGCGCATCGCCCGCACCATCTCGACGCTCTTCAGCTTGCGCGGCGTGGCGCCCTCGCGGCCGGCGATCTTCACCGCGGTCAGCTTGGACAGATCCAGGAAGGGCATGGCGCAGAGGCCGCAGGGGCCGAACGGATAGCCCTGGTCGGTGACCGAGAAGCCGCAGCTGAAGCGGTACCACAGCCATTGCTGGTAACGTTCCTCGTTGGCCGCCAACGCCTCCTGTTCATCGGCGGCCAGCGGCGCGCCGTCCACCCGGGCATGCGCCACCTGGTAGCGGTCCATGCAGATGGGACCGCCCATGCGGCCCGGCAGGTGGATGGTGTGACAATTGCCCTCTTCGAAGACACAGCCGTCGTTCAGGATGAAGGCCTCGAACTCGATATCCGGCGTGGCGTCGATCACCGCCGCCATTTCGCGCAAGGTCACGTCGCGCGGAAAGATCACGCGATCGGCGCCAAGCCCGCGATAGAGCTCGGCCGCCGCGCTGTTGCGGCAGGACAGCAGCGAGCTGACATGCAGCCGGATCTTGGGGCCCGCTTCGGCCAGCAGGGACAACAGGCCCATATCGCCGACGATCAGCGCATCGCCGCCCATGCCGGCGAAACGCCCGGCCAGGTCGAGCAGCGCCGCCATCTGCTCCTCGGTATAATGCTGGGCGTTCAGCACCAGCGACACCCTGCGGTCCAGCCGATGCGCCGCCTCCAGCACGGCGTTCAGCTCGTCGTAGGTGGACAGGTTACCGAAGGCCCGGCGGTTGACGCCGGAATTGTTGAAACGCTCGACCCAGTCGGGCGGGACGATGCCGCAATAGAACTCGTCGACCCCGGCTTGGGCCAGCGGCACCACTTCGTCAGCTTTGCTGATCGGGGCGATGATCTTCACGTCCAGTCTCCGGCAAAGATGAGACGATCCACCGCGCCTTCGGCCGCGGCCTGGCGCACCACCTCGGTCATGCTGTCCGAGTGGCGGAAGAAGATGGTGTTGCCGCGCTGCAGGCTGGGCAGGTCGGTGGTCGCCGCCTCGGGCCGGGCCAGGTCGGAGACGTAGGTCAGGCATTCCTTCTGGCAGCGGTGGCCGGTGGCGAATTTGTCGGCATCGGCTTGATGCAGCGAGCCGATCTTGCAGCTGCGGCCTTTCACCGAGAAGCTGTAGGGGACATGCACCGCGACCGCCAGCGACGGCGAGCGCAGATCGGCCGGCACGGCGAACACCGGGAGGTCGATTTCGATGCGGCGGACGCCCAGCCGCCGCAGGGCGGCGACAAAGGGCCCGGCATGGACGCCATGCGGATAGAGCCGCCCCCATTCGGCCGAAGGCAGGCGCGGATCCTTGATCATCTTGCAGATCAGCCGGCCGGCCACCGGCACCAGATCGGGATGGTGCCGCTGCAGCAGACTCAGGGTCCCCCAGTCATTGGCCACCACCTCGCTGCCGCCCGGCAGCAGGGGCAGCAGGTCGCGCAGGCGGACCAAGCCGTGATCCGACAGCACCGGGGTGGACAGGGTCAGGCCGAGGCCGCTCCGTCCGGCCAGTCGCACCACCTGGCGCAGTTCGCGCGGTGCCGGTAGCAAGGTCTCGCAGAACTCGCTGCCGAAATGCAGGCGCTCGACCGGGCTGTCGCCCATCTCGGCCGCCAAGGCGGTTTCCGGCCAGCCCAATAGCGACGCGCAGCCGGCCAGGTCCGGCCGGCCATCGGCCAGCAGCGCCTCGAGATGCCGGGACTCGACCAACCCCACCGCCGGGGTGGCCAGGGTGGCCTGTGGTCGAATGAAATTCATCGCGCAACCCCTCGCCGTTCGGTGGATCGTCCGGGTATCTCCTGCGGCCCCCGATGCGCCGCGGTGGCGGCCAGGGCTTGGCAGGCGGCCTCGCCGCTGCCCTCACTGACCAGAAGCCTCGCCAGCGAACCGGAGACGCGGGCCGCCGCAACGCTTGCTCCGGCGATGCGGGGCCGCCCGCCCGGGTTACCGTCCGGCCACGGATTGGCCCCGAAATCGGCCCGCGTTCCGTCCAGCCGGGCGATCTGCTCGCCCTGACAGCGGGCATCGCCGGTCACCCGGACGACGCCCGGATAGGCCGCCGGAAAGACCAGCGGGCCGATCGCCGGGACCGAGGCGACCAGCAACACGCCGGCGGCGCGGGCCCGGGCGCAGGCCTCGGCCAAGACGACGCGATCCTCGGTCAGGCCGAGGCTCATATTGACGATGCGCACGCCCTGTCCAACCAACCAGTCGAGGCCGGCGGCGACCACCGCCGCCGAGGTCAGCCCGCGCCGGTCGAACACCTGGGCGGAGAACAGCGGCACGCCGCGCGCCCGTTCGACGATCAGTTCGGCCACCGCCGTGCCGTGGCCCAACGGATCGGCTTCGGCCGGACCTTCGGCCACTTCGCCATCGTCATCGAGGCTGAAACGCCGCGCCGCGCCGAGGCCGCATAAGGGTCCGCCGACCCCGCTGTCGAGCAGGCCGATCATGCCGCCGGCTCCAGGCTGCCGCGGCTCAGCACCAGCCGCGACTGCTCCAGGGTCAGCACCGCATCGGCATCGGCCAGCCGCTCCGGGTGATGCGAGATGACGATCCGGGTCCGCCCGGCGAACAGCCGGTCGATCGAGGCGGCGATGCGGCCGGCGGCCGCCTGGTCGACGGCCGAGGTCGCTTCGTCGAGGATGAGGACCAGCGGGTCCTGCAACAGCGCCCGGGCGATGGCGACGCGCTGGCGCTGGCCACCGGACAAGGTGCTGCCGCGCTCGCCGACCGGAGTGTCGAGGCCGCGCGGCAGGTCGTCGGCGAACAACTGGGCCCGTTCGGCAGCCCGGCGCACTTCATCGTCATCGGCGGTCGGCGTGGCGTAGCGGATGTTGTCGGCCAGGCTGCCCGGCAGCAGCACGGTATCTTGGGCCACCACGGCGATACGGCGGCGCAACAGGGCCAGGTCGAGCGACCTGAGGTCGACCCCGTCCAGCAGGATGCGCCCGGCATCGGGATCGTAATGGCGATGCAGCAGGTCGATCAGGGTCGACTTGCCGACCCCCGAGGCGCCAAGGATGCCGATCTTGGTGCCGCCCGGAATCACCGCGTCGATGCCGTCCAGCACCGGCGGCTGTTGTGGGCCATAAGCGAAGCGGAGGCCCTCGATGGTTATCCTGCCGCAGGCCGCGTCCGGCAGCGGCAGGGGCTGCGCCGGGCTGAGCACGGCCGGCGCCTGGTCCATGATGGCGCGGACCCGGTCGAGACTGACCCGGGCCCGTCGCTGCGCCACCAGCAGCCCGAGCAGGGTATTGGCCGGCCCGACGGCGCGCGACAGATAGGCGACGAAGGCGACCAGCGTTCCAACGGTCAGTTGACCGTCCATCACCATCGCCCCGCCGGCCAGAAACACCACCGCCGCGCCGATCCCGTTCAGCAGGCCGGGCACCGACCCGGCAGCGAAACCCACCAATTCGAGGCGTTGCAAATCGCCCAGGAAACGGCGATTGAGCCCACCCAGCGCGGCCGCTTCGCGCTCTTCGGCGCCCACCGCCTGGACCAGTTTCATGGCGGCCAGACGTTCGATGAAGAACCCGGTGATCTCGGCGCTGCGTTCGCGTAAGCAGCGCACCAACAGCTCGACCCGCGGCCGAAGCCGGGCGAGGGCCAGCAATTGCAGCGGCAGGGTGACGAAGGCCAGCAGGGTCAGCCGCGGACTGAGGGTCAGCATCAGGGCCAGGGTGCCGGCCAGAGTGAGCACCCCGTTGACCGCCGCCAGCAGGGTGTCGACGGCGAAACGCTGGATCTCGGCCACGTCGCCGTCGACCCGGCTCAGCAGGTCGCCGCTGGCCCGCTGGCCGAAGAAGGCCGGCGACAGGCGCTGCAGGTGGCGGAACACCGCCTCGCGCAGGGCGAACAGGATCTCGCCCGACAGGGTGACGTAGTGCCAGCGGTTGAGCGCGCCGAGACCGGTGCCCAGCACGGCGCAAGCCAGCAGCAATCCGCAATAGAGCGCCACCAGGTCGAGGCGGCGGCCGAGCAGCCCGTCGTCGATCACCAGCTTGGTCAAATAGGGCTGGCCCAGGGCCAGTCCGGACGCCACGAACGACACCACCAGCACGACGGCGAGCCGCAGCCGATGCGGCAGGACGAAGCCGAACAGCCAGCGGAAGGCCGAGGGTCGGCCCATCGCCTACCTGTGCACCATGCGGACCCAGGTGATGGCCTGGTCGTTGCCGCCCGGCATCTTCACCTCGCCGATCCGTTTCAGGCTATCGGTCGAATAGATGCCGATATCGTTCATGGTGCCGCCGACATAGATCTCCTTGCCGTCACCCGAGACATTGACGGTGTAGTAGGTGTGCGGCAGGGCGACCCTTTTCACCAGCTTGTCGGTGGCCAGGTCGGTCTTGGTCAGGGTCGAATAGACCGAATAGCTCTCATTGCGCCGAACCGGATTGACCACCGACGAGAAGATCACCACCGAGGTGTCCTCGAAATCGGCCAGCTTCACGGCGCCGGTCTTCAAGTCGAGGGTCAGCATCCCGGTCTTGGCCGAGGCCGGATCTTTGGGATCCAGGTCGGTCCGGGTGGTGAAATAGGGATTGATGAAGACATGCGCCTGCTCGTATTGGCCCCACACGCCGAAGATATCGGGCTCAGCATAATTCTGGCGATCCCAGTGGAGCAGCTTGGTGACTTGAAGCACTTTGCCGTCCTTGGGATCGAGGGTGTAGAGATCCCAACTCAGGCAATAGAGCTTGGTGCCGTCTTCGGAAAACAGCAGATGGGTGGTCCGCCGCGGCACCGGCAGCAGCCGCACCGGTTCGGCAGCGAGCCCGGATCGGGTGTCGTATACCGCAATCCGGGTGTCCTGAACCTGGTATTCGGCCTTGCCCAGCTTGACCGGCGACTGCATGACGAACAGTTCCTTGCCGTCGGGGCTGATCTCCAGGCCGAAGGTATTGATCACCCGCATGGCCGGTGCCGACATGTCGGGCTGCGCCGAGAAATCGGTGTGGAAAACTTCCTTGCCGGTGTCGAGATCGATGCCGATCAGGCTTCCCCAATGGTTGGTCACCACATAGGCGACCTTGCCGTCGGGTGACGGCACGATGCCCATCACCGGCCCCGGACTGGCGATCTTGTAGGTCCGCGCCACCTTGCGAGCGGCCGGATCGACCAGGACCAGGGTGTTGGGTTTGACCGAGGTGAGGATGAACTCCTTGGCGGCCGCTGGCGAGGCGGCGCTGAACGTCGCTGCGGTCAGCGCCGCCAGCCCAAGAAGCGCTTTGCCGCGCCTGCTGATCCTGCTCATGGCATTGACCTCCCGGCTCATTTCTTGGGGAACACGATTTGCAGCTTGCGCCAGTCGCGCTGGGCGGAAGGCGCCTCGCTGTTCCAGTCGGGATAGGTGTTGATGGTGTCCGGCACCTGGGCCGGCCACCAGCAGGGGTCGGCGCAGCCGTAAAGATCGGCTTCCATCGGCTGGCATAGCGAGGCGACGCCGCCGAACGGGTCGGTTTCCCAGCCCGGATCGAAGGTGGTGGCGCAGCCGGCGACGGTCTGCATCGGCTGCACTTCCGCAGTCTTGCCGTCTTCCGCGGCCTTTTCGACAAGCCGGGCCTTGTCGTTGATTGGCTTGACGTGCTTCATGCGATATTCCTCCGCGACGAACGGGGTTGGCCCAGGAATCCTGGGTTGTTCGCCATGATGTCGGCATAGATGGCGATGCCTGTGTCGATCCAGTCGCGGATCAGCTCACAGTAATGATCGGTCGGGTGGAACGGATCGCCGTGCCGGGCGTAGGCCTCGTGATAGCAGCCGCCGGCACAGACATGCCGCGCCCGGCAGCTGGCGCAGGAACCATCGGCGCGAGCCACCGCACGGTCGATGAAGGCCTCGACCCGGGCCCGATCGATGCCGGTGGCGACATCGCCGAACCCGTCCAGCGGATTGCCGGTGAAGCGGTGGCACAGCTTCAGCTCGCCTTCGGCGTCGACCGCCAGCATCGACAAACCGGCGCCGCACGGCACCAGCTTGGTGTTGCCCTCATGCAGGGTGGTCATCATCTGGCTGATATTGGAGAAGCCGATGTCGCGGCCGCTCAGGGCGGCGTCGCGATAGCGCCAGGCCAGAGTCTTCATGCCGGCGAAAACCGTCTTGATCTCGTCGTCGCCGAGACAGAGACCAGAGGGCAGACCGGCGGTGACGGGCGCCAATCCCACTTCGGCAAAACCCAACTCGTCCTTCAGATGGCGGTGAATGGCCAGCACGTCGACCGCGCCCGCCGTCACCGTGACCCGCGCCCCCACCGGCCGCGAGCGGTAACGCTCCAGCAACCGGCGCACCTTGGGCGCCACCACGGCATAAGTGCCGCGGCCGCCGATGGTGCGGCGGTTGCGGTCGTGCACCTCCCGCGGCCCGTCCATGCTGATGCTCAAGCCGAAGCGATGGCTGTCGAGATAGTCGATCACCGTATCGTCGAGCAGCGTGCCGTTGGTGGTCATTGAAAAGTCGAACGTCTTCGCCGTTTCGGCGCCGCGCCGCTCGGCGTAAGCGACCACCTGGCGGATCAGCGACAGGTTGGTCAGCGGCTCGCCGCCGAAGAAGGTGATGCTGACCCGCTGCTGGCGACCCGACTCGCGCAACAACAGATCGACGGCGGCCGCGGCCTTGGCGGGCGACAGGCGGCGAGCGGCGGCCGGGCTGGTCAGGTCTTCCTTGTAGCAGTAGCTGCAGGCCAGATTGCAGCCGGTGCTGACATTCAGCACCAGCGCCGACAGACTGTCCTTGGGAATCGGTGGCCGCGCCGCACGAGGCTTGGCCAGGCCGGGAGCGGCGATCAGGTCGAGCGCTTCGAGCTCGCCCAGCGCCTCGAGAACATCGGCCGCGGCATGGCGACCGTGGAAATGCTCGACCACCGCCGTGCTGTCGGCCTCCGGCCGCTCATGCCGCAGAAAGTCCAGCACTTGGCAGGACAGGTCGTCGAGGTCGAACAGGCTGGTGGTCGGCACATGGAACAACACCCGCCGCTGGCCCAGCGACACCTCATGCAGGTTCTCGGTCCTTAACCGCAGTTGCGTCATCGCCGTCCCTTCCCTGTCCCCGCCCACCCTCAGCGGATCACCGCATCGTTCCATCGCTGCACGGTAACGATCAGGTGGCCGGTCCCCTGCAGCTTGACCGGGCCATCGGCGACGACCGCCTTGATGGTCAGGTTGCCCACATTGTTGCCGCCGTGACGGGCCCGATTGGGGCCTGCTCCAGCCGGTCGGAACAACCCGTCCTGGCCCATCTTGCCGGCAAAGCGGACGTCGTCGGCTTCGCCGGCGGCGGTGTCGAAGGGCGCCAGGGACCAGTTGGCGGGCATCACGCCGATGCGCATCGGGCCGGCCGGCCCCCGCATGAAGGCCACCGCTTCGAACTGGGCCGGCACCGTGGCAACCGGACCGCCATTGGCGCCGGTGCGGGCGATGGTGTAGGGCGGTTCGACCGCGACCGTGTCGACCTTGTCGTAGACCACCAGGCCATCGGCCAGTTTGCTTTGACCCACCGCCACCGGGCGCAGACCGCCGGCGGCGCTGTTATCGGCTGTCGCGATGACCGTCGCCCCCTCGGCGGAGCTGGTGATCACTTTCTCGATGCGGACGCCCGGACCAAGGTCCGGCGATCCGCTCAGACCGCTGCCGACCAGGGTGAGCCGGGTCGACTGGCCGGCCTTGATATAGGGAGGCTGCACCGCCAGCAGCTCCGGAGTGCCGGCGCGGACCGCCCTGAGATCGCCACCGACGCCGTCGTTGTCGGCCAGGAACCAGCGGCCGCTGATGTGGTTGCCGTCGGCCGACACCTCATAGACCTCGTTGACCCGTTCCTTGCCCAATTGGGAGGTGCCGCGCCAGACAAAGCCGGTATAGAGGATGGCATGGCCGCTGCCGGCGAGCTTGCTGCCGTCGGCGTAGGCCAGGCTGTAGCGGAGCGTGTATTCGTCCTGACCGCTCTTGGTGGCGGTCAAACTGCCCGAATAATCGCCCTTGCCGGGGCGATGACCAACCACCCGCCAGCTGCCCGACAGATCGGCAGGCTGGTGGGTCTTCCACTGGCTCCAAGCGGTGGTCGAGAACGGCCATTTTTCCCCCAACTTGGCGGCAATGACCGTCGTGGCAAGCTTGAACCATTCGCGGTTGCGGGCGGATTCCTGATATTCGAGGGTTGGGAATTGACCGACATGGCCATGCACCAGCTTGACCCATTCGGCCGTATCGCGATGCTGCAGGCCGACCCGCGCATAGGTGTGGCAACGGGCGCAGAACACCTTGATATCGGGGTCGTCGGCGGTCTCGACGATGCCGGGACGGCGTTCCAGCACGGCGCGGTAGGGGGCGGTTTCCTCGGGTGCCAGGCCCTGGGTGTCGGCCAGGTATTTGACCAGCACTCTCTCTTCGTCCTCGCTGACGGTGATGTGGTGCCATTCGCGCATCCGCCGGATGGTCAAGGCCCAGCCGTCAGCGATCTCGCGGATTTCGCCGATCCGGTTCAGGGTGCCGTCGGCCGTCCGCTCATGACATTTGCCGCATTGCTGATCGAGGATGGTCTTGGCCGCATCGCTGCCATCCGCCATTGCCGGCCGAGCGGCCAGCAGCAGTATCAGCGATGCGACGCACAGGCCGATCAAACGCTTGGACCTATTCATGCCCCAATCCTCCCCAGACGTCGCGACGGCGGTTGCAGTCCCTAGACCATCGCGCAGACGGACTTGCGCTCCATGTAGAGGTCGATCGCCTCGCGGCCGAGTTCGCGGCCCCAGCCCGACTGCTTGAAGCCGCCGAAGGGCAGCGCCGCATCGATCACGCTGTGGCAGTTGACCCAGACGGTGCCGGCCTTCAGCGCCGGAGCCAGCCGGTGCATCTTGCCGAGGTCGCGGGTCCAGATGCTGGCACCCAGGCCGTAGATCGTGTTGTTGGCTTGGGTCACCACTTCGTCGAGATCGTCGAACGGCATGGCGACCACCACCGGGCCGAAGATCTCCTCCTTGACCACCTTCATCTCGGGCTTGACCTTGACCAGTACGGTCGGCTCGACGAAATAGCCGGGCTGGTCGAGCCGCCGGCCGCCGGTCACCGCCTCGACGCCGGACTTCAGCCCGTCTTCGATATAGGAGGCGACGCGCAACGCCTGCTCCTCGGAGACCAGGGGGCCCATCTGGGTCGACGGCGACAGGCCGTGGCCCACGGTGAACCCTTTGGCGACCCCGGCCACCCCGTCGACCACCTTGTCGAAGATCGACTTGTGGACGTAGAGGCGCGAGCCGGCACAGCAGACCTGACCCTGATTGAAGAAGATGGCCATGGCGGCGCCGGGAATGGCGATGTCCATATCGGCGTCGGGAAGCACGATGGCCGGCGACTTGCCGCCCAGTTCCAGCGACACCTTCTTCAGATTGCCGAGCGCCGCCTGGACGATCAGCTTGCCGACCTCGGTCGAGCCGGTGAACGCCACCTTGTCCACATCGGGATGGGCGGCCAAGGCGGCGCCGGCGGTTTCGCCGAAACCCGGGCAGATGTTGACGACGCCGGCCGGATAGCCGGCCTCGAGCACCAGCTCGCCCAGGCGCAGCGCCGACAGCGGCGTCTGCTCGGCCGGCTTCAGCACCACCGTGCAGCCGGTGGCCAGCGCCGGGGCCAGCTTCCACGCCGCCATCAGCAGCGGGAAATTCCACGGAATGATCTGCCCGACCACGCCGACCGGCTCGCGCATGGTATAGGCGAAGAACTTGGCATCCGGCATGTAGGGAACCGAAACCGGGATGGTGCTGCCTTCGATCTTGGTCGGCCAGCCGGCCATGTAGCGCAGGCAATCCACCGCCGCCACCACGTCGACGTAACGGGCCAAATTCACCGACTTGCCGTTGTCGAGGGATTCCAGTTCGGCCAGTTCATCGGCATTCGCCTCGACCAGGTCGGCCAGGCGGTTGAGCAGACGCTCGCGGTCGCAGGCCTTCATGCCGGCCCAGGCCTTGTTGGTGAACGCCCGGCGGGCGGCGGCGACGGCCAGGTCGATATCGGCCTTGTCGGCGGCCGCCACCTGGGCGATCTCGCGGCCGGTCCCGGGATCGAACACGGCGAAGGTCTTGCCCGAGGCTGCGGCGACCCATTTGCCATCGATCAACATCTTGCGTGGCTGCGCCAGGAAGGCCTGATTGGCCTGGCGCAAGGTAAACTGTTGAGTGGCAACGCTCATGGCCGTTCCTCCGAAAGACAATTGATTATTATTGGCCGGCCACTTCTCAGTGAATAGCGGACCATGTCTTCATATTTACTAGCATGATCTTACATTGAGCAGATATACCCTAAACCGGTTACTGAATGGTCGGGCCGCTTCTTAATTCTCAATTCCGTGCTTGGTAAAGACCAGGTAATTGGCGCCGGCCAATGGCAGCACCGCGGTCAGCACCTCGCGATCGTCGCGCTGGCTCGAATGGAAGGTGACGCCGTTGTCCTCGCTGCTCAGCAGCACCCCATCGAGGGCCGAGCCGACCACCTTGCCATCGGCGAGCTGGGCCAGGCCGGTTACCGAACTTTGTGCATCGGTCTTGGCCGCGGCCCAGCTCTGGCCGCCATCCAGGCTGCGATAGATGGTGCCGCGCAGGCCGCCGATCAGCAGGGATCCGTCGCTCAGCTGCAGGCCGGTCCAGAAGGTGCCCCGGTAGCCGGTGTCGAGGTAGCGCCAGGTGGCGCCGCGATCGTCCGAGGTGACCAGCTTGCCGCCCTCGGCAGTGACGAACAGGCTGCCCTTGCGGTCGGCGAACACCGAGGTGAGGTTGAGGTCGGCCTTTGGCGAACCGGGCGGCTTGGGCAGGGGGGTTTCCTGCCAGCTGGCCCCGCCGTCCTTGGTCGACAACACCAGCGACCACAGGCCGACCGCGA
This sequence comes from uncultured Telmatospirillum sp., assembly GCA_903858635.1. Classification (GTDB taxonomy): domain Bacteria; phylum Pseudomonadota; class Alphaproteobacteria; order Rhodospirillales; family Magnetospirillaceae; genus DUZF01. Next base: position 2,915 of record CAIOJO010000053.1, on the reverse strand, counting down.
AGCCCTCGGTGGGTGTCAGGAACAGCACCGAGAAGATCGGCCGATCCTGGCCGGTGTCGCTGCGCTGCAATTGCCAGGTCTCGCCGCCATCCGTCGTCTTGAGGATGGCGCCCCAATGGCCGGCCGCCCAGCCGGTCTTGTCATCGACGAAATGAACACTGTTCAGTGTCGCCTGGATGGGAACGCTGCGGGCTTGGCGGTAGCTCTTGCCGTTATCGTCCGACAGCAGGATGACGCCATCCTCGCCGACCGTGACGACCCGCGGCCCGGCATGCGCCACGGCCAGGATCATGCGCAGCTTGGCGCTCGGGCTGACCTCGGCCGGGTGGATGGTGATCTGCGGCTGGGCCTGTCGGGCCCGGGCGGGCGGCGCCGCCAGGAAAGCCGCGGCCAGGAAGATGGCCAGAGCGATACGCCTAATCATGGAACAGGATCCCCGGCACCCGTACCGCCCCGCGGCGCGGGAACAAGCGTTCCAACACCACTGCGAGGGCCGGCAGGACGGTCATCGCCATGACCAGATTGACGATGAACATGAAGGCCAGCAGCTTGCCCATGTCGGCCTGGAAGCGCAGTTCCGAGAACGACCAAGTGGCGACCCCGATGGCCAAGGTCACCGCGGTGAAGATGGTCGCCATGCCGATCTCCTGGATCGAGCGTTCCAGCGCCAGCACGATGCTCTCGCCCACCGCCAGATGCAGCTGCAGCCGGTTGTAGATATAGAACGCGTAGTCGACGCCGATGCCGACGGCCAGCACCATCACCGGCAGGGTGGCGACGGTCAGGCCGATCCCCAGCTCCTTCATGAACCAATAGCCGATGAAGGTGCCGACGGTCAGCGGGGCGCAGCAGGCGATGATGGCGCGGAAGTCGCGATAGACCAGGAAGACCAGGACGATGATCGCCAGATAGACATTGGCCATCATCGGAAACTCGCTCTTCTGCACCTCGTCGTTGATGGCGGCGGCGACGCCGGCATTGCCGGCCGCCAGGCGGACCCGGATGCCGCTCTCGTGATGGGTGCGTTCGAACTGCCGCACCACCTCGATCACCCCTTTAATGGTCGTCGCCTTGTGATCGGCCAGATAGAGATGCAGCGCGGTCATGCTGCAGTCCTTGTTCACGTAGCCCCTGGTTCGGCGGATTTCTTCGGTCAGGCTCGAATAGTTCACCGGATCGATGGGAACCACGAACATCTTGGGGTTTCCCTCGTTGTAGCCCTCGTTGTAGGTCTTGAGCATTTCCGAGTAGGAGGCCGCAGAAACGACGCCGGGGGCGTGCCTGGTGTAGGAGGTCATGGCCTGGACGTACTGTCCGACCGCCGGGTTTTCGCAAGAGCCGGGCGGCGCCTCGACCACCACCGACAGCCAGTCCAGACCGACGTCGAAGTTCCGGGCGATGGACACCGCCGCCATATTGTAGCGCGAGTCGGAATTCAGTTCGTCCGCCCCCGGCTGCAGGCTGCCGATGACCCGATCATGGCCCTGCCACATGGCGGCTGCCAGGACCAGACCGGCCAGGCCGACGATGACGACGGCGTTGCGCGGCTCGGCGGCGCGCGACAGGGTCTTCAGCCAGCGCGCCCGCTCGTCGCGCTTCAATAGGGCTTTTTCCGCCCAATCGCGCGAGAAGTGCAGGAACGAGGCGGCCACCGGCAGCATGATCAGATTGGTGACGATCTTGTAGCCGACGCCGAGCGAGGCGGTAATGGCCAGTTCCCGCACCATCGGGATCGGGATCAGCAAGAGCGTGATGAAGGAGACGAAGGCGGTGACCAGGGCCAGGGTGCCGGGGATCAGCAAACCGGTAAAGCTGGCCCGGGCGGCTTGTGCGCTGTTTTTGCCGGCCGACAGCTCGCGGACGATGAAGTTGATCTGCTGCACGCCGTGCGAGACGCCGATGGCGAACACCAGGAACGGCACCAGGATGGCCAGCGGGTCGAGGCCGAAGCCCAACAGGGTCAGGGTGCCGAACTGCCAGACCAGCGAGGTCAGCGAACAGGCGATCGGCAAGATGGTGAAGCGGATGGAACGGCAGTACCAGTAGACAGCCAGCATGGTCAACAGGACGGCGATGGCGCAGAAATGCAGGACGCCAATCGCCCCGTCGGCGATGTCGCCGATCTGCTTGGCAAAGCCGATGATCTGGATCTCGAAGCCGGCGTCCTCGAACGGCTTCCTGATCTTCTCTTCGATCAGATGGTTGTAGGCGACGTAGTCGATCTTATGGCCGTCTTTGTCCAGTTCGGAGATCTCGGCAATGATCATCGCCGAAGTCTGATCGCGCGACACCAGCGAACCGACGAAGCCGCCCTGGCTGGTGGACCGCGCGATATCGGCGATCAACGGCGGCGTCAGCCGGTCGGGGGTCACCGTCGCCGCGATCACCGGCTCGCCGCGGAACCCTTCCTCGGTGATCTCCATGACATAGGCGCTGGGCGTCCACAGCGATTGCAGGCCGAGGCGGTCGACATAGGGCAGGTAGCGCACCGCCTGGGTAACGTCGTAAAGGCGGGACAGCCCTTCCTTGGTCCAGATAGTCCCCGACCGCGCCCGGACGACCACGCTCAGCCGGTTGGCCCCGAACAGGTCGGCCCGATACTGGTTGTAGGTCTGGATGTATTCATGGCCGATCGGCATCTGCTTTTCGTAACCGGCATCCATATGCAGGCGCGACGCAAACACCGCCATGACGATGGTGAACAGGGCAAGCACGGACAGCGTCAGCACGCGGTGACCGAAGAAGAACCGTTCGAGGGCAGTGATGACCTTGTGCATGTTTGTTCTAGCCAGTCCCTCTATTCGTCACCCCCGGACCATGATCCGGTGCCTTGCGGCCGACCCGCCTAATTGTCTTTCAGATAGGGGTAGGGAAGGCCTTAGCCTCCCCTCCCTCCGAACCGTACGTGCGGTTTT
>CAIOJO010000052.1 GCA_903858635.1 uncultured Telmatospirillum sp. | reverse complement strand
TTGTCGCCGGAACGACGGCGGCCAATGTGGTAGATTTCTTCATGGCGTTGCTCTCCTTTGCGGATTCGACACCCCGAGCCTACAGGCTCAAGGTGAGCAACGCCTGCCCTCCAATTTCAACATCGACCGGGACATCCCCGGAAAGCGTCCTCGGCTTCTTGAAGCAATTCTGCTGTCGGCAGCCGCAGGCGGACTCCGATTTCATCGGCCTCATCCGGGTTCATGAAGGCATTCGTCCCGGTCAGGACGTGGCTGGCTTGGGCAAACGAATTCCACGGAATCGACAATGCGTAACGTTGGGCGAAGTCGAACATGCGGACGAGCGGGGTGGCGTGACGGTTGTTGGACAGCGCCCGCAGCGCAGACAGATAGTTACTGCGGTACACGATGGGTACGAGGATGCGCTCCTCGTCGTCAGCCACGAGTTCGGCGTTCATCATGATCCGAGCGACCCTGCCATTGCCGTCGATGAAGGGATGCACTTCCGACACCAAGTACATCATGAAGGTCGCACGCTCGAACGCCCCTGTCATGGTGCGGTATATCTCGAAGCCTTTTTCCAGGGTGCCGAGGACCATGTTGGGCGCGACGAATTCCCTTTGGCCAACCCGGTTGGGTTTGTCCTTGAATTTGCCAGGCTTCTTGTCCGGGCGTTGCTCCATGATGACGGCGTGTCGCCGCTCCAGCATGGAGATAAACTCTTCAACCGTCTTCGGCAGCGTGCACATTTCCCGACGGTCGGAGACGATGCGGAATGTCCCCAGTACGTCGTGCGCGTCCTGGGGACGGTCAACAGGGATGACTCCGTTGAAGACGATGTCCGCCGCCTCCTCAACGCGGAATTCAGTCCCCTCGATGAAGTTGGAGAAGTACGCCTCGAAGAAGGCGAGGTTGTCGTCCCCCTGCCGCACTAACGTTGGTGCCCGCCGGATGATCGGCGGCTGGGACGCGAGTTCAGTCCGTAGTGCCTCGAAGATCTCCATGCGCATCGGGTCGTAGGGCCGTCCGGCGCCACGGGCGACTGCCGCCAGTGCCGTCATCTCCACCCCCGGTCTGGAGCCTAGGAGGGCACCGACCAGCCTGTCCAGTTTCTTCATCTCCTCGTCGAGACCGAGCAGCGGGGCAACGCGGCGGGCCTCGTCGCGTACGCGGTTCAGTCCGTCTTCGCCGCGCTGGATGGCGAGGCGGTCGAGGTAGGTTTCCATCTCCACCCGGTTCAAGGTCCGAGAGACGCCGGACCTGGATCTCGACGGCTTCATGTTGTCCAGCAGAAGCCGTGCCGGACAGGCCATATGGAGACCGCCCATGAAGAGGTTGTCTGCTTCCGTCGGCCCCGGCCCATTCCGGGGGCGTATCTTGAGTCCAGGCAGATTTACGTCCCTGACTCGGTCGGCAACGACAAAGACCGAACCGTCCGCAGCTGGCTTGGCTTCGATGCCGGTGCGGTCTGTGACTAGGGCGCCAGGGCAGTAGAGGGACACTACTTGCCACAGATTCCGGCGGATGATCGCTTCCGGGGCATCGACCAAGTTGGAGGTGTACAAGGACGGCCCGATCTTGCGCAGCCTGCCGGCGGCGATGTTATCGACCACCAATTCCGACGTTTTCGACGTCGACAGGAACACCTCTGCGAACGGGGTGGATGGGCGCATCGCGGTCTTCCCAATTCTTGTTGGTTTAGGTGTGCGAAAATCCCACAATACCCCATATTTCGTTAGTTAAGAAGGCGTTTAACCCCAATTTTTGTTAGTTTTGATCATCGCCGCAACGCTCTCAACAAGGTGGTGTTGAATCCGCGCCATAATAGCAGGAAATTTCTCCCGACATCGCATCAGCCCTTGGCCTCGATGTTGCCCGCCCATGCAAAGACCGGCCTGCACAAGGTTTATGACCAGCATGTTTATCAGGACGAAAAGCGCCGTTGCCTTGATCTATACGAAAAACGCTTGAAAAAGATTGTCGAGGAGGTGCCGGCGGTGTAGCTGACCCAGGGTGAAAACTGGTCGGCGAGGGGCGGAATGAGTACTAACCAAATAAATTCCAACGAAATGAGCGCCGCTCATCGGAATTTCCTGGCGGCTGACATGTGTATATTTGTTCATGATCTGGAAAAACACTGGGCGCCAGAAATCAAGATGGATCCCCGATTGTTGAGGGAATACCTGTTTAAAGCCGCGATGGATGGGTTATTCGACAACATTGTGCTCCAAACCGGCAATACGGAAAATGGTCTACACATTCTCTATATCGACTCCGATCTGTATGTCCATGTGCTCAGTAAATTTCTTCATCGGTTATGGGGTGACCGAGGCCTGCGGCGTAAGCTCGCGAAAGAGAACTTCAATGGCAATCCATTGGATTTCTACGAGTTGACTGCAAGATGTCTGTGGGGGCTGAGAAAGGAGGCCGTGTGGAAATTCTGCCGCGCGCGGAACGTGACACCGCCGTCGTTTTGGCCATTCCCGAAACAGCCATCACCGGAGCGCCGTCCTCATGCCAAGGAGGACGAGGTCACCACCAGAGAAGAATCTGAGATCAAGGAATTCCTGCTCGCCATTGAGCCGAGATCCATGCAAGTGCATCTCATGGAGAAGATGGTCGTCGACAAATTCAACGTCAACCGGGACATAGCCCGAAAACTCGTCGGTGGTCTGCCTGCTGACCAAAAGATGCCACGAGGGCGCCAGCCGCAAAAATCGGCGATGTAAATCCGCCGCTGAAATCCGCACAAATATTCGTCCCGGCGGATTTGCGTATTTTGACGTAATATCAATCAGTTGCTTAACCTCCGTTCACATGGCGCCACATGAGGCGCTATGCGGAGGCTAGATGTTCCTGCTCGGTTTTAAGGATCTGCGCGAGAAAAAGGGCATTCCATATTCTCGCATGCATATAGACCGTCTGGAGAAGGGTGGTCAGTTTCCAAAACGTGTACCGATCGGCGGTAACTCTGTCGCTTGGCTTGAGGATGAGATCGACGACTGGATCAAGGGGCGGGCCGCGCTCCGGGCTCCCACGCCGTCGGGTTCGGAGGCGCGGTGATCGTCCGTCCTCCACAGCTCGACCTGTTTGAGCGCCTCATCCCACCCAGAGGCAAGGTCTGCAGCCAAAGTCTGGAATACTGGGATCTGCTGCCAAAGTTCGTGTTCGGACCGATTGTGGATCCCGATACGGGGGTAGGCATCATCGATCCAAGGAATGTCCGCTTTCTGCCGACCCAGCGGCGCACATGCATTATCGATAACCAGCGTGTGACGGTAGAGATAACGCCTGCTCGGCTAAAGGACACCAAGGGCGTGGAGCGGGATTTTTTCCCAGGCCTCCGCGAGCAAATGGTGGAGCAAGCAATTCGGCGGATCGCAATCGACCAGCACCGCACCACCGCGAGTTCGCATGCCTGTCATGGCCGGCTCCTGGGAACACATTTCACGTTGGGTGAGGTGTGCAGCGACTTGGCCAGACAGAACCACACCTACTCCTGGGCACAAGTACGTCACGCGCTGCGGATCTGCAATATGGCGACGATCACCTTGGACATGGGGGGCGGAACGTCGCTGCTGTCCTCTGCCATTTTTCCGGTAACGGTTGTGCCGTCCACCTCAGATCGGCGCGCCATGGTCCAGTTCCATGTCCTGGTTACTCAAGCCGTAGACGCACTGTTGTTTCGCCAAATCGATTATGAGGTTTCCATGCGGCTACGATCGGCGGCCGCCCGCTGGCTCCACCGCAGGATGACCCACCGGTACAGGCAAGCCAGCCACCATGACGATGGGTATAACATTCGTGCCTCGACGATTATCAGGGACAGCGGACTGTTTACCACGAGCGACAAGACCAAATGTCGCTATCAGTTGGCCGCTGTCGATGCGGTTATGGACGATCTCCGCAGCGCCGGAGTGTTGATGGCGAGGTTGCCGGACGGGGGGGATGTCCCGGTCGATGTTGAAATTGGAGGGCAGGCGTTGCTCACCTTGAGCCTGTAGGCTCGGGGTGTCGAATCCGCAAAGGAGAGCAACGCCATGAAGAAATCTACCACATTGGCCGCCGTCGTTCCGGCGACA
>CAIOJO010000051.1 GCA_903858635.1 uncultured Telmatospirillum sp. | reverse complement strand
TTGTCGCCGGAACGACGGCGGCCAATGTGGTAGATTTCTTCATGGCGTTGCTCTCCTTTGCGGATTCGACACCCCGAGCCTACAGGCTCAAGGTGAGCAACGCCTGCCCTCCAATTTCAACATCGACCGGGACATCCCCGGCCCAGATGTCGGCATGTCTTAACATGGTGTCGAAATATCTCATAAAGCACCGGACGCTCGCGATAGGATAATAACACAATGATCCGGCGTGATCGCGCTAAGGTTGATACTGGCGGTTTATCGGTCGGGCTAGGACGTGCTCTCGCTCCGATTTTGTGCGCGGTGGATTATGCACGCAGCAGGAGAGCCTGAGGGGGGCTCCTCGACCGCTTGGTTTGCACCCTATGACGGTCATTGGAATTAATCAAGAACAACGGGAAATGGCATACCGAAGCCGCGCCGGGCCGAGATTGTCACAAAACCACAATCATCTGCCGCATTGCGCCGCGTATTCCGACAGCGTATTGAAAGCCGGTACCGAATCAGCGCCCGACGGGGGAGAGTGGTTTTGCGGCCGTCGATCATTCCCGCGACCATCAGCTTCGGCCCCGAGCTCCGCCCCAGCGCTTGGGATCTGGTGGCGCTGCCACTTGTCCTGGCGCTGGTTTGGCTGCTGGCCTTCGGCGGGACCCAGATGAGCACGCCCTACAATCTGGGCGACCCGCTGCCGATGTCCCTCGACCCCGGCGATCTCCCCTATTACCTGCTGCGCTCCGGCCTGCGCATGGGGGCGGGCCTGATCTGCTCGCTGGTGTTCACCCTGGTCTATGCCACGCTGGCGGCGAAAAGCCGCTATGCCGAGAAGATCCTCATTCCCATCCTCGACGTTCTGCAATCGATTCCGATCCTCGGCTTCCTGTCGATCACCGTGACCGGATTCATCGCCATGTTTCCCGGCAATCTGCTCGGGGTGGAGTGCGCGGCGATCTTCGCCATATTCACCTCGCAGGCGTGGAACATGACCTTCAGCTTCTACCAGTCGCTGCGCACCATCCCGCACGACCTGCAAGAAGCCGCCGACATGTTCCACCTGTCGCCTTGGCAGCGCTTCTGGCGCCTCGAACTGCCCTTCGCCATGCCGCCCTTGATCTGGAACATGATGATGTCGGTGTCGGGCGGCTGGTTCTTCGTTGTCGCCTCGGAAGCCATCACGGTATCGGGACAGAACATCCTGCTGCCGGGGATCGGCTCCTACATCTCGCTGGCCATCGCCGACAAGAACCTGGCCGCCATCGGCTGGGCGATCCTGACCATGCTGATCGGCATTCTGATCTATGACCAGCTGTTGTTCCGGCCGCTGGTCGCCTGGGCCGACAAGTTCAAGTTCGAGACCACGCCCGGCGAGGACGTTCCCGAATCGCGGCTGCTGACGATCATGCAGCGCAGCCGCCTCATCCAGGCGTTGAGCGGCGGACCGGGCCTGTTGTGGAATGCCTCGCTGCCCCTGTTTCGGCGGCGCAGCGACAATCTCGGCAAGGCGCCGTCGCGGCGGCGCGACCTCGGCTGGATGGACAAGGCATGGAACGCCGTGTTGGCGGTGGTCGCCGCCTATGCCTTGATCCGCGTCGGCGAATTCGTTCGGACCGAGGTCGACCTCGACGAGGTCTATCACGTCTTCCTGTTGGGGCTGGCCACGGCGATCCGGGTCATCGTGCTGATCGCCCTGGCCTCGGTGGTCTGGGTGCCGATCGGGGTGTGGATCGGCCTGCGTCCCCGCTGGGCCCAGACCGTGCAGCCGATCGCCCAGTTCCTGGCGGCCTTCCCGGCCAATCTGATGTTCCCGGTAGCGGTCATCGTGATCCTGAAATTCGACCTGTCGGTCGAGATCTGGACCAGCCCGCTGATGATCCTCGGGACCCAGTGGTACATCCTGTTCAACGTCATTGCCGGGGCATCGGCCATTCCGACCGACCTGAAGGACGCCGGCGGCAATTTCGGCCTGCGTGGCTGGCTGAAATGGAAGCGGCTGATCCTGCCGGCGATCTTCCCGTCTTACGTCACCGGCGCGATCACCGCCTCGGGCGGGTCGTGGAACGCCAGTATCGTTTCCGAACTGGTGAGCTGGGGCGACACCACGCTCACCGCCACCGGCATCGGCGCCTACATCGCCGAGGCCACGGCCAAGGGCGATTTTCCGCGCATCGCGCTGGGCATTTGCGTGATGTGCCTGTTCGTCATGCTGTTCAACCGCCAGATCTGGCGCCGGCTTTACCGCTTGGCCGAAGAGCGCTGGCGGATCGACTGAGGGGAGTTGCGATGACCGACGGCGAACCGCTGATCGACCTGAACGGAGTGCGCAAGGTCTTCCGTGCGCCCGACCGGTCCGACCGGGTGGTCCTCGAAGGGGTGAATTTTCGCCTGGCCGATGGCGAGATCGTCGCCCTGCTGGGCAAGTCCGGTTCGGGCAAATCGACCCTGCTGCGGATCATCGCCGGGTTGATCAAGCCCAACGGCGGCAGCGTTCTCTACCGTGGCAAGTCGATCAACGGGCCGGCCTACGGCATCTCGATGGTGTTCCAGTCCTTCGCGCTCTTCCCCTGGCTGACCGTGCAGCAGAATGTCGAGCTGGGACTCGAGGCGATGGCGGTGCCGGCCGCCGAACGCGAGACCCGCGCCCTCCAGGTGATCGACCTGATCGGCCTCGGCGGCTTCGAATCGGCCTTCCCGCGCGAGTTGTCGGGCGGCATGCGCCAGCGGGTCGGCTTCGCCCGGGCACTGGTCATGCGACCCGACGTGCTGCTGATGGACGAGCCGTTCTCGGCCCTCGACGTGCTGACCGCCGAAACCTTGCGGGCCGACCTCCTCGAGCTGTGGCTGGAGCGACAGATCCCCACCAAGGGCATCCTGTTCGTCTCACACAACATCGAAGAGGCGGTCACCATGGCCGACCGGGTGCTGATCTTCTCGTCCGATCCCGGTCGGGTGAAGGCCGAGATCCCGGTCAACCTGACCCATCCGCGCGATCGGGATTCGACCGCCTTCAAGCAGATCGTCGATGAGATCTACGGCATCATGACCCAGCAGCCGCAGCGTGCCGCCGGGATGGCGCCCGAGCCGCTGTCGCTGGGCTACCGTCTGCCGCAGGCGACTCCTTACAAGATCGAAGGCATGATGGAAACCCTGGCCGACGAGCCGTTCAACGGCAAGGCCGACCTGCCGCAACTGGCCGAGATCCTGGAACTGCCGGACGATGCCCTGTTCCATCTGCTGGAAGCCGGGCGCCTGTTCGGCTTCATCAAGGTCGACAAGGGCGACGTGTCGCTGCTGCCGTCGGGCGAGGCTTATGTGGCGGGCAATGCGGCGCAACGCAAAGAGATCTTCGCCGAGCATCTGCTGGCCCATATCTCGTTGGCCACCCATATTCGCCGGGTGCTCGACGAACGGCGCGACCACAAGGCGCCGGAAGACCGCTTCATCCAGGAGCTGGAGGATTACCTGAGCGACGACGAGGCCGAACGCGTCCTCGAAGAGGTCATCGTCTGGGGCCGCTACGCCGAAATCTTCGATTACGACTACACCTCGGGCGTGCTCAGCCTGCCGGAAGAGGACAAGAAGGAAAAAGCCGAAACGCCGCCGCCGTCGGAAGACGTGGCGGCGCAGTAGGCGCGGCGCCGACCCCTGTGAACTTTTTTTGCAGTGGGACCGGCGTCCCTGCCGGTCTTTCGCCGCGGAGCGGCGGAAATGCTCAGCTTCCGGCTCCGCCGGAACGCCGGCAG
>CAIOJO010000050.1 GCA_903858635.1 uncultured Telmatospirillum sp. | reverse complement strand
TTGTCGCCGGAACGACGGCGGCCAATGTGGTAGATTTCTTCATGGCGTTGCTCTCCTTTGCGGATTCGACACCCCGAGCCTACAGGCTCAAGGTGAGCAACGCCTGCCCTCCAATTTCAACATCGACCGGGACATCCCCGGGCTTAAATGCGGCGCGCATAGTTGTCCCGATCAAGCTCCGCGTTGCTGCATTCCTGCCGCCGACGGCTCCAAGCAAGAGCAGGCGGCCGCATCCCGTGGACAACTCATGGAGGAGACAATGGCGCTGAAGGGTTCCAAAACCGAATCCAACTTGAAAGCGGCTTTCGCCGGAGAAAGCCAAGCCAACCGCCGCTACCTGTACTTCGCCCAGAAGGCCGATGTGGAAGGTCATAACGACGTTTCCGCGGTGTTCCGCTCGACCGCCGAAGGCGAAACCGGTCACGCCTTCGGACATCTCGAATTTCTCGAAGAGAGCGGCGATCCGGCCACCGGCCTGCCGATCGGCGAGACCAGCTCGAACCTGAAGGCCGCCGTCGCCGGCGAAACCCACGAATACACCGACATGTATCCCGGCATGGCCCGGACCGCCCGCGAAGAAGGCTTCGAGGAAATCGCCGACTGGTTCGAGACCTTGGCCAAGGCCGAAAAGTCTCATGCCGGCCGCTTCCAGAAGGCCATCGACAGCCTGGGTCAATAAGCTCCACTGCGTCAGTCCCGGCCGGAGCCGCGCTCGCCGCCGCTCCGGCCGGGCAGAACGCCCGGCGAAAGATCCGCTGATGCGTGAAGGGAGCCTGGAAGCGCCGATCCGCCATCCCTATGGCTGGCAGGACGCGGCCTTCACCGATCCGGTCCAGCTCGACGCCGAGCTGCGCCGGGTGTTCGAGATCTGCCACGGCTGCCGCCGCTGCTTCAACCTGTGCGATTCCTTCCCCCGCCTGTTCGACCTGGTCGACGCCGCCGGCGACGCCGAAATAGCCGGGGTCGACAGCGGGGATTTCAAGTCGGTGGTCGACGCCTGCACCCTGTGCGACCTCTGTTTCATGACCAAATGCCCCTATGTGCCGCCGCACCCGTTCGCCCTCGACTTCCCCCATCTGATGGTGCGCAGCCGGGCCACCCAGCTGAAGGCCGGCCAGCTGGCCTTCGCCGATCGACAACTGACCGAGACCGATCGCAACGGGCGCCTCGCCCGGCCGGTCGCCGGCCTGGCCAATTGGGCCACCCGGCGCGGCAACGGCCTGACCCGGCCCCTGCTGGAGGCGGTGGCCGGCATCGACCGGCAGGCCGAATTGCCGCGCTACGCCGGGCAGACCTTGGTCATGCAGGCCAAGGCCGCGGCGCCGGCGGTGAACCCCGCGGCGCCGGCCTATGGCCGTCAGGCGGCGATCTTCGCCACCTGTTTCGCCAATTACAACACCCCGGAAATCGGTCTCGCCACGCGGGCCGTGCTGGCCCATAACGGGGTCGCCACCGAAGTGGTCTATCCGGGCTGCTGCGGCATGCCGCAGCTGGAACATGGCGATCTCGAACGGGTCGCCGCCAAGGCGCGGCACACCGCCCAGGCGCTGCTGCCGCTGGTCGACCGGGGCTTCGATGTGGTGGTGCCGGTGCCGTCCTGCGCCCTGATGATGAAATTCGAATGGCCGCTGATCCTGCCCGAGGATACCGATGTCGGCCGTTTGGCCGCGGCCGTCTTCGACGTCTCGGAATATGTGGTCGACATTGCCCGCAAGGAGGGGCTGGCCGACGGGCTGCGGCCGATCGAGGGCGGCATCAGCCTGCACCTGGCCTGCCATGCCCGGGCCCAGAACATGGGGCCGAAGGCCCTCGAGATGCTGCGGCTGCTGCCGGACACCAAGGTGCTTCCGGTTGAACGCTGTTCCGGCCACGGCGGATCCTGGGGCATCAAGAAGGGCAATTTCGACGTCGCCATGAAGGTCGGCAAGCCGGCCATGCGCCAAGTGGTGAAGAACGCGACCCGGCATCTGTGCTCGGAATGTCCGTTGGCCGGAGCGCATTTGGCGCAGGGCATCGAAGCGGTGGCGGCCGAGGTCAAGCCGGACCGCAGCCTGCACCCGATCCAGCTGGTCGCCGCGGCCTATGGATTGATCTGAGCTTGGAGACCGGAGAATGAAGCGCCGCATCACGCCTGAAGACATCATGCCGCTCGATCAGTACGCCCCCCTGCGGGCCGAGCTGCGGCGGTCGCTGATCGAGCGCAAGAAAACCCGGCGCCTCGCCATCGGCCCCTATGCCACCGCGCAGTTCGAGAACTACGACACCATGTGGCACCAGGTCCAGGAAATGCTCTTTGTCGAAAAGGGCGGCGAAGCGCAGCTCGAAGGCGAGCTCGCCGCCTACAACCCGCTGATCCCGAACGGCACCGAGCTGACCGCCACGGTGATGTTCGAGGTCGAAGACCCAACCCGGCGCCAGCGCCTGCTGGCCCTCTTGGGCGGCGTCGAGACCATGATGGGGTTGGAGTTTGCCGGCGAGCGGGTGGTCGGCCAGCCGGAAGCCGACGTCGAGCGGACCACCGCCGAAGGCAAGGCGTCGAGCGTCCAGTTCCTGCATTTTCCGTTTTCAGCGGCGCAGATCGATAAGTTTCGCCAAGCCGGCACCCAAGTGCTATTTGCTATCCGGCATCCCGGCTACGAGCATGCCGCCGCCTTGACGGAATCGATGCGGGCCGCTCTCGCCCTGGATTTCGCTTGAGACCCGGCCTGCGGCTGGCCCCCTTGGAGGACCCGAATGGCGCTCCGTTTGAACCAGATCGGCCAGATCGCCTTGGCGGTCACCGATGTCGATCGGGCCGAAACCTTCTACGAGCAGGCCTTGGGGCTGCACAAACTCTACCGGGCCGGCGACCTTTGCTTCTTCGACTGCGCCGGCGTGCGGCTGATGCTCGACAAGGCGGAGCGGCCGGAATCGGTGCTGCGCGCCTCGGTGATCTATTTCCGCTGTCCCGACATCGCGCGGTCGGTCGGTGAACTGAAGCGGCGCGGCGTGGTCTTCACCGGCCCGCCCCGGCTGATCGCCGGCATGGAGGACCATGACCTGTGGATGGCCTTCTTCACCGATCCGGATGGGCATAGCCTGGCCTTGATGCAGGAAGCGCCGAAGGGCTACGTGCCGCCGGCTTGCTGACGCGGTATGTGAATAAATTAGTGGCGCCGGCGTCTCTGCCGGCGTTCCGGCGGAGCCGGAAGCTGCGCATTTCCGCCGCTTCGCGGCGAAAGACCGGCAGGGACGCCGGTCCCACTGAGAACCATTGCCCCTCGCGGGCATGACGATCTGCGGAAGCAATCAAAGCAACACGGACGGACGCCGACATCCACAGACGAACACGGACGAATAAACTTTGTCCGTGTTGTCCGTGCGCCGCGCAGCGGCATCTGCGTCCGTCCGTGTTGCTTGAAGGTTCATCCCCTGCCGATCGCTCGATGTGAGCGCAAGCCCGCCCCCCCTAGACTGACCGGCTGACCCGGTCCAGCAGATAGACGATCGAGCGATAGGGGATGCCGGCGTGGTCGGCCAGGCCGATCTCGCAGGTGCGATTGGACGAATAGCCGGCCTCGATGGCCGGGCCGACCTGGGCGGCCAGGTGGCGCAGGGCATGATCGTTCAGCCCCGGCGTGGTGAACCCCTTGTCGCCGGCGAAGCCGCAGCAGCCGACCCCGTCCGGCACCACCACCTGCACGGCGCAAGCCTTGGCCAGGGCCAGCATCTTGTCGTCGAGTCCCATCTTGCGCGCCCCGCAATTGACATGGACGATCACCGGCTGGTCCTGGCGGGCCACGGTCAGCCGGGGCAGCACCCGGTCGTGCAGGAAGGCCACCAGATCGGTCACTGCCAATCGCCCGGCCAGCACCGTCTGCAGGCGCCAGCTGCAGGTGCTGGCATCGCTCACCACCGGAATGCGGCCGCCGTCCGAGGCGCGGATCAGGGCTTGCTCCAATTCGGCCGCCTTGGCGTCGGCGGCAGCGGCCAGCCCCTTGCTTTCGAACGGCTGGCCGCAGCATAGCCGGTCAATGCCCTCCGGCAGGATGACCCGGAAGCCGGCGCGGGCCAGCACCCGCATGGTCACCGTGGGCAGGGAATCGGCTTCAGGATCGTCCACCGCCGGCCCCATGCTGCGCCCGACGCAGCTCGGCAGGTAGACCACCGGTTCGCCGTCGCCGCGCCCCACCGGCGGGATGGCCGCCGCCGGCCGCGGCAGATTGGCCCCCACTTTCGGCAGCCGGCCGCCCGAGACCTTGCGTAGCGCCGCCGACAGCCCGGCCACGGTATCGCCGCCCAGCAGCCGATGGGCCGCGGCGGCCACCGCCAAACCGGCCCGGGTCGCCCCCATCAGGCCGCCATAATGCCGTGCCGCGGCGTCGCCGACGGTCTTGGCCAGGGCGCCGCGCTTCTGCCCGCGCAGCAACTTGATCAGCCGGCCGGTCTCGATGCCGACCGGACAGGCGGTGGCGCATAGGCCGCAGGCGGCACAGGTATCCAGCCCCTGATAGGCATAAAGCCGGCGCAGGTCCGGTGCGGCGTCGCCGCTGGCGGCGCGGCGGCCGATCTCCCGCCAGCCGGTGATCCGCTGGCGGGGCGACAGGGTCATCCCATGCGACGGGCACATGCGTTCGCAGAAACCGCATTCGATGCAGGCGTCGACCAGCGGATCGGCCGGCGGCAGGGGCTTCAGATGTTCGAGATGGGCCTTGGGATTGGTATCCAGCAGCACCCCGGGGTTCAACAGGCCGGTGGGGTCCAGCAGCGCCTTGATCGACCACATCAGCTGGGTGGCGGCCTGCCCCCATTCCAGCTCGACGAAGGGCGCCATATTGCGCCCGGTACCATGCTCCGCCTTGAGCGATCCGTCGTATTTGTCCACCACCAGATGGCAGACATCGTCCATGAAGCGGGCGTAACGCTCGACCTCGGCGGCCTGGCCGAAATCCTGGGTGAACAGGAAATGCAGATTGCCGTCCAGCGCATGGCCGAACAGCACGGCTTCGTGATAGCCGTGCCTGGTGAACAGCTGTTGCAGGTCGAGGGCCGCCGCCGCCAGGTCTTCGATGCGGAAGGCGACGTCCTCGATGATCACCGTGGTGCCCAGCGGGCGCACCGCCCCGGCTGCCGGAAACAACCCCTTGCGAATGTTCCACAACCGCTTGTAGACGGCCTCGTCCGAGGTGAAGGCGGGCGCCCCCAAGACGTTCACCGCGGCCAGCGCCGCCAGGATGGCCACCAGCTTGGCCGCCAGACCCGCCTCGTCCGCGGCCCGCGTCTCCACCAGCAGGGCGGCCACCCCATCGGCCACGCCGACGATCTCGTCGGGCATGCCGGGCCTGCCCTCGACCGAGCGCAACGAGGCGCGATCCATCAGCTCCACCGCCGAGACCGGAGTCTTCTTCAGCAAGGCGACGGCCCGGCAGGCCTCGACGATGTCGGGGAACAGCAGCAGGGCGCTGGCCTTGGCCGGATGCTCGGGCACGGTGCGGAAGGTGATCTCGGCGATGAAGCCGAGGGTTCCTTCCGAGCCGATGATCAGATGCTGCAGGATGTCGATCGGGTCGTCGAAATCGACCAGGGCATTGAGGCTGTAGCCGGTGGTGTTTTTGATGGCGAATTTCCGCCGGATCCGCCCCGCCAATGCCTCGTCGGCGCGCACCCGCCGGCCCATCGCCGCCAGCTCGGCCAGCAGCTCGGCATGGGACTGGCGGAAGGCCGCCAGGCTGGCGGCGTCGCCGGTATCGACCAGGCTGCCATCGGCCAGCACCAGCCGCATCGAGGCCAGGGTCTGGTAGCTGTTCTCGGCCGTCCCACAGCACATCCCCGAGGCGTTGTTGGCGGCGATGCCGCCGATCTTGCAGGAATCGATCGAGGCCGGATCGGGGCCGATCTTGCGGCCCAGCACCGCCAGCCGGCGATTGGCTTCGGCGCCGATCACCCCCGGCTGCAGACGGATGGCGGCGCCATCCCGTTCGACCACAGCGCCGGTCCATCGATCGCCCAGGATCATCAGCACCGAATCGGTCACCGCCTGGCCGGACAGCGAGGTGCCGGCGGCCCGAAAGGTGACCGGGGCACCGTGGCGGCGGCAGGTGGCCAGCAGTCGCAACACCTCGTCTTCGCCGTCGACCCTGACCACCACCTGCGGAACCAGCCGATAGAAGCTGGCATCGGTGCCATAGGCCAGCCGGCGCAGCGGATCCCGGATCAGGCGGAGCGGCGGAATGAATTTGCCGAGCTCACGGCACAGCGCTTCATAGTCGGTCGCCCGCTGGTGCAAATGGGTCATCGCCGCCCCGCCCGCTGTTGGTCAAGAAATTTGACCACAAGCACGCGGGGGACGTCAAACGCCGATGGATAGCCACCCTCTTGCAACGCTTTCTGCGGAATACCATTGGTTTAAAGGTGTTGCCGTTGCCGCTGGTTCCAACGGCGGCATTTCTAATTGAATAATTCAGGAGTACCGGCATGCCCACGGCTCAGTCAATCATGTCAGGCTTTCAGAAAGCGACTTCGTTGGCGCAGGACAAGTATGGATTTGTTGGCTTCAAGGCAATGAACTTTGTCGGCCAGCAGGTGGGTGTCGATTACGACGCTTTGGCGGTACGCCGATTAGATGAAGTCGAGTTGCAAGCGCTCGAAGCCCGTTTGCAGGATTTAATCGCTCAATTGTCACCGGAACCGTGACGCGAGCGGTCGGGAGAACCGAATCCCGCGTTCCATTTGCCGGGGGATATTTGACATTCGCGCGCATTGCACAACCCGCCTGACGGGACTATAGCAGCTGGCGGGGCGCGCGCGAACGCGTTGGAATTCTGGGGCGGAATCCTCCATGAAGCAGACAGGTGCAAAGCCTATTGCCGAAGAGAATCCCTCATTCTTCTGGTGGGAGGACAATACGCTGGTCATCAATATTTTGGGCAAACCCAGCGCCAGCCGCGATGCTATCGGCAAACCCAAAGGGGCACAGCTCAAGGTCAGCGTGACGGCGGCCCCCCACTTGGGCCGGGCGACAGATCACATGGTGCGTTTTCTGGCCGACGAATTCGGCGTTTCCCCCTCCGCGATCGAGGTGGTCTTTGGCCGCTTCAATGTGAACAAGCAGCTGCGGGTCAAGGCTCCGACCAGATTTCCAGCCGTATTCAAGCAGCCGACCTTCTTATAGGGGCCGCTCGGCGCCGACCCGCTCGAGTTCAGCGCCGCCCCGGAAGCGATCGCGGTGATATCCCGCGGTGACGGCGGATCAACCAAGCTGCGGCGGCGCGCCCCCGCGTAAGACGTCGAGCGTGAATACCGACCCTCTTCCCGGGCATGACCGTACCGTGACTTGGTGCCCGAGTAGCGCGGCAGTGCGACGAACCACCGCGAGACCGATGCCGAGGCCCAAGTTCTGATCACGATTGTCATTTCCGACCTGGTAGAAGTCTTCAAAAATGCGATCGTACTGATCGGGGGCAATGCCGATCCCCGTGTCCCAAATTTCGATTCTCAGGCCATCCTTGATCCGTCGGCACCCTACCAAAATACGGCCTCGATCAGTGTATTTGATGGCATTGTCGAGAAGGTTGCGCAGTAGGCGCGACAGCAGCACCGGATCGCTGTCGATGGCGGCCGAAGAGCCAACGACAGTCAGCTTCAGCCCCTTCACTCGGGCCGGACCGTCGTACTGATTGACCAATTGCGCGGCGATCTCCGAGAAGGCGATGCTTCGGCGCTGCATCACCACCATTCCGGCCTCCAACTTCGAAACATCGAGCAGTGCATTCAACAAGTTCTCCCCGACGGCAAGAGCGGCGCTCGCCATTTGCGCCGCCTTCGCCTGCGGGGATCTTTCGAGTTCTTGGGTGAGGATGTCGATGTACAGGCGCAACGCCTGGAACGGCTGGCGCAGATCGTGGCTGGCCGCCGCCAGAAAATGTGACTTGGCCTCATTCGCCCGCTCGGCCTCGGTCTTTGCCTGGCGAAGAGCCTCTTCCATCGCCTTTTGTTCAGTGATTTCCGTGTTGGTGCCAAACCATTGGAGAACTTGTCCTTCCGCATCCAGCAGAGGCATGGCACGGGTCAAAAACGGTCGCAACTGACCGTCCGCCCCACGCAAGGGAAATGTCATGTCAAATGGCTTGGCTTTGGCGATGGACGCCGACCACCGTTCCAGGACCGCTGGAAGCACATCTTGGTCATGGACGACTTTCCACCCCCAGCCCTTCATCTGCTCAGGCGTTGTTCCGGTGTATTCGTACCAACGTTGGTTGTACCAATGAATATGACCATCGGCGTTGGCGATCCACGCGAGCTGGGGCATCGCGTCGGCCAGCTGCCGGAACTTTTTTTCGCTTTCCCGCAGCGCTTTCTCGGCTCCCTTGATCCTGCGCAGGCTCGCCAGACGCAGGCTCCCCTCAACGCGAGCCACCAACTCCCGCCCGCTGAAGGGCTTGACCATGTAATCATCGGCGCCCAAGGACAATCCTTCGACGCGGGCCGCCTCGTCGGCGCGGGCTGACAACAGGATCACCGGAATGCTTTCGGTGCGGCGATCGGCCCGCAGGGCTCGCAGCAGCCCGAAGCCGTCAAGCCTGGGCATCATAACGTCGGTGAGCACAAGGTCGGGGGGAGTGTGGGCCCGGGCCGCGGCCAAAGCAGCTTCGCCGTCGCTCACCACCTCAATGTCGCTGTGGCTCTCGGTCAGAATGCCGCGGACGTAGTTGCACATGTCGGCGTTGTCGTCCGCCAGAAGGATCCGCGGGCGGCGGCCATCGCGGCCCAGGCCCTCAACCCTTGCCGGAAGGCCCTCGGGGTACGCCCTCACGCCGCCGACGCCGCTCGTGGGCAGCCACCGCAGGGCCTCCTCGACGAAGGCGCCGGCAGGGCGTGCCGTCGGAGCGAGGGGCAGCGGCGCGCGGCAATAATCGGGGTCCAGATGCGCACTCCCCAGCGGAAGCGCGACGTGGAAGGTACTGCCCTGTCCCAGCGTACTATCCGCCCAAATCTTGCCGCCGTGCATCTTGACCATTTCCTCGACCAGAGCGAGGCCAATGCCGGTGCCCTCGATGCTGCGCCCCGGCGCCCCTTCGATGCGGTGAAAGCGTTCAAACAGTCGGGGCATCTCATGCGGAGGAATGCCGGTACCGCTGTCGCCAACCGTCAATTCGGCACGACCCTGCACGGCACGAAGCCGGACGACGATCTCGCCCGCAAGCGTGAACTTGAAGGCGTTGGACAGCAGGTTGAGGACAATCTTTTCCCACATGTCGCGATCGACGTAGACGGCCTGATCAAGCGGTGGGCAATCGACCACAAGCCGCAGCCCCGCCATCTCACAAGCCGTCTGAAAGTGGCTCGCCAACTCGGCTGTCGCCAGCGCCAGATCGGCCGGCCGGAACCACGCCTGTGTGCGTCCGGCCTCGATGCGGGAGAAATCCAGCAGGGTATTGACCAACTTCAACATGCGCAGGGCATTGCGGCGCGCAATTTCCAGGCGACTGCGCTGCACGCTTGGCAATCCGGCCACGCCATCGCCGAGCGCGTCCTCGACGGGCCCCAGCATCAGGGTGAGCGGCGTGCGGAACTCGTGAGACACGTTGGAGAAGAATTCGGTCTTGGCACGATCCAGTTCCTTGAGCCGCTCGTTCAATCGTGCAAGCTCAGATTCACGGTGCTCCAAGGCGATCTTGGCCGCCTTCAACTGTCGGTTTGTTTTTTTCACCTGACTGGCGCGGCGAAGCACTTCGGCCTCCATCCGGTCAGCCCGTTCCTGTATGGATTCAATCTGTTCGTTAGTCTCAACCGAGGTGCGCTGGCGCGATAAGATGAATTCCGTTACATCGGTGACATGGTGGATGATGAATACCACTTGGCCGTCCGCACCAAATACTGGCGAGTTGACCGGGCTCCAGTAACGCACCTCAAATCCACCACCAGGGAGAGGAATATCGTATTTCTGGACGCCCATCACGTCCTCCACGCGTTTGCCGAGGACTCGTTCGAGCGAGATGCGAAGGTCGCTGACGCCGGTTGCGGTCGGATCGCTCGGATTATCCGGGAAGATCTCGAACAGACCCCTGCCAACGATCACCAGGCGGTCGGTTCCGGTGGCCGCAAGATATCGATCATTGACCGCTTCGATGGTGAATGCCGGATCTGTACGCAAAATCAAATAAGGGTGTGGACTGGCCTCAAAAAGGAGGCGGTATACCTCATTCATGCCACCACCTCTGGTTGCAATCAAGCCGAACCAGTTCGTCACTATTGTGTATACGCTGTGGTAATTATTGGCAATCCTGCCCTGGCCCTCGAAGCAGACCAATGTCCGAAAATGGCTCCGGAAACCTTCGCCATCCGAGGCATAACGGACCGTTTCACTTAACGACGGCTATCGTCGACCCTGCGGCGGCGGCGCCTGACGGCGATGCCCGCCCCATGAACGGGGGCGCCGCGCCGCGACCGAAACCGGTCAGGAGAAGCGCGAAAAGTCAGGCGGCCGTTTTTCGAAGAAGGCGGTGGCCGCTTCCTGGAACTCGGCCGACAGCAGTTGCGTTGCCAGATGCCGGCCCTCCTCCTCCATCCGCCCGGCGACGGTGGTGGCGGCGCTCTTCAGCAGCTTCTTGGTCAGCCGCACGGCCGCCGGCGGCCGCTGGGCGATCTTCCGGGCGACGGCCAGGGCGGCCGCTTCCAGGTCGTCGTCATCGACCACCTTGTTGACCAGGCCGAACGACTGCGCCTTCGCCGCATCGAACGGCTCGGCCAGCAGCAGCAGTTCGGCGGTCCGCTGATGGCCGATCAGGCGGGGCAGCAACAGCGAGCTCGCCGCCTCGGGCACCAGCCCCAGAGTGACGAAGGGCAGCGCGAATTTGGCGCTGCTGCCGGCCAGCACCAGGTCGCAATGCAGCAGCATGGTGGTGCCGATGCCAACCGCAGCGCCCTTGACCGCCGCCATCAGAATCTTCTCCGCCGTCGAGAGGCGACGCAGGAACTGGTAGACCGGGGCGTCCAGGCTGTTGGGCGGATCGGCCAGGAAATCCTTCAGGTCGTTGCCGGCGGTGAAGGCATCGCCGCTGCCGGCGAACAGAACCACCCTGACTTCTGGATCGGTCTCGGCCCGGCCCAGGGCGTCGGCCATCGCCTGATACATCGCCGCGGTTATGGCGTTCTTCTTTTCGGCCCGGTTGAAGCGGATCGTCAGGATGCCGTCGCTATGCGTGACTTCGATGGTCATCGGAATACCCTCCGCTCAAGGTCGCAGCCACCGTGATATCCAGCGACGGGCGGAAAGACAACGGCCAAGGCTTGCCATATGGCTTTCGGTCGCCACCGAAATGAGGCAAGTTGAGGCTCAATATCGGGGAAACGACCATGACGCGTACCGTCGGCTCGTCGGGGCCGAAAACCTTGAAATCGATCCGCAAGGCCGGCCTTCGGCTGATCTACGAGCATGGCTACGAAGCCATGAGCCTGCGCCAATTGGCGGCCGAGGTCGGGATTCAGGTGGGCTCGCTGTACAACCACATCAGCACCAAGCAGGACCTGCTGTACGACCTGATGCGCGAGCATCTGGAACAGGTGCTCGACGAACTCGAGGAAACCCTCAAGGGCGTCGAGGGACCGGTCGAACTGCTGAAGCGTTTCGTCGCCTTCCACCTGACCTACCACATGGTCCGCAAGGGCGAGGTGTTCATCGCCAACTCGGAACTGCGCTGCCTGGAACCGAACCATTACGAGGAAATCGTCGTGCTGCGCCGCCACTACGAGAAGCGGCTGATCGACATCCTGGAGGCCGGCAAAGCGGCGGGCCTGTTCGCCACGGTCGACGCCCGGGTCACCGCCTATGGCATCCTGGCCATGCTGACCGGCATCTGCACCTGGTTTCGGCCGCATGGCCGGCTCGGCAAGGAGCAGATCATCGAGGTCTATACCGATTTCGTCCTGAAGGGGCTGAAGCCTTAGGAAGGTCCAGTGCACTAGCCGCTCTTATTCATGACGGTAGGGATTTTGGCAGGCGGATGTAGCGTAACAGGCTGAAATAGCATAAGATTTTGTTGTCTAGACAGCATCTCTGCGGCAGCCGAAAGCGCCACCCCCGCCATGACCGACGATACCTTGCTGCCGTTCCTGTTGCCAGCCGTTCAACGTAAAAAAGTCACCGCCGCCTTCGATGGCGGACGGCTCACCTCGGACGGCGGCGTCGTGCTGTTG
>CAIOJO010000049.1 GCA_903858635.1 uncultured Telmatospirillum sp. | reverse complement strand
TTGTCGCCGGAACGACGGCGGCCAATGTGGTAGATTTCTTCATGGCGTTGCTCTCCTTTGCGGATTCGACACCCCGAGCCTACAGGCTCAAGGTGAGCAACGCCTGCCCTCCAATTTCAACATCGACCGGGACATCCCCTAGACCCTTGGGGTTCTGACGTAATGATCGCTACCCTTCGATATGTGCTAATCACCGCCGTGCGGGATCGAATGATAGCGGCCCTGTTGATGGCCCTGGTCGCCGGGGTGGGAGGGGCGGTTGTGCTTGCCTCCTCGGCGATCGCCGAGAAACGAGAGTTCGGGTTGGCCTTTGGCGGCGAATTGATACGTCTGATCCTGGTCCTCGGCCTGATCACCTTCATCAGTTTTCATATCCGACGCATGTACGAAACCCGTGAGATCGAGGCCATTTTGGCCCGACCCATTTCGCGGACCACCTTCGTCCTCGCCTATTTTATAGCCTACGCCTTGATTGCCTTGCTGCTGTCGATTGCTGGGCCAATCCTGTTGCGGGTCGCCTTCGATGCAGATGGCCCCGGTCTGCTCGAATGGGGTGTGAGCTTGGTCCTCGAAGGGGGCATTGTCGTGGCCATAAGCCTATTTTGTGCGATGACGCTGGAAAGCGCGACCGCTTCGGTGATCGCCAGCCTTGGATTTTATGTTTTGGCCCGCTCGGCCGCATTTTTTCGGGCCATCGTCGTCAACCATACGGGGACCTTCGACCAGCCGGGGATCAACGATGTCTCTGGTTGGATCCTGCAAGCCATGGCAACGCTTGTGCCGCGGATCGATTTGTTCGGTCAGAGCCGGTGGTTGGTGTATGGGCCGGGGGGCGGCTGGGGGGTGAAAGAGTTGTTGGTGCAGACCGCCATATATGTGCCCCTGCTGTTGGCGGCGACCATTCGCGATTTGCATGTGAAGCGGTTTTAAGCGAATAGCAATGGCACGACGCCTTCCATTCGTCTGGATCGTACTGTTCGGCTTCCTGGGGCTGCAGATCGGTTACTCCGGGGTGCTTCTGCCGTTGCGGCCAGCATTCGAGGAGATCCCTTTTCCCTTGAGTGATGTAGGCCTAAAGGGCATTGCCTTGGGCGATGAACAGTTCCTCTTCCGGTTTTTGGCCCGCTGGCTGCAAGACGTCGGCGACGGCGGCGGCCGGCTTCGGCCGCTCCGCGATTACGACTACGATCGGGTGGTCGGCTGGCTCAAGAGCCTCGATCGCCTCGACGACCAGTCGGAATACGGCCACGAACTCGCCGCCCGCTATTTTGGCGCATTGACCGATCCGACCGGCGGCCCAGTTCGCGTCGGCAAGATCGCCGCCTATTTTCGCGAGCTTGCTCTTGCCGACCCGGCCCGACACTGGCGATGGTTGGTATGGGCGGCGACGCGGGCCCACCGATTCGTCAAGGATCGGGACCTCAGCGAGCGTATAGCCAACGACCTAATCGGGCTGCGCGACAATGATCAGGTTCCGGTCTGGCTGCCGTTGCTGGCGTCTCCCCTTTACCGCTTCGCCGGTGATCTCAAGGCCGCCCAAGCGCTTGAATCGGATCCGACCATGATCGAACGGCGGCGACAGGGGTTGAACGAACTGGGCCGATCATTGGGTCGGCCAGAATTGCCCTGAGCGATCCAGATTGCGAAGGAGACGCCGAGCAATTCGGCATTGGGATGTGGAACAAGATCAAAGCCCTTGTCCGGCCCTCGCCCGGCCAATCCACCGAGGGTCAAGGGAACCCGGCGAACGCCAATCCTCAAGAGGCGCTGGACCAGCTTCGGCTTGGAAAGCGTAAGGAGGCAGCCGGTGCGCTTGACGAAGCCCGCCGCTGTTTCGAAAACGCGGTCCGGCTGAACCCCGAATCGGCGGATGCTTTTTTTTGCCTGGGGACCGCCTATTGGCGGTTGGGCAGGGTTGTCGAGGCCGGCGCCATGTTTTCCCGTTCAGTCGAATTGGGTTTGTCCGACCCCGCCGCACACCACAATCTGGGCAATGCGCTGATCCTCCTTGGCAAATGGGATGATGCCGAGGCCAGCTTCCGACAGGCGCTGTCGATCAAGCCGAACTTCACGCCATCCCGTCTTCGCATCGCCCATATTTACCAGCGGCAGCGAAGACTGGAACAGGCCGCAGCCGAACTCGGCAAGGCTCGCGAAATTGACCCGAAAAACCCGGACGCGGTCGTTGCATTGGCGGCGCTGCACCGGAGCCTGTGCGATTGGCAAAACTTCGCAGCCGAGGAAGCCGAGGTGCTGGCGATCGTCCGAAAACGACAAGCCGGCTTCCCACCGCATCTTCTGATGCGTTTCGCGGCAACTCCGAGGGACCAATTGGTGGGGGCAAGGAATCGTGCCGTTCGCTTGAACTTGCCGCGGCCGGCCCAATACCGCTTCGCGCCGCCCTTGGAAAACCGCAAGATTCGGCTCGGTTATCTGTCCGGTGACTTCCGGCGCCATGCGACCGCGCATCTGGTGGCCGAACTGTTCGAACTCCATGATCGCTCGTCTTTTGACGTCATTGGCTATTCGCTCGGCCCTGACGACGGTAGTCCGATCCGTCGCCGATTGGTCAAGGCATTCGACCAATTCGTCGATCTTTCGGCGATGGCCCAAGACGCTGCCGCCGACCTCATTCACCGGGACCAAGTCGACATCCTGATCGACCTCAACGGATTCACCGAGAACAACGGGATGCGCACCCTGGCGCGGCGCCCGGCGCCCATCCAGGTCAATTATCTCGGATACCCCGGCACGGTCGGCGTCGACTTCATTGACTACATCATCGCCGATCCGGTCGTGCTGCCCTTCGACCAGCGGCGATTTTTCTCGGAAAAGATCGTGCATTTGCCCGACAGCTATCAGGTGAACGATCGAAAGCGGCCGATAGCGGCGAAGATGCAAACCCGGGCACAACACGGTCTGCCTTCGCAGGGCCTGGTGTTTTGCGCGTTTCACCAGCCCGAGAAGATAACCCCGATGTTTTTCGGCATCTGGATGAGGCTTCTCAAGGACGTTGACCTCAGTGTGCTGTGGTTGCTGGATAGCCCCGAGGCTACGAAATCAAACCTTCGCCGCGAAGCCACGAACCATGGGGTCGATCCGCAGCGTCTGGTATTCGCACCACGAATGGAATTGCCCGAACATTTAGCCCGCCACCGGCTGGCTGATCTCTATCTCGACACACATCCCTGCAACGCCCATACTTCGCTGAGCGATGCCCTGTGGGCCGGGTTGCCCGGCTTGACATTGATCGGCACCACCTTCGCCGGTCGGGTGGCGGCAAGTCTATTGCGGGCGGTCGGGCTTCCCGAACTTGTCACAGAAACCGTTTCTGCCTACGAGGATTTGGCTCTGGACCTGGCGAGGCAATCGGCACGGTTGGTCGACGCAAAGAAACGCTTGGCCTATCACCGTACAACGGCACCCCTGTTCGACACGCCCCGTTACACGCGCCACCTGGAAGTCGCTTATCGGCGCATGTGGCAGACCTTTTGCCGCGGAAGACGACCCGAAGAAATCGCCGTGACGGCATCGGCCGGGCCCCCCACGGGGGCGCCGAGCCAAGCCGATAAGGGCTAGTCAAATGGCAGCCCTTGGCAAATGCCATAAATAGATTGTTGGCATTTGCGACAAATTTAACAAGTGATTGCAGGAACGAGTTGCGAAGCGACCCGTCTTTTGTATAATGCCTCTAAGTGGTAGACGGGGGGCGGCATGCCCCCGAGAGGAGCGCGCAATGTCCACAGCTTTGTCCTCATTTTTCGGCCGGGGAACCCGGGCAGGTCTCTGTCCCGATCAGCGCGGATTCACCCTGATCGAAATGTCGATCGTCCTGGTGATCATCGGTCTGATCATCGGCGGCATCGTCAAGGGTCAAGAAGTCGTGAACAACGCCCGCGTAAAGCTGCAACTTTCGCAGATCGATGCGGTCCGCGGCGCCGTCTATACCTTCCAGGATAGATACGCCTTTTTGCCAGGCGATCTTTCCGGCGTGAACAATTTCAGTTTTACTGGACTCACCTCTGTGACAGACGGCAATCAGGATGGGGTGATTGGGACGATTGGCGGTGGGGCCCTAAACGACAACGCCGACGATAGCAGCACGGAAATGCCGATCGCCTGGATGGAGCTGGCCGCCGCGGATCTTCTGGCGGGTATCGCGCTGGAGCCCGCGAATTCGACTTTGAGTAAAAATGTCAGTAGCAGCGGAACGTCTGCGACGGGGGCAGTTTATGCGGGGAAGATCGGCGGAACGTATTTATGGCTCGGCAGCCTGAGCAATACTACTGCCGGCGTGACAGCCACGATGCTGAGAATCCAAGGGAATACGCATGGAGTGCCCACGGCGGGTATCAAAGTCGCCGATGCCTCGGGTGTTGATGCAAAATATGACGACGGCAATCCGGGAACCGGGACGATCATCGTCAACCAGGCGACCAATACGACAGCTTGTGTTAATGCTGCCTATACGTCGACGAATCCTGGTGGAGCCCATTATTCGACGACGGGGAACCCACAGAACGTTGGTTGTGCAGTGGACTTTTTGATGCAGTAATTTTTGTCTGAAGCAGTTTTCAGGGTGGGGGCCGGCTCGTCTGGACCTACCCTGGGAACTTGTTAATTTGCTTGTCTTGCGCTGTTTCGTTCTGTTGAGGTTGCGGCTTCTAGTTATTTCGGTTCGCTCTGCGCGGGGCGCGTGAGTGCCGCCGATGAGAGTGGTGGCGCATTGGATTTCGAGTTCTCCGAAAAACTCGCACGACTCGATAAGGGCGGCGCGGAGGTTGCGCCTACTCCCGTAGTGCCGACCCTGGAGTTTTCCGACAGCCTTTCGACCGCCACGACCGAGATCCCGGTTGCTCCTCCTGAGTCTTCATTGGAGTTCGTCGGAGACCCGGAACCGGCCGACCTCCCGCTGCCGCCACCGCCCCCCCCACCGCCACAGGTCGGGCCGCCCCCGCCGCCATCCGGTGGGAGTGGAGACGGGAAGCCGCCTCCTCCGGCCCCGCCGGATGGCGGACAAGCGCCCAACGACCCGCATCCGCAAGGCGGCGCGGGACAAACCGGTGCCGCGCCGGCCGGCGCGCGCATCGGCGATCGCCTGGTCGAAATGGGGCTGATCTCCAAGGACCAGTTGCAGGTCGCCCTTTACGAGAAGAAACGAACCAACAAGCTGCTTGGTACCTTGCTGGTCGACCTCGGGTTCATCACCGAAGGCGCCCTGTCGGCGGTGCTGGCGTCGAGTTCGGGATACGAAAAGTTCGACCTCCAGGGCACGGTGGTCGAACCCGACGTGCTGAAACGCATCCCGAAGGAAGTGGCGTTGCGCTACCGGGTGCTGCCGGTTGGCATGGAGGGCAATTCCCTGCGTCTGGCGATGGCCGATATCTACGACGTGCTGGCCCTTGATCAGACCCGCAAATACGCCCCGCCCGGTTGCGAAATCATCCCCCTGGTCAGCTCGGAAGCCGAGATCCTCCAGGCGATCGACCAGTTCTACGGCTATGAGTTCTCGATCGACGGCATCCTGCGCGAATTGGAAACCGGTAAGCACGATATCTCGGCCTCGGCGCTGGCCGGCGAAGGCTATGTGCATCCGCTGGTGCGCCTGGTCAACGCCATCGTGTTGGACGCGGTGAAGTCCGGCGCCTCGGATATCCATCTCGAGCCTGAAGGATCATTCGTTCGCCTGCGATACCGCATCGACGGCGTGATGCAACAGATTCGCACCTTCCACAAGGATCATTGGCCGGCCATCTCGCACCGCATCAAGATCGTCTCCGGTATGAACATTGCCGACAAGCTGAACCCGCAGGACGGGCGCTTCGGTTTTGCCATGGGCAGCCGCAAGATCGACTTCCGCGTCTCTTGCCTGCCGACAGTGCATGGCGAAAACATCGTTATCCGAATTCTCGATAAATCCCGAGCTGTCATTTCGATCGATGGACTTGGGCTCTCCGACAACAATATCCGGCTGCTACAGAAGCTGATCAAGCGGCCGGAAGGCATCATCATCGTCACCGGTCCCACCGGTTCGGGAAAGACCACCACCCTCTACGCGGTTCTCAATCAGATCAATTCGCTCGAACGCAATATCATGACGCTGGAAGACCCGGTCGAATACGAGGTCCATTTGATGCGCCAAGGTCAGGTGCGTGAAGGCACGGCGATGAATTTCGCCGACGGCGTAAGGGCCATTCTGCGGCAGGACCCGGACGTCATCTTCATTGGCGAAGTCCGCGACAATGCTACCGCCGCCATGGCTCTGCGCGCCTCGATGACCGGCCACCAGGTCTATACGACCTTGCACACCAACGACGCGGCCGGCGCGATCCCCCGCCTGCATGACTTGGGCCTCAGTCACGGCCTGCTGGCTGGCAATATCATCGGCATCATGGCCCAACGCCTAGTCCGCACACTCTGCTCCAATTGTGCGCAGAAGCGTCCGGCGACGGCTGACGAATGCGCCATCCTCGGCGTCGATGCCAATGCGCCGCCGCAGATTGGCGAGCCAAAAGGATGCCCGGACTGCCGGTTCACCGGTTACAAGGGGCGTATCGCCGTGCACGAACTTCTGCCGATCAACCGTGTGCTCGATGAAATGATCATTGGCGGTGCCTCGCTGGTCAGCGTGCGGGCCGAGGCGCGCAAGTTCGGCTATGTGCCGATCGCCGAGGACGGAATGTTGAAGGTTCTCCAGGGGGTCATCACCCTGGACAGCCTCGGCCGGTCCGTCGATATCACCGATCGATTGTAGCTTGGTCGAGGGGAACAGGTGATTAAGCGAGACAGGAAGTTTTCGGCGTTTCATACTCTCGTTGCATGAACCCGATTCCTGTCACCGACATCAGCCGCGATGCCCCTTTATAACTATAAAGCATTGAACCAGACCGGGCGACGGGTTGGCGGCCAGTTGAGCGCCGCCAATGAAGGCGATCTTTACCAACGCCTCAAGCAGATCAATTTGGAACTCCTGTCGGCAGCCGAGGACAAGGGCCGGCGTGGCCTCGCTTTGTTCGGTCGGGGAGTGAAGAACCGTGAACTGATACAGATGTGCCTGCATCTGCAACAGTTGTCGGCGGCTGGAGTCAGTCTCATGGAAGGATTGGCCGATGTCCGGGACTCCACCGACCATCGCCGCCTGCGTGATCTGATGGCCGAGGTATTCGAAGACGTCTCCTCAGGCCAATCGCTGTCCGAAGCCTTCGCCCGCCATCCACGCATCTTCGGTTCGGTGTTTCAGTCCTTGCTCTCGGCCGGTGAGGAAAGCGGCAATCTGACCGAGTCTTTCACCCAGCTGATCAAGCATCTGAAATGGGTGGACGAGGTCAATGCCAAGATCAAGAAGGCGACCCGCTACCCGATCATGATGTTGTTCGTCATGGTCATTCTCTTCCTGGTGATGATGACGGTGGTGGTGCCGCAGGTGGTGGGGTTTTTGGCGGCCAGCGGCCAGGAACTGCCCCTTGTCACCCGTGCGCTGATCGCCACATCGGATTTCGTGCGGGGGTGGTGGTGGGCAATGCTCGGCATTCCGATCGGCGCGTTCTTCGTCATCAAGATTCTGGCACGGACCTCCGAAAAGGTCGCCTATCAATTGGATTTCTATATTCTGCGATTGCCGGTCGTCGGAGAATTGTCGCGGAAGCTTTCCTTGTCACGGTTCGCCCATTTTTTTGCCACGATGTTCCAAAGCGGCGTGCCGATTCTTACTTGTCTTGATACGGCGCGGAAGGTCGTCGGTAATCGATGCCTGGCAAAGTCGCTGACCACCGTTCGCGCCGGTGTCGAAGACGGCAACGCCCTTTCGGTGGGCCTGCGCAATACCGGCGAGTTTCCAAGCTTGGTTGTCCGCTTGGTGAAGATCGGCGAGGAGAGCGGAAATCTAGGTGAAACATTGAACAATGTGACTGATTTCTACGATCGCGATGTCAACGAAAACGTCGATGCCTTGGTCGGTATGATCGAGCCGGCCTTGACGGCATTTTCCGGGCTGATGATGGCTTGGATCGTGATCGCGGTGATCGGCCCCATCTATGATAGCCTCAGCAAAATGGGGTGACGATCCAATGACATTCACAGTTCCCGGTGCTCTGTCGGCGTTGCGGGAGGGTCTCGACCGGTACCGGACGGCTGTTGCCGTCAGCCCGGTCGGGGGAGCCTTCCGGCCGGTTATTGAATGGTCGAAGCGGATCGGCCTGATGTCGTCGCAAATCCGCTATGTGCTGACCATCGGCGACGATGGCGCGACACTGATCAAGTTTCAGGGTCAGCAAGTCGTTGACGCCATGTTCGTCGGGTTGGAGGCGGACGACCCGCATGAAACGCTTCGCAGCTATCTGCTCGAAGATCCGCAGGCGCGGCTGTTGGTCTCGGCCGACGTCCTGGAACAAATGTATCGCGAGGAAGTCCTGCCGAAGGTGGGGCGATGGGACCGGCGGTCGATCGTAAAGCGGCGCCTTGATATCGCGTTTCCGCATGACCGGCTGAAGGCCGCGGTTTCGTTGGGTCGCGGCAAGGTGAACGCATCATCGGTATTGTTCACCGCGCTCCCGGCGACCGCGACAATCGAGAATTGGATCGTCTTCCTCGAGTCGCTGCCCAACCCGATTCTCGGCTTTTGCCTATTGCCCCTCGAATCGGCGGGGCTAGCTGCCCGCCTGAGCCCGTCGGCAGAGGGCGAGGAAAGGCGAGTCTGGCGCGCCTTGGTCAGTCAGCAGGCCACCAGTGGCTTCCGCCAGATCTTTGAATCCGAGGGGCGGCTGGTGGTAACCCGCTTGACCCAATGCCCGCCTGGCGAGTTAACGGCAACAGCCGGCGCCATGCTGATCGAGCGCGAGTTGCGGTCCTCGATCAGTTATATCAAGCGGCTCGGCTATACCGATCTCGATCGCCTCGATCTGGTGGTGCTGGCGAATCAGGAGATTTGCCAAGCGGTCGAGGTGCGGGAGTTGCCGGTGACCACCTTGACGGCCATGACGCCAAGGCAGGCCGGGAAGGTCCTCGGTTTTGGGGAGGTGGGGCCTGAGGACAGCCCCTTCGCCGATGTGCTGCATGCCCAGAATCTGGCCCGCCAAAGGCGGCCAAATGCCGTCCTGGCGACGGAGAAACTGGGCGAACGCCTGAAGATCGACCTCGCCTTTCAGGTCAGCTTCTTTGCCGCTGCTATTATCTCGCTGGTCGCCGTCCTCAATCTCGGTGCCATGGGGCTCGATGCCTTCGACACCATGACCACCGCCGAGACGCTGCAGCAGACCATTGACACCGAGACCCAAGTTCTCGGGGGGCTGCGCCAGAAAACAAAAAGCTATCCCATTGCCATCGACGACCTGGTGGCGGTGGGACAGGCTGATGACGCTTATGCAAAGGAGCAAGTCTCGCCGACCGATATCATGCGGGCGGTTGCCCGCGAGCTGGATCCGTCGGATCGCGTGCAAAGGATCAGCTTTACGGCGCCAAACGCCCTCCCCACCAGCCCCGGCCGCCAACCCGTTGCCAATGCGCGCCCCCCCGCCAGAGGGGGAAAGGGTGATGATGTCGCCTACGAAGTCAGCCTGACATTGCGGCTCAGGGCCGACGCCGCGGCGCCACCGGAACAATCGGTCCTCCGGGCCAAGGATATAAAAGAACGGCTGGCTCGCGCTTTGCCGGGTCATGAGGTGACGCTTGTGCAACTGCCGGGCAGCGGGCTGCGTAGCCAGGTACTGGAAGGCCTTGCTGGGGCCAGTCAACCGGCCCGGGATACGGGACCGCCGTTGGCTCAATACCTTATCCGCAAGAGGCGGTGATGGATCTCAGTTTTCTGAGCGATACCGAAAAACTCAAGGCGCTTCCGCGGCGGCTGAAGATCGTGGCCATAGTCATCCTTGCTGATCTTGTTATCATCGGCGCTTCCGCCCTGTTGAGTGACGATCTCGACGAACGCGCCGCAATGGCAGAGCAACTACGGACGCAACTCGGTCAATTGCGGCAGCAATCCAGGGATCTCAGGCATCAGATCGATGAATACCCGGACTGGCGAAGGCGTTATGACGCGGCGGTCGATAAGGGTATTCTGCACAATCTCGACCAAGTGAAGGTGGTGAACGAAGCCCAGGATCTGGCGGGTGAACACCATCTGGTCGACCTGCGCTACCGGCTGGAACCACAGGACCACCGGGAGGCGACCACCGGGCATTTCCATTCTTCATCCACATTGGTTACCTTCGAGGGCGGTGGGCTGTTGGACACCGATGCCATGGCATTCTGGGACGAAATTCTGGTCGGCCTGCCATCCCACTACCATGTGGTGGAAGCAAGTCTCGAGCGGGTCGGCGAGGTCGACAGCAAACTGTTGGCCGATGTGGATGCTGGCCGTCCGAGCCGGCTGATCCGTCTCAAGATGTCTTTCCAATGGCGCGCCTTGCACGCCGCGACGGATGATAATCAATGATCGGCGCGCGTATAGTTCTGGCTTTGGCCTGCCTCGGCGTTCAGCCAGTACAGGCTGCGGATGTCCAGGCTTCGCCGCAGCCGAACCAGGCCGAGCCGGCACCGTCGCTGATGTTCACTCCGGCAGAGGTGGCGGCGATCCGTCGGGCCCTGTCCCATATTCCGCTCAATCCCGTCAGTTCGGTACAAGCCGGGGCGGGAAGCGGGCCGCCGGCGGTCCGGACTCAGTCCAACATCTTCGTTTCGGGCGTTGGCGATTCGGGGGATGGCCAATGGACCGTGTGGGCCAATGGCTACCGCATCAGCCCGGACCATCAGGCACCGGACTTCACGGTTGTTTCGGTCCGCGACGAGACGGTCGAGATCGTCGTCACCGGGCAACAGCCCGCGCATTTCCGCTTGCACCCGCACCAGACTTGGCGGGCGGAGCATCACGATATTATCGAGGGGATCTTTCCGTGACCGTGCTTCCTCTGGATGTTTGCGGGCTGTCGGCCGGCTATGGCAAGAAGATGGTCATCGAGAACATCGAATTTTCCGTCCAACCGGGGGAGGTGTTCGGCCTTATCGGTCTCAACGGTGCCGGGAAGACGACGCTGATCAAGGCGATACTTGGGCTTAGCCGATCCACCGGGGCAGCCAGCATCTTCGGCTCGCCGGCCGGGCCGCCGGCAGGTCGGAAGAGCCTTGCCTATCTGCCGGAAAAATTCCTTCCCTCGCCCCTGTTGAAGGGCTGGGAATTCTTGTCTCTGACCCTGTCCTACTACGGCAAGACGCTGGATCGCCAGCGGGCTTTGCGTTTATGCCAGGGGCTCGATCTCGATACGCAGGTTCTGGGCCGGCAAGGGCGGACTTATTCGAAGGGAATGGGCCAAAAACTGGGCTTGTTGGGTACCATCTTGACCGACCTGCCGCTGCTTATTCTGGACGAGCCGATGAGTGGTCTCGATCCGCGCGCCCGCATCATGCTGAAGGATCGGCTGCGCGAGTATCGGGATGCCGGTAACACGGTCTTCTTTTCATCCCATATTCTGGCGGATATCGAAGAAATTTGCGATCGCATCGCCGTGATGCATGGTGGCCGGCTCATCTATTGTGGGACCCCGGCCAAGCTTTTGGCAAAGTTTGCCGGCGATAATCTGGAACGGGCGTTTCTCGCGGCGATCAACCAGGCGGATGCGGCATAAGGGCATCGGTGGTCTCTGCGGATCGCGTGTCGCACCATTCCTTCCACATGCCGCGGTAAGCCGCCTCCAGGGACCGGGCGAAGCGCGGCCCGTCGCAGAAGGGGGAGCATTCCAGGCGCCGGCGCAGATCGGACCGGAGTCGGGCCAGGTTCGGAAGATCCATCGCCAGGCGGCAGGCCGTTTCGACATAGCCATCGATATCGTCGGCAACCCAGTCGGTCAGATCCAGGGTTGCGAGGATGCTCTGGCCAACCCGTCCGACCCAGCGCGGCCAGGCCAGAGTGACCAGCGGGACGCCCATCCACAGGGCCTCGGCGGTTGTCGTCGTTCCGCCGAATGGGAATGGGTCGAGGGCGATATCGACCCTGTTGTAGGCAGCCAGCAGTTCGGCCTGCGGCGAGTGGCCCTCGAAGATCAGCCGCTCAGCGGTGACGCCATGCCGGGTGAACTCGGCCAGCAGCATTGCCCGGCAGCCCGCATCATTGAGGCTTCTGGTCTTGAGAAACAACTGGGAGCCCTCGACTCGTTTCAAGATCGCCGCCCAGGCGGCGATCGTCTCTGGGGTGAGCTTGGGCCGGATGTTGAAGCTGCCGAAGGTGACGCCGCCGCTGGTCAGGGCCGGAAACGGCCCCATCGGAATGTCCCGCAGATAGGGCGAATAGCAGAGATAACAGTCCGGCAGGCGCCAAACCTTCTCGGTAAAATAGGCCTCGTCGCCCGGCGGGACCACGAAACGGTCGGCCAGGATATAGTCAATGGTCGAGAGCCCGGTAGTGCCGGAATAGCCAAGCCAGGTTGCTTGCACCGGTGCCGGCCGGAGGGCGAACAGCGACAAGCGGTTCCCGGCCATATGGCCGGAGAGGTCGACGAGAACGTCGATGCCGTCCTGCGCGATCATTCGCGCTGCCTCGGCGTCCGCCACCCCGGCAATGCTCCGCCACCCTGCCACCGAGTCGCGAAGGCGTCGTGTCATGGCATCGACCACTGGCGAATTGCTGTAACAGATCGCCTCAACATTGGAGGTTTGATGGGGTGGCAAGACACCAGCAAGAAAATATCCAACCGGGTGGGCGCGAAGATCCGCGGAGACATAGCCGATACGAAGCCGCCGGTCCGGATCGGGCCTATTGTGGTGCCGCGTCGCCGGGCCTGATTGCTGCAACTGCGCGCCAAACCGCCGCGCCTCCGACAGAATATCGAGGCTGGAATATCGCGCCGAGAACTGCAGCATGAACAGCGCATTGCTGTAAGCATCGGCAAACTCGGGCCTAATGGCGTAGGCTCTGCGATAGCAGGCGAGAGCCTGGTCGAGCTTGCCCTGGAATTGGAAGGCGGAGCCCAGGTTGTTCTGGAACTCCGCATCCCCGGGCTTGAGGGCGAGCGCGGCGCGGAAGCAGGCCACCGCCTGATCCAGCCGTTCCTGTTCCTGCAGCACATTGCCAAGGTTGTTGTACCCTTCCGCCAAGTCGGGTTTGAGATCGATGGCCCTGTGGAAGCAGTCCGCCGCCTCGACCAGTCGCCCCTGCCTTCGCAAAGTGATTCCCAATATGTTGCGCGTGTCGGGATCGTCCGGATTGAGGTCGACGGCCCTGCGGAAGCTGACGGCCGCCTCGCCCGACCGTCCCAGTTCCTGCAGCGCGTTACCAAGGTTGTTGTGGGCTTCCCATAATGCCGGCTTGAGCACCAGGGCCTGGCGGTACCGAATGACCGCCTCGTTCAACCGTCCGCGCGCCTGCAGTGCGGCGGCCAGGTTGGTGAGGGCTTCCGGATAGGCCGGCTTGAGGGCCAGTGTCTCCTCAAAGCGGGTGATCGCCTCGTCCAGCCGCCCCAGTGCCTGAAGCGTGGTGCCCAGGTTGTAACGGATCTCGGGCAACCGTGGATCGAGGTCGAGGGCCCGCCGGAAGTAAGCGGACGCTACATTCAGGTTGCCCTGGGACTTCAAAGCAATGCCGAAATTCGAATGATATGACGCCTTGGAGGGGTTAATGGTGATCGCTTGGCGGATCAACGCAATGGCGGCCTCCAGGCGTCCCGTCTGACAGGCGATTAGGCCAAGAAAATGCAGGCTGTCAGCGTGATGGGAATCGACCGCGAGAATCTGCCGATAGAGCCGTTCGGCCGCGGTCAGCTGTCCGGCCCGATGATGGCGGATCGCATCGTCGAACATGGCGGGGACCTGCGGAAACTGCATCAGGATTTACCCATCGCCTTTTTTGCCGGGACTTGGTTGCAATACCAAAGTTTCTTGCTTCGAAAAAGAGTCGCCGCCCGACAGTAGGGTCTTCGAAAAATTGGGCTATCCTCACTGCTGTCCGGTTAACTGAAGGAACAAAGCTCTGAAAGCCACGGATTGCGCGGGTTTCCGGCCGAAAATGGTCG
>CAIOJO010000048.1 GCA_903858635.1 uncultured Telmatospirillum sp. | reverse complement strand
CCCAGGCCGAGGCCGAAGCCCTGCGCGAGGTCCGCAATACCGCCGTGGACATCGCGGTGGCCGCCACCCGCAAGCTGATCGCCGAGAACCTGCCGGCCGACAAGGCCGCCGCCCTGGTCGACGCCGCCATCAAGGACTTGCCGACCCGGCTGCATTAGAGCCGTTCGCGTTCACACGCGATCGACTCTCGAGTCTTCAGTGTGAAAAGGCTCCGCCTTTTCAATGGCTCAGGCGCCGCTCGGGCTTAATCGCCGATTCCGTAAGAACGCAATCGGCTCTAGGCCCCGGCAGTTCATTCCAAAAGCAGCGCCGGCCTTTGTGCCGGCGTTTTTCTTTTGCGACTTCGCCATCGACAGCCCAGGGAAAAGCCCCTCTACCGCTTGCGGGAGAGGGGCCCTCTCCTGGCCACCCTCCGTGAACTCCGTGTCTCCGTGGTGGATCCCCTTCCCCGCAGGCGAGGGGCTCGTTCCGTCCCTAAGCCTTCGGCCACAGATCGATATGTTCGCCGCAATGCGGGCAGTGGGTCGCCCCACCGGTCTTTGCCGCGTGTTCAAGAATATGCGTCGCCTCTTCATGCGACAGCCCCAGCGCGGTGCGGGTTTCCTCCAGGCGACGGCGGCGGCGGCGGGTGAGCTGCCCCTCCTGCATCACCTTTTCCACCGTTTCCAGGTATTCCTCGCGGGCGATCCGCAGCTGCTCACCAAAGCCCGAGGCCAGCACGCCGGCCGGCAGGGCGATCATGCCGACGCCGATGATGGCGGTGAAGGCCCCGAGGACGCGCCCCAGCGCGGTCATCGGCACCATGTCGCCATAACCCAGCGTGGTCATGGTGACCACCGCCCACCACATGGCCGAGGGCACGTCGGAGAACACATGCGGCTGCACCGGATGCTCCAGCAGGTACATCAGGCTGGAGACGAACACCAGGATCACCGCGAAAACGAACAGCACCGCCCCGATGGCCCGGGCCTCCTTGCGGAGCACCGTGGCCATGATGTTCATCGCCTGCGAATAGCGGGTCAGCTTGAACACTCGCAGCAGCCGCAGCACGCGCATGGCGCGCAGGTCGACCTCGAAGAAAATGCCGAAATAGAACGGCAGCACCGCCACCAGGTCGATCAGCGCCAGCGGCGTGAACATGAAACGCAGCCGCCCCCAGAGGGAATGGTGGAAGCGTTGCGGCTCCATCTCGACCGCCGTCCACACCCGCAGCAGATATTCGATCGAGAAGATGATCACCGAGCAAACATCGAAGATATGGAATCGGTGCCCGTGGACGATGGCCAACCGCTCCACCGATTCCAGCACCGAGAAGATGCAGTTGACGGTGATCAGCAGGACCAGCGCATAGTCGACCAGCTTGACCCAGCTGTCGTTATGCCCCTCGCCGCCCAGCATGTGATAGACGCGGCGCCGCAGGCGGCAGTAAGGCGTCGGGCGATGGCGGGGCGATGATGACGGAACCGCGGGACCCATGGGCTAACCCGGCGGGGTCCAGCGGAGGATCGGCAGGCGGGCCGCCGTGGTTTCGTCGAGACGGCGGCGCGGCGTGCGCTGCGGCGCCGCCCTGAACGCGGCGGCATCCCCAGCCTTGGCCTGACGGGCCAGCCGGCGCAGGGTGGCAATGAAGCCGTCGAGGGTGGCCTTGCTCTCGGTTTCGGTCGGCTCCATCAGCAAGGCACCATGGACCACCAGCGGGAAATACATGGTCATCGGATGGTAGCCTTCGTCGATCAGCGCCTTGGCGAAGTCCAGCGTGGTGACGCCGCTGTCCTTGAGGAAGCGGTCGTCGAACAACGCCTCATGCATGCAGGGGCCGGCAAAGGACGGCGTGAGGTCCGCAGACAGTTCGCTCAGCAGGTAGTTGGCATTCAGCACGGCATCCTCGGCGGCCTGGCGAAGACCATCGCCCCCCATCGACATCATATAGGCCAGGGCCCGCACGAACACCCCGAATTGACCGTGGAAGCCCTTGAGCCGGCCGCAGGGCTTCCCGTCGGACTGGGCGGCGTGTTCGATCAGCCGGAAGCCCTTGCCGTCGTGCAGCACCGCCGGCAAGGGGGCGAACGGGGCCAAGGCCGCCGACAGGACGGTCGGACCGGCGCCCGGCCCGCCCCCGCCATGCGGTGTCGAGAAGGTCTTGTGCAGGTTGATATGCATGGCGTCGACGCCGAGATCGGCGACCCGCACCCGGCCGACGATGGCGTTGTAATTGGCCCCATCGCAGTAGAAATAGCCCCCGGCCCGATGAATGGCCTCGGCGATTTCCATTACCTGGTCCTCGAACAGCCCGCAGGTATTGGGATTGGTCAGCATCACCGCAGCGACGTCGCCGCCCAACTTGGCCTTCATCGCCGCCAGATCGACGCGGCCGCGCGACGTCGCCGGAATCGGGTCGACGGTGAAGCCGCAGGCGGCGGCGCTGGCCGGATTGGTGCCATGGGCCGAGTCCGGAACCAAGACCCGCAAGCGGCTCTCGCCGCGGTCGTCGAGTGCCGCGCGGATCGCCATCAGGCCGCAGAATTCGCCGTGGGCGCCGGCTGCCGGGCTCATGGCGACGGCCG
Organism: uncultured Telmatospirillum sp.; assembly: GCA_903858635.1. Classification (GTDB taxonomy): domain Bacteria; phylum Pseudomonadota; class Alphaproteobacteria; order Rhodospirillales; family Magnetospirillaceae; genus DUZF01. Next base: position 6,656 of record CAIOJO010000048.1, on the reverse strand, counting down.
GCATGCCGGTCAAGGTCTTCAGCCAATGGGCGGTCAAGTCGATCAGCTCGAGCGCGCCTTGGACAGTGCTTTCCGGCTGCAGGGGATGGATGTCGGCCAGGCCGGACAGCCGCGCCATCTTCTCGTTGAAGCGGGGGTTGTGCTTCATGGTGCAGGAGCCGAGCGGATAGAACACCGTGTCGATGCCGTAGTTCTTCTGGCTGAGCCGCGTGTAGTGGCGCACCACGGTCGGCTCGGCCAGCCCCGGCAGGCCGATCGGCTCGCGGCGCTCCAACCCGCCCAGCCGGTCGATCACCGGCGGCGGCTCGGGCAGATCGACGCCGCATTGACCGGGGGTGTCCTGTTCGAAGATCAGCGGCTGTTCGAGGACCAGGCCGCGGCTGCTGCTCTCCTGCATCACAGCACCTCTTTCAATGCGGCGACCAGCCTATCCATATCCGCCTCGCTGTTGGTCTCGGTGGCCGCCAGCAGCAGCACCGGCGCCAATTCCGGGTAGGACGGGTAGAACCGCGAAACCGGCACCCCGGCCAGGATGCCGTGGCCGGCCAAGGCCTCGACCACCTCGGCGGCCGGTTTGCTCAGGGCGACGGCGAATTCGTTGAAGAAGGTCGGGCTCAGGACCTTCACCCCATTCACCTGGGCCAATTTCTCGGCCAGGCTCACCGCCTTGGCGTGGTTGAGGCGGGCCAGACGGCGCAATCCTTCTTCACCGAGCAGCGCCAGATGAATGCTGAAGGCCAGCGCGCAGAGCCCGGAATTGGTGCAGATGTTGCTGGTCGCCTTGTCACGGCGAATATGCTGCTCGCGCGTCGACAGGGTCAGCACCCAGCCGCGCCGGCCCTCGCTGTCGACCGTCTGGCCGACCAGCCGGCCCGGCATCTGGCGAACGTATTTATCCCGCGTAGCGAACAGACCGAGCCCCGGCCCGCCGAAATTCAGCCCGTTGCCGATGCTTTGGCCCTCGGCGACGACGATGTCGGCGCCCATTGCTCCCGGCGGCTTGATCAGGCCGAGGGATACCGGCTCGGCCACCGCCGCCACCAGCAGGGCGCCGACGGCGTGGCAGGCCTGGGCCAGGGCGGTGAAGTCCTTCAAGCTGCCGAAGAAGCCTGGATTCTGCACGACGACGCAGGCGGTCTGGTGGTCGATGCGGCCGAGCAGATCCTCCATCCCGAGGGGATCCGGCGGCAGGGCCTCGACCTCGAGACCGGTGTACTGCAGGGCGGTGGCGGCGACGCTCCGATAATGCGGATGCAGGTCGCCCGACAGCAGGATCGCCTTGCGCTTGGTGATGCGGCAGGCCATCGCCGCGGCCTCGGCGGTGGCCGTGGCGGCGTCGTACATCGAGGCGTTGGCCACCTCCATGTCGGTGATCAGTGCCACCTGCGTCTGAAATTCGAACAGATATTGCAGGGTCCCCTGGCTGACCTCGGGCTGATACGGCGTGTAGGAGGTCAGAAACTCGCCCCGTTGAATCAATGCGTCGACCGCCGCCGGCACATGGTGGCGATAGGCCCCCGCCCCGATGAAGAAGGGGGCGCAGCCGGCCGCCAGGTTCTTCAGGGCCAGCGCGGACAGGCGGCCCTCGACCTCGAGTTCGCCGGCATGCGACGGCAGGTCGAGCGGCTGCTGGAGGCGTCCCGCCGCCGGGACGTCGGCAAACAGGGCGTCGATGCCGGACACGCCGACGGCATCCAGCATGGCGCGCCGGTCGGCCTCGCTCAGCGGCAAATAGCGCATGCCGGACTCACTCCAGGTCCTTGACGTAGGCGTCGTAGGCGGGGCGTTCCATCAACCCCGCCAGTTCCCCCGCATCGACCAGACGCAGCTGGAAGAACCAGGCACCGTCCTCGGGGGATTCGTTGACCAGGGCCGGCTGGTCGACGATCGCCTGATTGACCGCGACGATCTGTCCGGAGACCGGCGAGAACACCTCGGACGCGGCCTTCACCGATTCGACCACGGCAGCCTCGCCGCCCTTGCTCATCGTCTTGCCGGATTCCGGCAACTCGATGAACACCACGTCGCCCAGGGCATGCTGGGCATAGTCGGTGATGCCGACGGTGCCGACCTCGCCGTCGACCTTGATCCACTCATGTTCCTTGGTGAAGTAGACCTTGCTCATTGGCCACCCCCTGCTCTCTCAGTTTTTATGGTATCGGTGCGGGACGAACGGCAAATCGACCACCTGGGCCTCGCGCGGGACGCCACGGACCACCAGCATGACCGGGGTACCCGGCCTGGCCGACGCCGCCTCCACATAGCCCATCGCCACGGGGCCGCCCACGGTCGGGCCGAACCCGCCGCTGGTGACCTCGCCGATGCTGCGTCCCTGAAGGTCGGTGATCGGCGTATGGGCCCGCGCCGGCGCCTTGCCGTCAGGCCGCAAGCCAACCCGCCGCCGGGGCGGGCCTTCCGCCAACTGCCGCCCGACGATCGCCGCGCCGGGATAGCCGCCGCCGACCCGCCGCCGCTTACCGATGGTCCAGGTCAGTCCCGCTTCGATCGGCGTGGTGCCGGGGTCGATATCGGCACCATAGAGACAAAGCCCGGCCTCGAGCCGCAGGGTATCGCGCGCGCCAAGCCCGGCCGGGGCGACTTCCGGCTCGGCCAGCAGCCGGCGCGCCAAACGTTCCGCCGCCGCCGCCGGCACCGAGATCTCGAAGCCATCCTCGCCGGTGTAACCGGACCGGCTGACGAAACAGGAAGCGCCCAGGATGTCGAGGGCGCGGAAACTCATGAAGCCCATCTCGCCGGCAGCCGGCTGCAGGCGGCTTAGGACCGCCGCGGCAGCCGGTCCCTGCAGGGCCAGCAAGGCGCGGTCGGTCAATTCGACGATCTCGGCCCGGCCGGCCAAGCCGCTCCGCAGATGCGCCACATCGGCCGCCTTGCAAGCGGCATTGACCACCAGAAACAGGGCGTCGCCGGCATTGCTCACCATGAGATCGTCGAGGATGCCGGCGTGGTCGTCGGTGAACAGCGTGTAACGGATGGCCCCGACGGCCAGACCTTCGACGTCGCCGGGCACCAGCGTTTCCAGGGCGGCGGCACGCTGCGGCCCGCCGACCGTCACCTGTCCCATATGCGACACGTCGAACAACGAAGCCTTGGCCCGCGTGTGATTATGTTCGGCCAGGATGCCGGCGGTAAATTGCACCGGCATATCGTAGCCGGCGAACGGGACCATCTTGCCGCCCAAAGCCAGATGCAAGGCGTGGAGCGGCGTCTGCAGGAGCGTGGCAGGGTCTTGGCGCAAGGATGGGTCTCCTTCGATCATGCCGCCTTCTCGGCCAAGGCGGCCCGCCCCCCTATCGGCCAGAAACTTTAACGCGGTGGCAGCGGAGGTCAACCGCGCCGGTGCGACCAGCCGCAGTCAGTGGGAAAGGACCGACCGATCGATGGGGGCGCAGTTGGTGCGGCCGGACATGACGCAGTCCTGCAACCGCCCCATGTCGCGCAGTTTCATCGACAGGAAATAGCCGCCGACCACCAACAGCGCCGTCACCACCAGCAGCACCAGCGCCGATGGCCCCTGGTCCTGCGGCGGCTCGCGGTCCGGCCCGGACCCCGGCTCAGGAGGCTCCGGCCGAGCCCCGCCGTCAACCATAAGACGCCGATGCCGGTTCGCCAGCGACTCCGCAGACATTCGGCTTCACCTCTTGCGGCTCGGTCCGATTCCTCAGCGCCGCGCCGCCTGGCGGCGATTGTAATCCACTTCATCTGCCGTCAATTGCAGGCCGAGGATCACATCGTACTTGCCCAATTCCTTGATGTCGGAAACAGGGATGGTGACGCTGAGTTCCTCGTCGGTGTAGCGGACGTGGTTGGTGTTCTCGGGAAAGGCAAGAGGTACCGTCAATACCTGTTTCGCCTGCGGCTGCGGATAGAAGGCCGGCACCGCGACGAAATAGGCGATATCCGCGTTGCGGCCGGCGGCAGCGGGCCCCAATTGGGCATCGATGCCGATCTGCAGCACCACCGTCATCTGCTTCTTTTCCGGTTCGTACTTGCAGAATCCGTGATAGCTGACGACCTCGGCTTGCAATTGGACATCGGTGATGTCCCGGCCCTGACCGGGACGGAAGCGCATCATCTTGGCCGCATCGTTGAGGATCGACACCCGCGGGCAGGGCGGCGGCTCCTTCGACTTGTCGACGGAGCCGCAGGCCCCCAGAGCGAGCAAGAGGGCAGCGAGGGCGAGGAGACGGAACGAGAAGGTCATCGGTTCATACCCGCTGGTGGCTGCCGTCACAGAACGGGCGCTTCGAGGTGGCTTTGCAGCCGCACAGATAGACGGTCTCGTCGGTCTGAGCGGTAAACATCACGGGGACCAAGCCGGTCCCCTTGTGCGAGCCGTCGCAATACGGTTGCGTCGCGCTGCGACCACAGCCGCACCAGAAATACTTCTCGCCCGCCTTGACCTCTACCTCGTAGGGGCCTTTCCGGGCGATCACCGGCTCGCTCATGAGTTCACCTTTTTCCAGGGTCGCAATTCTGCTATTGCTGGCGACTTTAGAGAACACCGGAGCGGTGCACAAGCCGCCCCTGCGTCGACTGCGCCGCCCCTGCCCTCTCCCTGGAGACCTGATCCAAAGACATGGCTGTCTATACCGAAGTGTCCGACGCCGAATTGGAAGGCTTTGTCGCCGAATACGACATCGGCGCCGTGGTGAGCTGCAAGGGCATCGCCGAGGGTGTGGAGAACACCAATTATCTGCTGCAGACCGAGACCGGCAACTTCATCCTCACGCTCTATGAGCGGCGGGTCGATCCGGCCGAACTGCCGTTTTTCATCGGTCTGATGGAACATCTCGCCAAGCGCGGATTGCGCTGCCCGACGCCACTGCATGGCCGGGACGGGCAAAGCCTGCGCCAGCTGTGCGGACGCCCGGCGGCGATCATCAGTTTCCTGCAGGGATTGTGGCCGCGCCAGGTGACCGCCAAGCACTGCGCGGCGCTTGGCCGGGCGATGGCCGAGATGCACCTGAAAGGGCTGGATTTCTCGCAATCGCGGGCCAATACCCTGAGCGTTGCCGCCTGGCGTCCGTTGTTCGAGCAGACCCGGGCCCGGGCCGACGAGGTCAAGCCCGGTCTGGCCGACACCCTGGGCCGCCAGCTCGACGCGCTGGAAGCCGGCTGGCCGCGGCAGCTGCCCTCCGGCATCATTCATGCCGACCTGTTCCCCGACAACGTGTTCTTCAAGGGCGATCAGGTGTCCGGGTTGATCGACTTCTATTTCGCCTGCACCGACTTCCTGGCCTATGACATCGCCATCTGCCTCAACGCCTGGTGCTTCGAGCCGGATGGCAGCTTCAACGTGACCAAGGCGCGGCTGATGCTGATCAATTATCAGCAGGTCCGTCCCCTGGCCGAGGGCGAGTTCGCCGCCCTGCCGATGCTGGCCCGCGGCGCCGCCATGCGCTTCCTGCTGACCCGGCTTTACGACTGGCTCAACACGCCGGCCGGGGCCTTCGTCAAGCGCAAGGACCCGCTGGAATACGACCGCAAGCTGCGCTTCCATGCCACCGTCGACAGCCCTGCCGCCTACGGGCTGGACGTGGACAGCCTGCCGGTCGGAGGCCGTTGAAATGTCACCCGTGGTGCTCTTTACCGACGGCGCCTGTTCGGGCAATCCGGGGCCTGGCGGCTGGGGGGCGATCCTGCGCTGGAACGGCACCGAAAAGGAGCTTTCGGGCGGCGAAGCGGCCACCACCAACAATCGCATGGAGATGATGGCGGTGATCGCCGCCCTGTCCACCCTCAAGCGGCCCTGCACGGTCGAGGTCTACACCGACAGCCAGTATGTCCAGAAGGGCATCAGCGAGTGGGTGAAGAACTGGAAGAAGCGCGGCTGGAAGACCGCCGACAACAAGCCGGTGAAGAACGAGGATCTGTGGCGCCAGCTCGACGAACTGGCGGCCCGCCACAGCGTCTCGTGGCATTGGGTGCGGGGCCATGCCGGCCATCCGGAAAACGAACGGGCCGATGCCCTGGCCCGGCAGGGCCTGAAGGACGCCGCCGAGGCGCGCGCGTCACAACCATGAACCGCCCGGAGAACAAGCATAAGCAGCGTCTGACAGGCATCAGCTACAGCTGTTCAAGATGAGCCGTGATCCGACGTAGTGCCGCTATGTAGGTTTCAAGCCGTCCCCCCCTGGAGGGGCTCATATCCCGAGTCACCGGGGAAACACTTTTTCAACACGAAGACCGCCAAGGATCGCCTTCGGCGATCTGCACGAAGAACACCAAGGCGATATTGCCGAAGAGAGGAAGCGGCGCCCGCCCTTTGTGTCGTCTTGGTGTCCTTGGTGTAGGCCGCCTTCGGCGGGCGCTTGGTGGTGAATCTCTTGTCTTGGTCACCGACAAATCGGCCGATTTTCAAAAATGAGACCTGCTGCACATTCAGTAGGGGCTACCTAGCGTGCCGACATGGCTGCGGGGTACTCAGGCAGCCGCGGCTCCGCCTCCTTAGCTAACTTGCCTAATGGCCTCAAGTTAGCTAACTTAGTCCTCACCGGCAGGAGGACCCAGGATGCAACAGTTCACCATTCATGCCGCCAAGACCAATCTGTCCAAGCTCATCGAGGCTGCCCTTCGCGGCGAGGAGAGAGCCGGCCTGGGAAATTCGGACAGTGGGATAGGTGGATTTTCTGCCT
>CAIOJO010000047.1 GCA_903858635.1 uncultured Telmatospirillum sp. | reverse complement strand
TTGTCGCCGGAACGACGGCGGCCAATGTGGTAGATTTCTTCATGGCGTTGCTCTCCTTTGCGGATTCGACACCCCGAGCCTACAGGCTCAAGGTGAGCAACGCCTGCCCTCCAATTTCAACATCGACCGGGACATCCCCTATCGAATACAACGCCGCCGGTAGCGCTGCGGCCTGCTCCAATCTGGGCACTATCAGCCCCCCGGCTGGGCAGAATGCCGTGATCGGGTTCCAGTCGGCCACCTTTTCGGCCGGCTACGATCTGGTGCTGCTGGACGGGCCTCGGACCAGCTATGCCATCCAGGTCAATTCCACCGGCGTGACGACCATCACCGATATCGGCGCCGGGGATGCCACCAAAGGCCAGACGGTGACGATTACCGGCGAAAGCACCGTCATTTTCAACGGAGCGCATATCGGCCTGTCGGATTCCTCGACGCCCTCCGCCATGACCACGCCGCCGGGCAGTTCGACGGCGGTCCTCAATTACCCGAACGATGTCTATCATGTCCTGAACACCGCCAACGCTCAATTGGCGCAGTTCTACAGCGCGCTTCTCCCCTGGGAACCGCAGCCGGCCCTGAGCGGCCTGGAATATTGGGAAACCCGGTTGGCGCAGGGCATGTCGATCAACGCGATCGCCCAGAGCTTCATCAATACCGGCTATTTCCAGCAGACTTTCGGTGACCCCGGCACCACCCACGCTCAGCATCTGGGCTATGTGGAGCTGCTCTACAGCAATATCCTCGGCATGAACCTCGATGCCAGCAATTCCGGCGTCCAGTATTGGACCGGCCAGATGGACAACGGCACCCTGGACGGTGCCGCCACCCTGATCAGTTTCACCAATGCAACGGCCACGACCTCCTTGATCAATGCCGCAGCTGGTTTGTCTGCCGGAACCGGCACAGGATGGCTAATTAACTACTCATTGACCGGCGGTTACGCCGATCCCGGCGTCCAATTGCCCGCCGCAACGGTGTTAACCGCCGGCAACCAGACCGCATATGTCGATACGTCACAAATCGACACATCAAACATCGCCAATACGACTACCATAATTGGCAATTACCGGTTGGACGGTGCCGGCGTAAATGGGGGAGTATATAATTCCATTAGTGTTAATGGCCCCAACGACACTGCCGTTGCCTCGAGCAATGTTCGTGTTCTTGCCGCGGGCGCACCAAACGACACCCTTATCACCGCTCCGTCCGGCGGCACCTACATTACGACATCCGGAACAAACACCACTGTCATCCTTTACGGCTCGAACAATCAAGTCAGCACCAACGCCTTGGGCACGACTGTCGTTGGTTACAAGCTTGGCGGCGCCGACAGCTTGATATTTGGTACTGGTGACGGTGGCGCCAATCCGGCCGTAGTGACATCGGCATCGCCAACCAACAAATTTGATGGTCACCAAATATCTACAGTCATTGGGCAGCCTGCCGGACCATATATTGCCAATACGGGAGTCTTCATCTATGTCGGGACGGTCGCGGATAACAGCGCCGCCAGCATGGCCATTGCCGCCAACACAATTTACACGGTCGCCGATATCGCCGGCGCGTTCGGCGAACATGTCGTTTTCTACGGCCAATGTGGTTCCGATACCATCATGTACAACTGGCAAAATCCTGCCACTGGTTCCGGCAGCCTCTATAGGTTGACCGCCGACGCCAACAACAACCACCTGGTCGATGCTGGCGAACTGACGTCCAGCATTCAGCTGTTGGGAATCAACGCGCTGAGTATCACAGCGGCCGACCTCAAGACTCATTGAAAGGTCGACCAGATGCATCCAGTTGCTATCCCTGTTCTTGCCTCTATGTTGCTCATCACGGCCTGTACGACGCTCCCCTGCGGAAGTGACTCTTGCCCGATCGGCAGCAGCGACGAGTCCTACAACGCCGCGGCCCCGTCCGACACGGCAATCCACGACTACATCCTCGCCCATGGCGACGTAATTCTGCAGGCCCTGCAGGAAAACCAGAAACGTCAGCAGGCGGCCCGTCTTGCAGTGGCGGGCAAGGCGATCGCCGAAAACAAGGCCGCCCTATTCGACGATGCCCGCGACGGAGTTGCCGGCAATCCCAAAGGCGACGTGACCGTTGTCGAGTTCTTCGACAACGAGTGCCCGTATTGCAAGAAAGTGGCCCCCGATCTGGACAAACTGATTGCCGCCGACAAGGGTGTGCGGGTCGTCTACAAGGAATTCCCCATCCTGGGGCCAATGTCGGTCATCGCCGCAAAGGCTGCCCTGGCTTCACAGGGCCAGGGCAAGTTTGTCGCCTTTCATCGCGCCCTGATGGCCGACAAAACGGCCGAGCATCAATTGACAGAGACCCACCTGTTGGAAATCGCCGGGGCAGTCGGGCTCGACATCGCTCGGCTGCGCCGCGATATGGCTGCACCCGAGATCCAGGCGCAGCTGGACGCGACGATCGCCCTGGCCCGCAAGATTGGCATCACCGGCACGCCGGGTCTGATCGTCGGCGACAGCCTGACACCGGGCGCCTTGCCTTATGAAGCGCTGGTTCAGGCCGTGGCCGCGGCGCGGGGGCAAAGGACCGCCGCGGGCCAATGAAGGGTTGCGGGAGGGGCTCGCGGTCACGCGGCAAGGCTCGTGTTCCCTGTGCCGCGTGACGCTGACGATCAGTAGCTGCCGCTGCCGGCGGTGGGGGATAATTCGTTGGTTACCGGTCCGCCGCTGATCTCCGGGTTGGTGCTCTTGGCGTCCGATCCGCCGTTCGGCAGATTGTCGTAGAATCGGTCGCCGGTCTGCGGGCGGCGTTCGGAGGGTAGGGCCGCCTCCTGGCAGGCCGGCCGCGGATCGCCCGCCGTGCAGTCGCTCGGCACCAGGGCGTTGTCGCCGCTCGAGGTTCTGTAATCCGAGCCACGGCCGGACGGCCCCATCATTGAACCGTCGCTGTTGTTTTGCCCCATGGCGATGGCGGGGGTGAGGAATGCGGCCAAGGCCGCGGTGGTCATCACCTTCTTCATGCTTCGCTCCTACCTGGGCGTCAGCCCGTTGTCGGACGCTCCCCTTGCATGGACCGGGTTTCTTCCGAACAAACGCCGGGTATTTTCCCGACCAAACGTTCAAATCGACCGAAAGGGTTGCCGCGGAAATCATCCGACCTACCCAAAGAGGTTGGCGGCAAGCCGCATTCGGGGAGGGGCCGGGCTAGGCGGAAGCGGGCCGGCCCTGGCTTTCTCCCCATTTAGGCGCAGCCTCCAGGATCATCGGCTGCCCGATTCCGGACTGCCGCCGTTCCGGTTGTCGGTCGCACCCCCGGGTTTGCCCATGCCGCCACCGGTGCCGGGCGCGCTATAGCCGCTGCCGTTCGAACTGCCGGTGGACGAGCCGCTGTCGCCATAGCCCGAACCGCCGGAATTGGGGCTGCTCGGCACGGCCGCCTGCTGACAGGCAGGCCGGCTGTCGCCCGGCGTGCAGTCGGACGGAGCGTCACCGGTGCTGCCCGACATGCCGCTCGACGAACCCATGCCGGTCGAACCGCTGCTGCCGCCCGACATGCCGCCGGTGCCAGGACTGCCCTGGGCCAGGGCGATGGCCGGGGTCAGAAAGGCGGCCAGGGCCAATGCGGTCATCGCTTTCTTCATGCTAGACTCCTGTCGTTGCCACGGATTTTCGCTATGCGGCCCGCTTGTGGGCGTTGCGCCAGAACTCGTCTCGCTCCAGGACGAGACAGTCCCCCCGGCGGGCCGTTATCTCCTGACCAACGATCCGCGGGGCCTGAAGGTTGCCGCCTCGGCCCGCCGCTGCCCCCAATGTGGGGCCCACCTCACTCGATGGGCGATTGCGGATTTTGATGCGCGATTGCGAATTAGAAGTAGAATACGACATCTCGGCCCGACCACTGGGCCGTTCCGATGTCCCGGGCCGGAGTCCCCCAATGCTCAAGACCATTGCCTTGTTGACCGCGCTGACCGCCGCTACGCCTGCCTTTGCCCAATTCGCGCCGTCGACCGATCTGGGCAAGGCTGAAGCCGGCGAATACGTCTTGGACCGCAACCACGGCCGGATCATCTTTTCCTACACGCATCTGGGCTATTCGACCTCTTACGGCCTGTTCACCGACTTCGCCGCCAAGCTGCATTTCGAGCCGCAGGATCCGACCAAGAGCGCGGTCGAGGTCACCATCAACACCAACGGCATCGATACCACCGTGCCGAGGCTGGACGACATGCTGAAATCGCCCACTTATTTCGACGTTGCCACCTACCCGACGGCCAGCTTCAAGTCGACCAAGCTCACCGTGACCGGCCCCACCACCGGGACCATGACCGGCGATCTGACGGTGCATGGGGTGACCAGGCCGGTAACCCTCGACGTCACCTTCAACGGCGCTGCCCCACACCCGGCCAGCAAGGTCTTCACCATGGGCTTCAATGCCACCGGCCAGGTCAAGCGCAGCGAGTTCGGGCTGGGGCGGTCGGTCCCCTTGGTGGGTGACGACGTCACCCTGACCATCAGCGCCGAGTTCGATCATACGCCGTAGGTCCGCGGTGCCAGACCCGCTCCGATACGACCGCGTCGCCCTGCTCCTGCACTGGCTGACTGCCCTGGCGGTGTTCGGCCTGCTCGGGCTGGGCTTCGTGATGACCAGCCTGCCGCCGGCCTCGTCGCTGCAGTTCCAGCTGTTCCAATGGCATAAATCGGTGGGCATCAGCGTCTTGGCCTTGACCCTGCTGCGCCTTGCCTGGCGGCTGCTGTATCGGCCGCCCGCCTTGCCCGCGGCGATGCCTGTTTGGGAGAAATTGGCCGCCGAGGCCAACCATGTCCTGCTTTACGCCCTGCTGTTGCTGATGCCGCTGTGCGGCTGGGCGCTGGTCTCGGTGGCCCGGTTCAATGTGCCGACCGTCTTGTACGGCGTCTTGCCCTGGCCGCATCTGCCCGTCCTGGCCACCCTGCCCGACAAGGCGCCGGTGGAAACCCTGATGCGCCGGCTGCACGATGCCGGCGGTTGGCTCTTGGTGGCGCTGCTGGCGCTGCATATCGGGGCGGCGCTGCGCCACCACTGGCTGCTCGGCGACGACGTCCTGCGGCGGATGTTGCCGCGCTTTGCTTCGACCTCGCGGAGATCGTCATGAGAATCGCCTATTTCGCCATGCTGGCCCTGTTCCTCGCCGCTGCGCCGGCCGAAGCGGCCGCCTGGAAGACCGATCCGGCCAAGAGCAGCCTGGGCTTCACCGGCTCGTTGTCGGGCAGCCCGTTCGACGGCCAGTTCAAGCGCTGGCAGGCCGAGATCGAGTTCGATCCGGCCAAGCCCGAGGCCGGCCATGCCCTGGTGACCATCGACATGGCCAGCGCCACCACCGGCGACAGCCAGCAGGACCAGGCCCTGCCGAATTCCGATTGGTTCGACGTCAAGGGCTTTCCCCAGGCCAAGTTCGAGGCCGCCAGCTTCCACGCCAAGGGCGGCAACGCCTATGAGGCGGTCGGCGCGTTGACCATCCGCGGCATGCGGAAGGATGTGGTGCTGCCGTTCATCCTCGACCTGCAGGGGGCGACGGCCCATGCCAAGGGGCGCCTGACCATCCTCAGGACCGATTATGGGGTCGGCCAGGGGGCCTGGGCCAGCGGCCAGATGGTCGGTCTCGAGGTCGCCGTGACGGTCGACTTGACCGCCACCCGGCAATGAGCAACCCAGGCCGACGCGGCGCGAAATGATCCTTCGCCAATCCTTCGCCAATTGACTTGGCGCCCGACCGTTCCCTCATTAAACTCGCCCGTCCATTTCCAGGCGGAACTCGAGGGATTGCGGGATTCATGATCGGTCATCGTTTGTTGCGGCGCCTGCTCGCGGTTGTCGCTGTCGTCGGGGTCATCGTCCTGGTCATTAGTCTGACCACCCACAGCCCGGATGTGCAGGCCCAGCAACAGGCAGCGCCGCCGCCGGTGACGGTCAGCCTGCCGCTGAAGAAGCAAGTGGTCGATTGGCGTGAGTTTACCGGCCAGTTCGCCCCCTACGAGTATGTCGAGGTGCGGGCTCGGGTCAGCGGCTACCTGACCGAGGTTCGTTTCACCGACGGGCAGTTGGTCAACAAGGGCGACCTGTTGTTCGTCATCGATCCCAGACCCTACGAGAACGCCCTGGCCACGTCCAAGGCGGCGGCCGAACAGGCGGCGGCCTCGGTCGAGCTGGCCAAGCGCCAGTTGACCCGCGGCGGCGAGCTGCGCAAGCAGGACTATCTGGCGCAGAGCGACTACGACATCCGCCTGCAGCAGGAGAAGGTCGCCGAGGCCGTCCTCAACGGCGCCCTGGCCCAGCTGCGCGATGCCGAGCTCAATCTCTCCTTCACCCGCGTCAGCGCGCCGGTATCCGGACGCATCAGCGCCCACCAGGTCAGCATCGGCAACCTGATCAGCGGCGGCGGCAGCAACGGCACCACGGCCACCCTGTTGACCACCATCGTGTCGATCGACCCGATCTACTTCACCTTCGACATGAGCGAGGCCGATTACCTGGTGTTCCAGCGCGCCGCCGCGGCCGGGCAGATTCCGTCGACCCGCGACGGCAAGCTCAAGGTCCAGTTGCGCCTCGAAGGCGAAGATGGCTGGAGTCACGAGGGTCGCCTCGACTTCCTGGACAACCAGATCGACCGCAGCGCCGGGACCATTCGGGCGCGGGCCGTGCTGGCCAACCCGGATCTGTCGATCACGCCGGGCGGCTTCGCCCATATCCGCGTTCCCAGCACCGCGCCGCACGAGGCCCTGGTGATCCCCGAGGCCGCCGTGCTGACCGACCAGTCGCGCAAGATCGTCATGACGGTGGCCGAGGATGGTACGGTCGGCGCCAAGATGATCACCCTGGGCCCGGTCAGCGAAGGGCTGCAGGTGGTGACCAGCGGGATTTCGGCCGCAGACAAGGTGATCATCAACGGCGTCATGCGGGCCCGTCCCGGCGCCAAGGTGACGCCACAGCCGGGAAGCATCGCTCCCAACCCGCAGATGCACTAAGCCATGCGCCTCACTCATTTCTTCGTCGACCGCCCGATTTTCGCGACGGTCATCGCCCTGTTCATCACGCTGATCGGCTCGATCGCCTATTTCACCCTGCCCTTGGCGCAGTACCCCGAGATCGCGCCGCCCACCATCATCATCACCTCCAGCTATCCCGGCGCCTCCGGCCAGGTGGTGGCGGACACCGTGGCGACCCCGTTGGAGCAGCAGATCAACGGCGTCGAGAACATGCTCTACATGTCCAGCCAGTCGACCGGCGACGGCAATCTGCGCCTCACGGTGACCTTCAAGCAGGGCACCAATCTGAACATCGCCCAGGTGCTGGTGCAGAACCGGGTCGCCTTGGCGGTTCCCCAGCTGCCGGCCGATGTCCAGCGTCTCGGCGTCAATGTGGTGAAGAACTCGCCGGACTTCCTGATGGTCATCCATCTCTATTCGCCGGACGGTTCGCGCGACCAGCTGTACCTGTCGAACTACGCCACCTTGCAGGTCAAGGACGTGTTGACCCGGGTCGACGGGGTCGGCAGCGTCACCGTGTTCGGGGCCCGCGACTACGCCATGCGGGTGTGGCTCGACCCCGACAAGGTGGCAGCCCGCAACTTGACCGCCGGCGACGTGCTGCGCGCCCTGCAGGCACAGAACGTCCAGGTGGCGGCCGGCTCGCTCGGCCAGCCGCCGATCGACAAGCCGGGCGCCTTCCAGTTCAACGTGCAGACACTGGGGCGTTTGCAGGATCCCCAGCAGTTCGGCGATGTCGTCATCAAGAGCGATGCCGATGGCCGCGTCACCCGCGTCAGGGATGTCGCCCGGGTCGAGCTGGGGGCGCAGGACTATACCGTCAACGGCTATCTCGACACCCAGCAGGCGGTGCCGATGGGCGTCTTCCAGCTGCCGGGATCCAATGCCCTGGAAACCGCCGACCGCCTTATCGCCACCATGGAGACCCTGTCGAAGTCGTTCCCGCCGGGGGTCAAATACACCATCGTCTACAATCCCACCGAGTTCATCGCCCAGTCGGTCAGCGAGGTCTACAAGACGATCTTCGAGGCGATCATCCTGGTGGTGGTGGTCATCATCGTGTTCCTGCAGACCTGGCGCGCCTCGATCATTCCGGTGGTGGCCATTCCGGTCTCGCTGATCGGCACCTTCGCCCTGCTGTCGGCGCTCGGCTATTCGCTCAACAACCTGTCGCTGTTCGGCCTGGTGCTGGCGGTCGGCATCGTGGTCGACGATGCCATCGTCGTGGTGGAAAACGTCGAGCGCAACATCCGCGAGGGGATGTCGCCGCGCAGCGCCGCCCACGAGACCATGGACGAGGTGGGCGGGGCGCTGATCGCCATTGCCCTGGTGCTGTCGGCGGTGTTCATCCCGGCGGCGTTCATCCCCGGCATTTCCGGGGCGTTCTTCCGCCAGTTCGCGGTCACCATCGCGGCGTCGACGGTGATCTCGCTGATCATCTCGCTGACCTTGTCGCCGGCGCTCTGCGCCTTGCTGTTCAAACCGCATCGCGAGCATGAGGAACACCGCGTCTGGGCCCCGTTCCGCCCGGTGGTGGGGTTCTTCCGGCTGTTCAACCGCGGTTTCGACCGGCTGTCCAACGCCTATGGCGGGCTGACCCGGCGTCTGGCCCGCTTCGCCATCCTCATGCTGGTGGTCTACGGCGGATTGATCGGCCTGACCGGGGCGCTGTTCGTCAAGGCGCCCAAGGGCTTCATTCCGGACCAGGACCAGGGCTACCTGATCACCATCATCCAGCTGATGCCGGGTTCGTCGCTGTCCCGCACCGATGCGGTGATGCAGCGGGCGGTGCGCATCGCCCTGGATACGCCCGGCGTCGCCCATGCCATTCCGATCGCCGGTTTCGACGCCGCCACCTTCACCAGTTCGTCCAACGCTGCGGCGGTGTTCCTGCCGCTCAAGCCGTTCGAGGAGCGGGCGGCGCAAGGCCTGACGGCCGGGGTTATTCTCGAATCGCTGAGCCAGCGTCTGGCGTCGATCCAGGATGCGATGATCATTCCGGTGGCGCCGCCGCCGGTGCGCGGCATCGGCACCGCCGGCGGCTGGAAGATGATGATCGAGGACAAGCGGGGCAGGGGGCTCGATGCCCTGGAAGCGGCCGCCAACGACATGGCGGCGGCGGCCAATCAGGTGCCAGGCCTGCTGCGCGTGTTCACCAGCTTCAATACGCGAACCCCTTCGGTGTTCGCCGATATCGACCGGGTCCGCAGCCAAATGTTGGGGGTGCCGGCCGCCCAGGTGTTCGAGACCCTGCAGATCTATCTCGGTTCGGCCTATGTCAACGACTTCAATTTCCTGGGCCGCACCTATCGGGTCACCGCCCAGGCCGACAGCCGCTTCCGCACCGACGTCGATTCCATCGCCCGGCTGAAGACGCGCAATGTCCAGGGACAGATGGTGCCGATCGGCTCGGTCTCGGGCTTCCATTACATCACCGGCGCCTACCGGGTGCCGCGCTACAACCTCTACCCTGCGGCCGAGGTGCAAGGGGCCCAGCTGCCCGGCTATTCCAGCGGCTATGCGCTGGAGCAGATGGCCAAGCTGGCGGCCGATCACCTGCCCGAAGGCTTCGGCTTCGAATGGACCGAACTGGCCCTGCAGGAAGTCCTGGCCGGCAGCCACGGCATCTACGTCTTCGCCGCTTCGGTGCTGTTCGTCTTCCTGGTGCTGGCGGCCCAATACGAGAGCTGGTCGCTGCCGCTGTCGGTGGTGCTGATCGTGCCGATGTGCCTGCTGGCGGCCATTACCGGACTCGACCTGCGCGGCATCTCGATCAACATCCTGGCGCAGATCGGCTTCGTGGTGCTGATCGGCCTGGCGGCGAAGAACGCCATCCTGATCGTCGAATTCGCCCGCCAGGGCGAGGCCCAGGGCCTCGACCGGGTGGACGCCGCGGTGCAGGCGGCGCGCACCCGCCTCAGGCCCATCCTGATGACCTCGTTCGCCTTCGTCTTGGGCGTCCTGCCGCTGGTCTGGGGCAGCGGCGCCGGTTTCGAAATGCGGCAATCCCTCGGCACTGCGGTGTTCTTCGGGATGCTGGGCGTCACCGCCTTCGGCCTGATCTTCACCCCGGCCTTCTACGTGGTGATCCGCCGGCTGGTGGTCTGGCTCAACCGCCACAAACCGCATCGTCCGCATCACCACCACGGCCCGCAAGGGGCGCCGGGTGGCGAGCGGCGGCCGGAGAACGTGGCCGAATAAGAAATGAGTGGCGCCGGCCGGCAGGGATGCCGGCCCCACCGCAAGCTCCTTCGCGGGGATGACGAACTGGAGTGGCTGCCCGCAACGGGCGCGGGTTTGTCTTGGCGCGGCCGGCCGGCTGCGGCAAGATACCGCCAATCTTGTGGGTATTATCGGAGCGGTCGGTGGTGCAGTCGGTTGAGGGGCAGAGGATGGGGGCCTGGGCGCTGCTCAAGGAGGATATCGACTGCGTGTTGGCGCGCGACCCGGCGGCCCGCAACCGGATCGAGGTGTTCATTACCTATCCGGGGCTGCATGCCATCCTGATCCACCGGCTGGCCCATGTCCTGTGGCGTCGCCAATTCAAGTTCGCGGCCCGCTTGACCAGCTTTTTCGGCCGCCTGTTCACCAATATCGACATTCATCCCGGGGCGTCGATCGGCCGTCGCTTCTTCATCGACCACGGGGCCGGCGTGGTGATCGGCGAGACCAGCGAGGTCGGCAACGACGTGACCCTGTACCACGGGGTGACGCTGGGCGGCACTTCGCTGAACAAGGGCAAGCGCCATCCGACGCTGGAGGATGGGGTTCTGATCGGGGCCGGGGCGGCCATTCTCGGCCCCGTCCGGGTCGGCCATAACGCCAATATCGGGGCCAATTCGGTGGTGATCTCCGATGTCCTGCCGGAGATGACGGTGGTGGGAATTCCCGGGCGCGTGGTGCTGCCGCTGGCGGCACGCCGCATCACCCGGCACGGCATCGATCTCGACCATCATCTGATGCCCGATCCGGTCGGCAAGGCGCTGCATTGCCTGTCCGAGCGCCTGGCCCTGGTGGAGAAGCGCCTGGCCGAGCTCGAGCACCGCCCCTATGGCGAGCTGGAATGCCTGCATTGCGGCGACCCCTGCGGCACCGCGGTGGCCGAACTGACCCGCTTTGACAAGAGTTCACCGGTGTGACGCAGCCCGCGCCAGTCGATCTCGGCACTCTGGCCGAACTCGCCGACGAGATCGTGCAGTTGTGGAAACTGGGCGCCGAGACGGCCGTCATCGAACAGCGGCTGCGTTTCTTCCGCGATGCCGCCGCCGGACATTACGAGCAGGCGCTGGCCATCGGCTCCGGCCCCGCCCTGGCCGCCGCCCGGCAGGATCCGGAGCAGCGTCGCGCCTATGACGAGATGATCGGCCGCATCAACACCGTCCTTGCCGACTTCGCCGACGGGCAGCCGATCCAGTGGTACGAGATGTTCGAGGCGATCAAGCATCTGCTGGCCGATCACCAGATCGACCTGGCCAGCGGCGATTTCGCCATTCCGGTGGTGACTCCGGCGAATGCGGGCGGCGACAGGCTGGTCGCGTGGGGCAGCGACCTGGAGATCGGTGTCGATTGGGTCGATCGCCACCATCGCGGCATGGTCGACATGCTGAATGAAATCGGCAGGTTGCCCGCCCAATCCGACCCGGTCGACCGCGACGCCTTGTTGGAGGCGCTGCGGCGTTCCACCTGGCACCATTTTCACGAGGAAGAGGCCCGCCTGCCGACCGGCCCCGACGCGTCGCAGCATATTGCCGCGCATCGCCGTCTGCTGGCGGTCCTCGACCGCCTGCTGTTCGATGTCCGGTCCCATCGGATAGACCTGCCGACGGTGGCGCGCAATGTGCTGCGCGATTGGCTGATCGACCACATCCTGACCCTCGACCGCCGGGATTTCGGCGGCGTCAGTCGGGGGAGCGATACGGACTGAGGGTCGACAGCTGGTCGATGCTCTCGGCCATGGCCGCCCTTTCGTCGTCGAGGAAGCGGGCGACGGCGCGCCGGAACGGCGCCTCGCGGATCCAATGCACGCTGTAGGTCGGCACCGGCAGATAGCCGCGGCTGATCTTGTGCTCGCCCTGGGCACCCGCTTCGACACGGGCCAGACCGCGCTCGATGGCGAAGTCGATGGCACGGTAATAGCACATCTCGAAATGCAGGAAGGGGAAGTCGCCCAGCGCTCCCCAGTTGCGGCCATAGAGCGTGTCGCGGCCGATCAGGTTCAGCGCCCCGGCCACCCATTGTCCGTCCTGCTCGGCCATGACCAGCAGGACCCGCTCGGCCATCGCCTTGCCCAGCCGGGTGAAGAAGTCGCGGCTGAGATAGGCGTGGCCCCATTTGCGGTCCACCGTCGAACGGTAGAAGCGGAAGAAGGCGTCCCAGTGGGCCGGCCTTATCGCCTCGCCGGTCAGCGCATGAATGGTCAGGCCTTGCTGGGCGGCCCGGTCGCGCTCCTTGCGGATCGCCTTCCTTTTGCGCGACGACAGGGCTCCCAGGAAATCGTCGAAGCTGCGGTAGCCGTCATTGTTCCAATGGAACTGCTCGCCGATCCGCAACAGCCAGCCTTCCTCGGCCATCGCCATCGCCTCGGGCTCGGTGAGGAAGGTGATATGGGCGGAGGACAGGCCGCCCTGTTCGGCCATCTCGACCATGGCGGCGGCCAGGCCGCGCTCCAGCCCCAGCCCGGCCAGCCCGGGCCGTAGCAGCAACCGCCGGCCGGTGGCCGGGGTGAACGGCACCGCCGACTGCAGCTTGGGGTAATAGTCCCGCCCGGCCCGGCGCCAGGCATCGGCCCACGCCCAGTCGAACACGTATTCGCCGTAGGAATGGCTCTTCGCATACAAGGGCGCGCAGGCCAGCAGCCGGCCGCCGGGGTCTTCGGCCAGCAGGTGACAGGGCGCCCAGCCGGTGGCCGCGGTGGCCGAGCCCGAGGCTTCGAGGGCCGACAGGAAGGCGTGGCTGCAGAAGGGGGCGTCGTCGCCGGCGCAGGCATCCCATTCCTCGGCCGCGACGGCGGCGATCGAGGCGATACTGCGAACGGTGATGGCGTCACTTCCGTCGGGCATGCATGCTTCCCCATTGGCGTTGGAGCGTCTCCGGCTTACATGGGGTAACGCCGACCCGAGGTACAAGAGTGAGCCCGATGGTTCCCCCAGCCAATCAACCGGCCCCAGCCAATCAACTGGCCGTCGACGACGGCCTGCGTCTGCGAGCATGGCGCCGCATGCGCCGGCTCGCCACCGGGCTGCTCGGCCTGATGCTGGCGGTGTTCCTGGCCGCCAATGCGCTGGAGGGGCGCTTCCCCTGGCTATCCTTCCTGAAGGCCTTCGCCGAGGCCGCCCTGGTCGGCGGCGCCGCCGACTGGTTCGCCGTCACCGCGCTGTTTCGCCGTCCCTTCGGTCTGCCGATTCCCCATACCGCCATCGTGCCGCGCAACAAGGATCGGGTCGGCACTTCGCTGGGCGGCTTCATCAGCAACAATTTCCTCAGCCCCGAGGTGATCCTGCCAAAGGTCAAGGCGATGGACGTCGCCGGGCGTCTGGCCGGCTGGCTGGCCGACGAAGCCAATGCGCGCTTCGTGGCGCGCCGCATCGTCGCCGCGGTGCCGCCGCTGGTGGCCGCCATGCAGGACGAGCCGGTGCGGCGCATGCTGTGCCAGGCGGCGGTGGAGCGGCTGCAGGCCATCGAGGCGGCGCCGCTGTTGTCGCGCATCCTGACCATCCTGATAGCCGGCGGCCAGCATCTCGCCCTGTTCGACCTCGGCCTGGATGGGGCGCGGCGCTTCGTCGTCGAGAACCAGGAGCAGATCCGCCAGACGATCGGCGAGAAGTCGGGCTGGTGGGTGCCCGAATGGATCGACGCCAAGCTGGCCGAACGGATCATCGCCGGCGGCCTCGAGACCTTGGAGGAGATGCGGGCGCCGGACCATCCGTGGCGCCTGCAGTTCCAGGACGGGGTCGGCGGCCTGATCGACCGGCTGGCCCATTCGCCGCAAACCCGCGCCCATGCCGAAGCCCTCAAGGAAGAAATCATCGGCCATTCCGAGGTGCAGGCCTATATCGAGTCCCTGTGGCTGGAGGCCAAGCGGGTGATCCTGGCCGACCTGGCTGCCGGCGACCGCATCGAACGGACCCTGACCGGCGCCCTGGGCGGCTTCGGCGAACGCCTGCGGGAAGACCGGACCCTGCGCGACGTGGTCAATTCCTGGGTCAATCGGGCCATCCTGCATATCGTCGTGCCCAATCGCCAACGCATCGGCAGCTTCCTGGCCGGCGTCGTCCGCAGCTGGGACACCCCCACCCTGGTCGGCAAGCTGGAGCTGCAGGTCGGCCGCGACCTGCAATACATCCGCATCAACGGCACCCTGGTCGGCGGCCTGGTCGGCCTGGCGATCCACGCCCTGTCGGTCGCTCTGGGCTGATGTGGATGGAGCGTGGGGTGGGACACCCGCCCCGCTGCCTGATTCGATATTGTCCAAAGTTCTGAAGGCCGGTACTGTTTGTATGCTTGTTCTTGGCATCCACAATTGTAATCGGGTCACCTCATGCTTCCACCCGTTAATCTTATCGATACGACCAAGGGGCGCTATCTTCTGTTTGCGTCGCGCGACATCATCAGTTCTCACCTCTACCACAATGGGCAGTGGGAGCCTTTGACCGTTGCGATTGCCACGGCGCTTATTTCAAGTGCTAAGCCCGTTGGAGGTGTCGTCATCGATGCGGGGGCAAATCAAGGAGCATTTACCATTCCGCTGGCACGCGAATTGCCGGCATCGATTAGCTTCCATTGTTTTGAAGTGCAACGAATCATATTTTATCAATTGTGTGGGAATGTCTTCGTTAACCGATTGCAGAACGTCTATACACATCAGACGGCGCTTGGCGACCGTGTCGGGGCGGTGCAGGTGCCGGTGCCGGACTACAATGAAGATATAAACTGCGGTGGGGTATCTGTTAATGAGAACGTTAGAAAATTACGCAATCATCAGAGAACGGATATAAATTGCACGACATTTGAAGAGGTCGACCTGCGGCCGCTTGATGTGTTCTCGTTCGAAGACGTGCGTCTTCTTAAGATCGATGTCGAAGGGATGGAGTTGGAAGTATTACGCGGGGCGCACCGCATGATCGAGACCAACAATTTTCCGCCGGTCCTGTTCGAGCTGTGGAATGAAGCGACGATGCCGGCTTTCGTCGATCAAAATCAATCTGTGATCAATCATCTGATCGGTCTTGGCTATCACGTGCAGCGGATTGGTGAACTTGGCATCGCGCAATTCGGTGGTCGTCCGCGCATTCAGTTCGATTTTGATGCGACGAAGGGGGCCTTGAAGCTGAGTATCGTCGTACCGGACGCGGCAACCTGACTGGACTTCCGCCGAACCTCGCCTATCGCGGCGCCGGGGCGTCGTTGTCGACCGCGCTTTTCTCCCACAGGCGCTGGAAGCCCTCCAGTTCCGGCCGGTTGAGGTCGGAAACGGCGGCGTAGGCCATGCCGTCCTTGCTCCATTGCAACAGGTTGTAGCCGTTGCGGCTGTCCAGATGCGGGGGCTGCGCCGCTGTGCCGGCGGCGGGCCAGACGAACAGATTGATGATGTGCCGGGCGTGCCGG
Source organism: uncultured Telmatospirillum sp. (assembly GCA_903858635.1). Lineage (GTDB taxonomy): Bacteria > Pseudomonadota > Alphaproteobacteria > Rhodospirillales > Magnetospirillaceae > DUZF01. Next base: position 38,542 of record CAIOJO010000047.1, on the reverse strand, counting down.
TAGACCAGGGCCGCCGCCGGCCGCTGGTCGAGATAGTCGAGCCGCCCGCCGACCAGCGGAAATCCGTCGCCGGCCAGGTTGGGCACCGGCGGCGACAGCGGCAGGCGGCCGTTGAACCACGGCTTCACGGTGTGCTGGTCGGTGGACTGAACATCGGTCAGGTGATCGGGCACCAGGGAGCGCAAATGGGCATTCAATAGGTCGCGATCGAGGCTGTCTTGCTGGCCGGGGGTGGCCAGGAACAGCATCAGGCTGGCCGCCAGCGCCGCCACCGAACTGGCCCAGGCGCCGCCGGTCAGCCAGGCGCGGCGGCGGCTGGGTAAGGCGGTCGAGGGCGGCGGCGGGGCCGCCGCCGCCAGCTGCAGGGCCAGGCGCTGGCGCAGCCCGTCGGGGGCGGTATGACGCCGGGTCTGGGACTTCACCCCCTCGATCAGGGCCAGGCGGCCGGCCCGCGCTTCGCGACATGCGGCACAGGCCGCCAGATGGGCATCGAAGGCCAGCTGCGTCGTCGCCTCGAGTTCCCCATCGAGGGACGGATCGAGCAGCCGCCGGGCGGTGTCGCAAGTCAGGCTATCCATTGCGTTCGCTCCAAGCCTTGTGCAGCCAGTCGCGGGCTCGCGCCAATCGCGACATCACCGTGCCGATGGGAATGGCCGCCACTTCGGCGATTTCCTTGTAGGACAGTTCCTCCAACTCGCGCAGCACCAGGACCTCGCGATAGGGAAGCGGCAGCAGGGCGATCAGGCGGTCGAGTTGCCGGCGGTCCTGATCCTTCAGCAGTCTCGATTCCGGGTCCTCGGTGGTGCCGCCGAAGGCATCGGTGGTGAAGCCGCTGCCGTCGGGATCGTCCGGGTTGAGGTCGGCGAACAGGGCCAAGCCACCGGATGCGGTCAGCCGGTCATAGGCGACGTTGCGGACGATCCGCAGCAGCCATGACTTGGCCGTCGCTTCGCGGCATCCGTCGGCGAAGCGCAAGGCGCGCAGCATGGCCTCCTGCACCACGTCCTCGGCATCGGCCGGCTGACGCGTCAGCCAGGCCGCCAGATTGTAGGCGGCATCCAGATGCGGCAGCACGATCTGCTGGAACCACCGGCTCTTGTCGTCTTGGGGCGAGGCGGGCGTCCTCTCATGCATGGGCTTTCCCGATAGTCATTACCGCGCCGGCCGGCCGTTTATTCCCGTCATTTCTACCAGAGCAGCCGGGCAAGGAGAACCCAATGCAATCGGTCGGGAATATTCGGACGGTCCGGCCGGTAGGAATGGGTGCGGGGTAAACCAGGAAGGAAGGACTTCGAAATGATGACGGGACTCGGTCGTCGCGATTTGCTCAAGCTGGCCGGAATCGGCGGATTGGTCTTCGCTTCGGGGCTGCGTGGGGCATCCCCGGCCCAGGCCGCCGACACGGCGAAGCAGGAGGATTTCTATTTCCTGCAATTGTCAGACAGCCATTGGGGCTTCGCCGGCGCTCCCAACCCGGATGCGGCGATCACCCTGCCGAAGACCGTCGACACGGTGAACAGTCTCGACGTGAAGCCCGATTTCATCGTGTTCACCGGCGATCTGACCCACAACACCAATGACGACGCCGAACGGCGCCGCCGCATGAACCAGTTCCGCGACATCGTCGGCAAATTGCGGGTCAAGGACCTGCGATTCCTGCCCGGCGAACATGACGCCTCGCTGGATCTCGGCGCGGTCTACAAGGAAATCTTCGGGCCGTCCTATTACAGCTTCGACCACAAAGGCATCCATTTCATCGGCTTGGACAATGTGTCGGACCCCGGGAGCAAACTGGGCGAGGAGCAGCTCGCCTGGCTGGGCAAGGACCTGGCCGGGCGCGACAAGAACGGGAAGATCGTCGTCTTCACCCATCGTCCGTTGTTCGACCTGTACCCGGAATGGGATTGGGCCACGGCGGACGGGGCGCAAGCCGTCGCGCTGCTGCTGCCGTTCACCAATGTCACGGTGTTCTACGGGCATATCCACCAGGAGAACCACCATATGACCGGGCATATTCCGCATCATTCGGCCAAGTCGCTGATCTTCCCGCTGCCGGCGCCGGGCTCGGTGCCGAAACGGGTGCCGGTCGCCTGGAATCCGGCCCAGCCGTACAGTGGATTGGGCTTTCGCAGCGTCGATGCCGAGCTGGCCAAGGGCGAATACGCCATCACCGAATATCCGGTCGTCCGATGAGGATCGTCGCCGTGCCGCCGATCAAACTCTCGCTGCCGCTGCTGCTCGCCCTGCTGGTGGCGGGCAGCGGCATTGCCCGCGCCGCCGACGATGCCGTCGCCCGCGGCAAATATCTCTACAACGCCGCCGGTTGCGGCGGCTGCCATGGCGGCGACGTCAACGGCGGGCCGCCCGGCGGCGGCAAAGGATTGGCCACGCCGTTCGGCGTCTTCCATGTGCCCAACATCTCGTCCGATCCACAATTCGGCATCGGCCGCTGGACCGACGCCGACTTCCGCCAGGCGCTCCGCCATGGCATCGCGCCGGGCGGCAAGCAGCTGTTCCCGGTGTTCCCGTTCCCATCGTTCTCCGGTCTCACCGACCGCGATATGGACGACGTCTTCGCCTATATCCACTCGCTGCCGGCCGCCACCACCCCCAACCAGCCGCATGAGGTCAAGCCGCCGTTCGGCTGGCGCTGGACGATGGTGTTCTGGCGCAGCCTGTTCTTCACCCCCGGTCCGCTGCAACCGGTCGCCGACCGCAGCGCCCTGTGGAACCGCGGCAATTACCTGGTGCATGCGGTGGCCCATTGCGAGGAATGCCACACCCCGCGCAATCCCTTGGGGGCGTTGCGCCACAGTCGGGCGTTTTCGGGCAATATCCATGGCCCGGACGGGCAGAACGCGCCCAACATCACCAGCGACAAGGAAACCGGCATCGGCAGCTGGTCGGTCGAGGAGATCGAGCATCTGCTGAAGACCGGCGAAACCCCGGATTTCGATTCGGTGGCCTCGGGAATGACCGCCGTGGTGCGCGGCACGTCGAAGCTTAGCGACGCCGACCGCCATGCGATCGCCGTCTATATCGCCTCGATTCCGCCGATCCACACCCAGCGACCGCCGCCGAAGCCGGCATCGTAGAACGCCTTCGCCGGCACGGTCAGGCCGGCTCGTCGTCCAGTTCGACCACCGCGTCCACTTCCACCGGCACGCCGAGCGGCAGCGACGGGCTGCCGACGGCGGCCCGGGCGTGGCGGCCGGCCTCGCCGAACACTTCGACCAGCAGGTCGGACGCGCCGTTGATCACCTTCGGCTGGTCGGTGAAATCGGGGGTGCAGGCGACGAAACCGCCCAGGCGAACGATGCGTGCGACCCGATCGACGGTCGAGGCCGCCGCCTGGATCTGGGCGATCAGGTTGATGGCGCAGAGGCGGGCCGCCTGATAGCCGTCCTCGATCGACAGCTCCTTGCCCAGCCGGCCGAGATAGGCCAGCTTGCCGTCCTTGAACGGCAGCTGGCCGGAAATGAACAACAACCGCCCGGATCGTACCGATGGCACGTAGTTGGCGGCCGGCGCGGCGGCGGTCGGCAGGATGATGCCCAGTTCGGCAAGGCGGGTTTCATATTTGCCCATTATGCCACCACCTCGATCCGGTCGTAGCCCTTGGCTCGATAGATGACCATGCTGACCAGCCAGCTCACCACGAAGATCCCGACGATGACGGCGCCCAGCAGGCCGAAATTCTCGTTCAGGCTGCCGATCGCCTGCCATAGCGGGCCTTGCAGGCTGAGCTTGTCGGCGATCAGGCCGAGCACCTCGACGCCGCCCACCAGCAGGGCCACCAGCACCGAGATGAAGGTGATGGTCAGGTTGTAGTAGAGCTTGCGCAGCGGCTTGGCGAAGGCCCAGTCGTAGGCGCCGAGCATCAAGGTGCTGTCCAGCGTGTCGGCCAGCGACATGCCGGCGGTGAACAGGGCGGGGAACACCAGGATGGTCCAGATGGACAGGCCTTTCGACGCTTCGGCGGCGGAAATGCCCAGCAGCCCGACTTCGGTGGCGGTGTCGAAGCCGAGGCCGAACAACAGGCCCAGCGGATACATGTGCCAGCTTTGTTCGATCAGGCGGAACAGCCGGCGGAACAACCGGCCGAGGAAGCCGCGGCTGGCCAGCAGCGCGTTGAGCTCCTCCTCGACGTAGCGCCCGCCATGCCGGACGCGGCGAAAATTACGCCAGACGGCGACCAGGATGGCCAGATTGGCCAGGGCAATGGCGAACAGGAAGAAGGCTGACACGCCGGTGCCGATCATCCCGCCCAGCTCGCGGAAGGCGGAAAAGCGCGTTTGCAGCGCGCTAGCGGTGGCGGCGATGGCGACCGTCAGGCCGACGACGACGCTGGAATGGCCGAGCGAGAAGAAGAAACCGACGCCGACCGGACGCTTGCCCTCCTGCATCAGCTTGCGGGTCACATTGTCGATGGCCGCGATGTGGTCGGCGTCGATGGCGTGGCGCAGGCCGAAGCTGTAGGCCAGCACGGCGGTGCCGAGCAAGACGGGATAGTCACGGAAGGCGACCAGGGCCCAGGCCCAGGCCGCCAGATTGGCCACCCCGAGAAACCCGTAAAGGCCGATCAGCTTGTTTCGCAGGCCGTCCCCAGCCAGCCGCACCCACATCGAAAGCGCCCCTCTCTTCTTGTATGAAAGTTTCGACAATCTTCATACGGGGTCGTTGCGCTGTCAACCATTGATCGGCCGATTGTCGGTAAAGCCCTCCCCCTTTGATGGGGGAGGGCTTCTAGGTAACAGGCGGCATCGGGCGGCCGTCGTCGCGCAGCCAGATATAGAGTGACGGGATGACCAGCAGGGTCAGGGCGGTGGACGAGGCCAGGCCGAACACCAGCGAGATGGCCAGGCCCTGGAAGATCGGGTCGGTGATGATGAAGGCGGCGCCGATCATCGCCGCCGCGGCGGTCAGGAAGATCGGCTTGAAGCGGATCGATCCCGCCTCGAGCAGGGCCTGGCGCAAGGGGATGCCGGTCTGCCGGCGATGGCGGATGAAGTCGACCAGCAGGATCGAGTTGCGGACGATGATGCCGGCCAGGGCGATGAAGCCGATCATCGAGGTGGCGGTGAAGGGGGCGCCGAACAGCCAGTGGCCAAGCACGATGCCGATCAGGGTCAGCGGCACCGGCACCAGCACCACCAGCGGCAGCAGGAAAGATCCGAACTGGGCCACCACCAGCAGATAGATGCCGAGGATGGCCACCCCGAAGGCGGCCCCCATGTCGCGGAAGGTGACATAGGTCACCTCCCATTCGCCGTCCCATAGGATCGACGGCTTGGCGTCGTCCAGCGGCTGGCCGTGATAGCCGACCTTGGGCGGCCCGCCCGGCCCCCAATCCTGCCGTTTCAGGGCGTCTTCGACGGCGAACATGCCATAGATGGGCGCCTCGAAGCGTCCGGCCAGCTCCGCCGAGACCATTTCGACATAGTGACCGTCGCGGCGGAACAGGGGGTGCGAGGCCGGCTCGCGGCTGACCGTCACCACATCGCCCAATTCCACATTGGCGCCTTGGCGGACGGTGCCGCCGGCCGGCACCGGGGTCGACAGGATGTGTTCACCCAGCCAGCGCTGGCTTTTCGGCAATTGCAGCGAGATGTCGATGGGTTTTGTGCCGTGGCCCTTCTGCGAATAGCCGATGCGCACGCCGCCGACCAGGCCGGCGATGGTGTCGTAGACCGCCTGCTGCTCGACCCCGTAATGCTCGAGCCGGTCCTGGTCGATGGCGAAGCGCAGGCGTTCGCCGGGAGCGTGCATGGTGTCGTCGATGTCGACGATGAAATCGACGCTGGCGAAGGCTTGGCGGACCTTTGCCGCGGTGGCCAGGCGGGCCGCCTCGTCATTGCCGTAGACCTCGGCCAGCAGGGTGGCGAGGACCGGCGGTCCGGGCGGCACCTCGACCACCCGCAGCGCCGTTCCCGCCGGCCGTGGCAGGTCGGCCAGGCGGCGCCGCACCTCCAGGGCAATGGCGTGGCTGGCCCGCGACCGGTCCGATTTGGGGGTGAGTTCGATCTGCAGATCGCCCTGCTCGGGGTTGCTCCGCAGATAGTAATGGCGGACCAGTCCGTTGAAGTTGAACGGCATGGCGGTCCCCGCATAGATCTCCATGGCGGTCAGCTCGGGCAGGTCGGCCAGCCTCTGGGCGGCGGCGGCCAGCAGGCGGTCGGTGTCCTCGATGGTCGAACCGGGCGGCAGGTCGAGCACCACGTCCAGCTCGGACTTGTTGTCGAAGGGCAGCAGCTTGACCGTCACGTCCTTGGTGGCGAACAGGACGCAGACCAGCACCGTGGCCAGCGAAACCCCCAGCAGGAACCGCTTGGCCGGGCGGCGCCCGCGCAACAGCGGGCGGGCGATGCGCAAATAGAAGCGGCCCATACGGTCGTCGCCATGGTCGTGCGACCCGCCGTCGGAAAAGCGGCGGCCGGCCAGGCGGACCAGCAGCCAGGGGGTGATGATGACGGCGACGAAGAACGAGAACAGCATCGCCATCGACGCATTGGCCGGAATCGGGCTCATATAGGGCCCCATCAGGCCGCTGACGAACATCATCGGCAGCAGGGCGACGACGATGGTCAGGGTCGCTACGATGGTGGGATTGCCCACCTCGGCCACCGCCTCCACCGCCACCTCCTTGGGATCGCGGCCGTGGCTGGCGCGCCAATGGCGGACGATGTTCTCGACGACCACGATGGCGTCGTCCACCAGGATGCCGATCGAGAAGATCAGGGCGAACAGACTGACCCGGTTGATCGTGTAGCCCATCAGCCACGAGGCGAACAGGGTCAAGAGGATGGTGGTGGGGATGACCACCAGAACCACCATGCCTTCGCGCCAGCCGACGGTCAGGGTGATCAGGGCGACGATGGACACCGTGGCCAGGGCCAGGTGGAACAGCAGTTCGTTGGCCTTGTCGCTGGCGGTGGCGCCATAGTTGCGGGTCACCGTGACCGCCACGTCGTCGGGCACCAACTGACCGCGCACCGCCTCCAGGCGCCGGATCAACTGGTCGGCCACCACCACCGCATTGGCACCGCGCCGCTTGGCGAAGGCCAAGGTCACCGCCGGGCGGCGTTCGAGCCCGCCCTTGGCGTCGGGGGTCAGCCGCCATACCCGGTGCTCCGGCTCGGCCGCCCCCACCACCACGGTGGCGACGTCCTTGACGTAGACCGGCCGCCCGTCGCGCGCTGTCAGCAGCAACAGGCCGATGTCGGGCACCCCCTGCAGGGTCTGGCCGGCCAGCACCGGGAGGTTCTTGCCGGCGTCGCGGAATGCCCCCAGCAGCATCGAGCGGTTGGCGTTGGCCAGCTTGTCGGTCAGCTGGTTGAGGGTGATGCCATAGAGCGCCAGCCGCTCGGGATCGGGCTCGACCCGGATCTGGCTGGGGCTGCCGCCGACGATGTAGGTGAGGCCGACATCCGCGACCTTCAGCAGTTCGTGCTGCAGCTCGGTGGCCACCTGATAGAGGCCGTTGTCGTCCCAGCGGCCGGCATGGGCCGCTTTCGCCTCCAGGGTGAGGGTCAGGATGGCGACGTCGTTGATGCCGCGGCCGATGATCAGCGGTTCGGGAATACCGACCGGCAGATCGGCGATATTGGCCCGGATCTTCTCGTGCACCCGCAACAGCGCGGTGTCCTCGTCGGTGCCCACCAGGAAGCGAGCGGTGACGAGGACCGAATCGTCCTGGGTGTTGGCATAGATATGCTCGACGCCGTTGATGCCCTTGACGATGTCTTCCAGCGGCTTGGTGATCAGCTCGACCGCGTCGCCCGCCTTGTAGCCGTTCGCCGTGACCATGATGTCGACCATCGGCACGCTGATCTGCGGTTCTTCCTCGCGCGGGACGGAAACCAGGGCGAGGCTGCCGACGATGAGGGCGGCCACCAGCAGCAGCGGCGTCAGCGGGCTGGACATGAACAGACGGGTCAGATGCCCGGACAGGCCGAGCTTCATGGTGTCACCGCCACATCGCCTTGGCGCAGGCCCGACAGGATCTCGATCCCGGCCTCGCTCTTGGCACCCGGCTGGACCACGACGTCGGTGCCGTCCTTCAGGCGGACATAGCTGACCCCGTACCGGCGGCTGACGAAGGCCTCGGGGAGGATAATCGCCTCGCGCTTGCCGGTGGAGACCCACACCCGGGTCAGTTCGCCGACGAAATAGTCGCCCAGGTTGTCCACCGCCACATCGGCGATGACCCGACCCTGGGTGATCTCCGGGTAGACCAGGGTGACCCGGCCGCGGCGCAGCCGCTCGCCGCTGTCGCCTTCCAGGCCGCGGGCGCCGATCAGGATGATGTCGCCGGCCTGCATCGAGCGGGCATGCCGTTCGGGAAGCTGCAGGCGCAGGATGTAGTTGTCGGTGGCGATATCGGCGATGTCCTCGCCGGGCAGGACCACGCTGCCGACCGCCACCGGCACTTTCAGGATGCGTCCCGGACCGGGCGCCAGGACGGCGCCTTCGGTGGACTGCTGCAGGATCACGTCCTTTTCCGAGCGGGTCGCCTGCAGGGTGCGCTCGGCGATGTCGAGCTGCGTCCGCGCCACGTCCAGGCTGGCCTGGGTCGCGGCGCCGGTGCGGCGCAATTCCTGGGCGCGGTCGAAATCCAGCTTGGCTTGGTCGCGCGAGGCCTGGAGGCCCTGGATGCGCGCTTCGACGCCGTGCATTTGCAGCAGCAGCTTCTGGTCCACCACCAGAGCCAGGCGGTCGCCGGCGGCGACGCGGTCGCCTTCCCTGACCTTGATCTCGGCGATGGTGCCGCCGATGCGGGCCCGCGCCGGCAGTTCATGCACCGGTTCGACTGTGGCGATCACCGCCTTCTGGTCGTCCACCTGGGTGGGCATGACCACCTGTTCGGCCGCCAGGGCAGGGACGCTGCCCGACAGCAGGAGCAAGGCGAAGGCGGTATGGCGCATCAGCGGGGGTTCCTTGGCGTTGGGCCGGTCGATAGGCTTACACTATCTTAGCGTAAACTAATATACCAGGTGAAGGGGAACCGGATCGCTTCCTGGCCGCCTTGTCCGGAACCGACCAGTCGGGCTGGCCGGAAAAACCTGCGTGCAATCTTTCGATAGGTGATCTTTCCGACGACCGCGTCGAACATCCAGACTCGACATGCGCGTGGCGGTGCGCTCGTGCCGCGCAATAAATGTATAAATAATAACGCACTGGAACGCACCAGTAACTCACATGCAAAGATGATGCTTGCGCATAATGGAGCAAAATATGTCCAAGAGGCCAAATGTCTTGCTGGTTGCGACCTTGGATACCAAGGAAGTAGAGGCAGATTTTATCCGGCAATACCTAGAGGAATATGGTCTTCAAGTATTTCATCTTGACCCCAGCATCCGGTCGTCGATCGACGGCGGGGCGGCGATAACGCCGGACCAGATCGCTGCCGCGGTCGGCACGACCATGCCGGAGGTCCGGGCCATCGGCCACGAAGGCAAGTGCCAGGCGATCATGATGGAGGGCGCCATCATCTGCGCCCAGAAACTGCACGAACGGGTCAGCCTCAGCGGGATCATCGGCATGGGTGGATCGATGGGGACAACCCTGTGCACCGCCTTGATGCGCACATTTCCGCTCGGTTTGCCGAAGGTCATGATCTCGACGATGGCCTCCGGCTTCACCAAACCGTTCGTCGGATTCAAAGACATCGTGATGGTGAACAGCGTCGTCGACATCGCGGGGCTGAACTCGATCAGCCGCGGCGTCTTCCGCAATGCGGCCGCGGCTCTCGCCGGCATGGCGCAAAACTACAGTCCGTCTGAACGGTCGGGAAAGCCGCTGGTGGCCGTGTCGACCCTGGGCACGACGGACAAATGCACTGTCAGGGTTCGCAAGTCGCTGGAGGAAAAGGGATTCGAGGTGGTGGTCTTCCACACGCTCGGCACCGGCGGCGCGGCGATGGACAACATCATACGGGACGGGCAGGTCTCCATCGTCGTCGACCTCTCGCTCGTCGAGGTGAACGACCATCTGCACGGCGGCCTCTGCAGCGCGGGGCCGGACCGCTGCAAGGCGGCCCTGGAATGCGGCGTGCCGACGATTTTCGCGCCCGGCAACGCCGACTTCATGGTGGCCGGCCCCATCGACGACGCGAAGGCGCGGTTTCCCGGCAAGCGTTACCACATCCACAATGCCGCGCTCACGGCGGTCAGGAGCGAGGCCGAAGAACTCCGCCATCTTGCCGACCACATGTCGGATTTGATCAAAACGGCCAAGGGGCCCGTCGCGTTCTTGGTCCCGCTTGGCGGGTTCTCGTCCCACGACAGCACCGAAGGCCATTTGTACGATCCTTCGCTACCACCCGTGTTCGCGGATTATCTGAAAACGGTCCTTCCGAAAAGCGCGTCGATGACCGAACTGCCCTGCCACATCAACGATCCGGCATTTGCCGACGCGATAACGCAGCAGGTTCTGTATTTCTACCATAAATAGAAAATAGGAAGCCGCCCCCTTAAGACGGAACAACTGTCATGCTTTTCACCAACGACGACATTCAAGAAATAATCCGGATCATGGATGCGTCATTTCAAGATGAACTCCACCTCGAGACCAGCCACTTCAGGATTTCGCTGCGAAAAGCGACCGGGGAACGCAGCGGCTGGACGCAAGAGATCGAGACCTTGAGAAAGCCCAACCTGATCTACCACAAGGCAAAGCAGCCCGAGTTCGCCGAGAAGGCCGAGGCGCAAGCGGAACAGGACATCGCGGCCAACCCGGCTCCGTCCGCCGCCGGCCTGCTCGATATTCTGCCCCCGTTGCTGGGAACCTTCTACCGGTCGCCCAAGCCCGGCGCGCCGCCGTTCGTCGAGATTGGCTCGAAAGTCGAGGCCGACACCATCGTTGGCATCGTCGAGACGATGAAATTGATGAATCCGGTTGCCGCTCAAGTACATGGTATCGTCGCCGAAATCTGCGTAGCCGACGGTCAATCCGTGGAAGCCGACCGCGTATTGATGCGTGTCTGGCAGGAGACGGCATGACCATGCGACGTCTGCTAATCGCTAACCGCGGCGAGATCGCCGCAAGGATCATCCGCACCTGCCACCGGCTGGGCATCGAGACAGTGCTCGCTGCGTCCGAAGCGGATTTGAATTCGATTCCCGCAAGGATGGCGGACCAGACGATCTGCATCGGTCCGGCGAAATCGGCGGCAAGCTACCTCAACGTCGATCTTGTCGTCGCCGCGGCGGTGGAGGCGGGCGCCGATGCCATTCATCCGGGGTACGGCTTCCTGTCGGAGAATGTCTTGCTGGCCACCCGGTGCCGGGAATCGGGCATCCTGTTCATCGGCCCGACCGAGGCTCAGCTCGATGGCATCGGCGACAAGCTGAAAGCACGGGGCCATGCGGTGGCGGCCGGACTGCCCGTAGTCCCTGGTGGCACGATCGACGCTGTCGAGGATGCCCGGGAAATGGCCGAGAAAATCGGCTGGCCGGTCCTGGTGAAGGCCGTCAGCGGCGGCGGCGGTCGCGGCATGAAGCCGGTCCACGATCCCGCCAAGCTCAAAGAAACGATCGAAATGGCAATGGCCGAAGCGAGCGCCGCCTTCGGGGACGGGCGTGTCTACCTTGAGCGCTTCGTCGCTTCAGGCCGGCATGTCGAGGTTCAGCTCCTCGGCGACGGAAAGACGATCCTTCACTTGGGCACCCGCGACTGCTCGGTGCAACGGCGTTACCAGAAGCTGGTCGAAGAGGCTCCGGCGCCCGATCTGAGCGACAAGGTCAGAGCCGCGATGCACCAGGCGGCGGTCGATTTCGGCAGACATATGGAATACTGCGGATTGGGAACGGTCGAGTTCCTCGTGGACTGCAAGTCGGGCGAATTCTTCTTTCTCGAAATGAACGCCCGCATTCAGGTCGAACACCCGGTCACGGAAGCCATCACCGGCTTGGATCTGGTCGCCGAGCAGATTGCCGTCGCCGAGGGATGGCCGTTGCGGATCGACCAGTCCGACATCGGCTTTTCCGGGCATGCGATCGAATGCCGCATCAACGCCGAGGATTGGACGCGGGATTTCCGCCCCAGCCCCGGCACTGTCGCCGCCGCAGTCTTTCCCGCCGGCGACGGCATCCGGGTGGACACGCATGTCGAGCGCGGAGTCCAAGTGCCGCCGTATTACGACTCTCTGTTGGCCAAGGTCATCGTCCACGGCAAAGACCGGCCCGACGCCATCGAACGCATGAGGGCCGCATTGGCCAACTGCTGCATCGAGGGGGTCGCGACCAACGTGGCGATGCATTCGGCCCTGTTCGAGTCTCCCGAATTCACCAAAGGCGGCATCGACACCTCCTTCTTTCCCAGTTTCCTTCAACGCTGAGAGCGGCCATGGGCAATGTCAAACTGGTCGACACCACCGTCCGCGACGGCAACCAGAGCATCTGGGGCGCCACCGGCCTGAGGACCAGACAGTTCCTGCAAATCGCCCCGATCATGGACCGGGTCGGATTCCATGCCATCGACTTCACGTCGAGCACCCACATGGGCGTGGCGGTGCGCAATTTTCAAGAAGATCCATGGGAGCGAATCCGCCTGATGCGGGCCGCCATGCCCAACACCAAGTTGCAGTTCCTCGGCACCGGCATGCGCTTCATTTCCTGGGAGGTCGCCGCCGACGACTTCATGCTCCTCGTCTATCGGAGGCTTGTCGCCAACGGCATCTCGCGTTTCGCCATCAGCGACCCACTGGTGGACACCAAGGCGACGCTCGATTCTGCGCGGATGATCCGCGAGGCCGGCGGCGAGGAGATCGTCGGCGCGCTGACCTACACGATCAGCGCGGTCCACGACGACGCGTTCTACGCCAACGCGGCCGCCGAGCTGGCGGCATCCCCGGACATCGATCGAATCTATATCAAGGATCCCAGCGGACTGCTCTCACCCGAACGCGCCCGCACCCTGGTGGCCGCCATCCGCGCCCGAATCGGCATCAAGCCTCTGGAACTTCATTCCCATTGCACGATCGGGCTCGCTCCGTTGAGCTATCTGGCCGCCGCGGAAACGCGCATCGATGCCCTGCAGACCGCCGTCGGCCCGGCATCGTCGGGCACTGGCCAACCGTCGGCCATGCGCATCGTTGCCAACCTTCGGGCGACCGGACACAGCGTCGACATCGACGACCGCGCGCTGGCTCAAATGACCGACTATTTCACTCGCCTCGCCAAGGCCGAAGGGCTGCCGGCCGGTTCCCAGAACGAATTCGACGCCGCCTTCCTGCGCCATCAGATACCCGGCGGCATGCTCACAACGATGACGCGGCAACTGGACGACCTGAAACTCCGCCATCGCTTGCCCGAGATCATCGAAGAGGTCGACCAGGTGCGGGCCGACCTCGGCTACCCCATCATGGTCACGCCGTTTCCCCAGATGGTCTGCGGACAGGCGCTCTACAACGTCATCTCCAGCGAGCGCTATTCCAACGTCCCCGACGAAGTCATCCGCTACGTGATCGGCCGCTTTGGCCGACCGACCGCCCCTGTCGACCAAAACGTCAAGGATCGGATCCTGTCGCGACCCCGGGCAAAGGAACTGATGACCGAGCCTCCACCGAAGCCATTGGGCGAATTGCGCAAGAAGTTCGACCGATCTCTTGGCGACGAGGAATTCCTCCTGCGCGCCACCATGCCGGCCGAACAGGTCGATGCGATGCGCGCGGCCGGACCTTCGCCCCGAAACTACAATCCGGACAGTCGCCCGATCGTGAAGCTGCTTCAGGAGTTCGCCGCCCGGAAAGACATATCTGACATTGTCATAGATAAACCAGGCTTCAGACTGACTGTTAAGAACAATGATCCGATGAAGAGCAAGCAGGACTCCCCATGAATGTCGACAATCGGAAAAAGACAATCGTAATCATCTGCAACCTCGACACCCGGGGCGAGGACATCATCTTTGTCCGAAAGATGATCAGGGACCGCGGACACAACGCCCTGCTGGTGGATTTCAGTATGGAGGAACCGCCGCCGATCCCCGGAGACATCACCTGCGAAGAGGTGGCGCGGCGCGGCGGCTTGCCCATCGAGACCGTACGCGAATACTACCGTACCAACCGGGAAGCGGCGACCAACAACCAGATCGCCGGGGCGGCCGCGGTCGTCGACGATCTGATGAAACAAGGCCGGGTCCAAGGGGTGCTGGGCATCGGCGGCGCCACCTCGACGCTGGTCTCCACGGCGATCATGCAGAAGTTGCCGTTCGGCCTGCCCAAGGTCATGGCTACGCCAATGGCGGCGCATCCCCGCTACACCGAAAAGTGCGTCGGCACCCGCGACATCACGATGCACAACACGGTCTTGGATATCGTCAAGATGAATCCCCTGCTGCGGACCCAAATCGTCAACGCCGTCGGCGCAATCTGCGGCATGGTTGAAATGACCGAGGGAATCAAGTCTCAGTTCGATCGGCCGGTGATTGCCGTTTCATCGTTCGGCTTTGCCGAAATGGCGGCGCAGACGGCGCTGGGTTTACTGGAGGATGCCGGCTTCATTCCGGTGGTCTGCCATGCCCAGGGCAAGGGCGACAAGGCGATGGAGGAGATGATCCGGGACGGCGTTTTCCAGGGTGTTCTGGATCTTTGCCCCGGCGGCGTGACCGAGAACCTATTCGAGGGTAACCGCGACGCCGGCCCCGATCGCCTGATGGCCGCCGCGCGATCGGGCATCCCGACTCTTCTGGCGCCCTGTGGTCTCGACTTTCTGAGCTATGGCGGGCGCCCCGATAAACTTGCGGCAACCAAGGACAGGCCGCAATATGTTCAGGATTCCTTCCGTATCCAGGTGCGGACCAGCATTGACGAATTGCTGGAAGCGGCCGAGGTCATCGCCCTGCGTCTCAACCAATACACCGGACCATTCACGTTCTTGATTCCCCTCAAGGGCTGGTCGTCGCTCGACCAGGAAGGCAGACCGCTTTTCGACCCGGCAGCCGACGCCGCCTTTGTCGCCCGCCTGCGTGATAAGCTGAATAACAAGGCCGCGATCAAGGAGGTCGACCTGCATCTCTATACGCCCGAATTCGCCCGCGTCGCCGTGTCGGAATTCGTCGACCTGTACAATCGGGCCAAGAGCTCCCCTCGGCCAGAAGCCGACCATGCGACCTGACATCGCCGAGCGGTTGCGCGGCGCCCGAGGCTATGTCTTCGACATGGACGGCACCCTTGTGCTCGGTGACCGCAGCCACAATGGCCTGCGCCCCCTGCCCGGCGCGCTGGAGGTCACCCGTTGGCTGAGAGACAACGGGCTGCCCTTCGTTGTCGTCACGGCCGGCTCGGCGCTGACGCCGCGGGAATACGCCAAGACGCTGCGGGACATCGGGATTCCTGTGGAAGACTCCGCCGTGCAGACCCCGGCCAGCGTCGCCGCCGACTATTTCGTCCGGAAGAAAACGAGACGGGTCATGGTGCTGGGCTGGGAAGGCGCCAGACAACCGCTGGAGGAGGCGGGCCTCGAGATCGTACGGCCGGTCGGCAAGGAGGATGCGGACGCCATCTTCATCGGCTACTACCGTGATTTCAGCGTCGACGATGTAGAGGCCGCCTGCCACGCCATCTGGCGCGGAGCGAAATTGTTCACCAGCTCGCGCGCTCCTTTTTTCGCGGCCAGCAATGGCCGGGCCATTGGAATTCCCCGAGGCATCTGCTCAATGCTCCAGGGGATAACAGGGTGTCGCGCAACGGTGCTGGGCAAACCTTCGATCGAAACTTTGCGGACCGCAGGCCGATTCCTCGGCGTCGATCCAGCCAGTCTTGCCGTCGTCGGCGATGATCCCGTGCTGGAGATCGCCATGGCCCATCGCGGCGGCGCGCTGGCGGTCGGCGTCACCACGGGATTGGCCAAGGAAGGCGATTTCGCCGCCTTGCCGTCGGCCAAGCGCCCCCACCTGGTCCTCGAGAACGTCGGCGGACTTCTCGAAATATTGCGTTGATGCGCGTCGGCGACCGCTCGGCGGCGCCCCAACCACGTACGGCCCTTCCGCCATTTGCCGTCAGCCTTCGGGGCTCGCCGCCGACCGCAGCAGCGGCCAGAACCGGAAGGCTTCACCAACGGTGACGAACATCGGGAAGGTCACCGCCAGCATCGCCGTGGCGATCCAGATGTCGAGAACATAGCCGGGCGCTCCGCTGGCCATCGGGCCGACCAGGGCAAGGGCGACCAGGGCATAAAGCCAATACATCGGCGCCGCCAGGACGACCACCACCGCCATCAAGGCCAGACCCTTGGCGGGCTGGGCGGCGGCCTGGAACGGGGCGGTCTGCATCATGTGCAACATCAGCAGTTGCCCGAACAGGCAGGACACCGGGACCCGCACCATGTAGTCGACCGGATCCATGCGCAGGCCAAGGACGAAGCCGGACCAAATCGCCGCGCTGAGGGCAAGCACCAAGGTGGCCGAGA
The DNA here is from genome assembly GCA_903858635.1 of uncultured Telmatospirillum sp. Classification (GTDB taxonomy): domain Bacteria; phylum Pseudomonadota; class Alphaproteobacteria; order Rhodospirillales; family Magnetospirillaceae; genus DUZF01. The sequence goes on along the minus strand of CAIOJO010000047.1, from coordinate 22,133 downwards.
AAACCGTTCGCATGGGCTGCCGACCCAACATAGGGAATCGCTCGACGGCAACCGTGAGGGGCCAAAAGTCGAACATCATCACGGAGACGATGACGAACGAAGCGGTGACCATGAATGTGATGATGTCCCATGCCGGAAAGGCGCCCTGCGGATCGAGCGACGCCGAATAGAACGGGGCGTTCCTCATCGCCGAGAAGTCGAAGCCCAACTGCCAGATGGCCCATGCAGAGAGGTAGGATAATGCCAGAAGCCCCAGCCCGAGGCCGGCCGGATGTTTGGTCAGCGCGCTAACCGGCCAGCATTGAAACAGCGGCATCACCCAGAATGGGGTACAAACCGAAAGGACGGTGAACATCGTGGCAAACGGTGTCGGCGGCGACACGGAACCGCCGACTGCCATCAGGATGCCCGGCGTCACGACGGCCGATGCCACGGCCATCAAGGCGACGATGGCGACGCCCTTGGCCGGTTGGCCCAGGCGAGCCAGAAAACCGGGGTAGTTTCCTTGCCAGACCGCGATGGCGACGATCTGGAAGGGGATGGAGCACATGATGACTTCGCCTACCCAGCCGACGAAGGTCGACTGAGCGAACTGAACGGAGAACACCAGCGCCAAACCGATCGTGATAATCGCTCCGACCACTCCGAGCCAAGGCTGTTTGAACGTCTCCGCCATTCGCATGTCTCCCCCGCTTTCTTTCGCTTCGCACGTTTCCCGCTGGTCGACCGGCGGGGGAGATCCGAACCGCTTAAATGTGGATGCCAGACTTGCCCGGACTCAGGATGCCGTTGGGATCCAGGGCGCGCTTGATGCGCCGATTGACGTCTTTCTTCACCGGACCGAACGTGTCGGCCACCTCGTCCATGAAAGCGATACTGGTGCGATAGATGCCGTACCCCTCGGCGGCGAATTGGCGGAGCAGCTTGGCGTAGCAGTCATGGGCCTTGCGCATCTCCTCGGGATCGGTCCGGTCATAAAGAAGGTCGACGACGTGATGCATGTCGCGCCAACCGACGATGAACACCGCGGTGTAATCGATGCCGTACTCGTCGAGGGTCTGCTTGCACATCTTCATCTGCTTCAGGGTCTCGCTGCCGCGCGCCTGCGCAACCGGCGCGAACCATTGCGATCCGCCGCCGCCGCGCCAATTGTACATGCCGAATTCACGGAGAGTCGGCGTCCCCGAGAACATGGATTTGCGGTACTGGAAGACCGGGTCGTCGCCGACGTCCTCCTCGACCAGGATTTTGCCCCCCAAGGCCTTGAACGCCCCTTCGACCATCTTCCAATTGACCGCCACCTGCTCCTCGGTTCCCATCAGCGCCGTGAACACGTTCCAGATGCCGATCCCCTGCTTGCGAATCAGCGCCTCGGCGACGTCGTCCGGCATCCGGCCCGGCTTGCCGTAGACGTCAGCCCTTTTGTTCATCACGGCGACGTCCCAAAGCCCATGGGACACCCATACCGGGCTGGGAATGACGTTGGCGATGCGCAGCGGCCGGATGGTGTCGATGATCTTGACGATGTCGGCTTCGTTGTCGAACTGCACGCCGAACGGCTTGTAGACGGGAGGCTTGGGCATCAGCCAGAACCCCATCTTGGTGACGATGCCGAAATTGGACTGGGTGAAGATCCCATCCAGATAAGGGCCATAGCCCCATTTGAACACCTGCCAAGTGTTGGAGTTGGGGATTCCTCCCATCCCGGTGCGCAGCAGTTCGCCGTTCGCCAGAATCACTTCCATGCCGCAGGAGAACAGGAAATGCTCGCCGTAGGGCGTGTAGCCGACGCCGCGATCCAGGGTATTGCCCACCGGCCCGGCAATGGCGCTCGGCAGCGGCATCGACAGCCACAGGGGCAGGTTCCGTTCGTGGATGTAGTCGTAGAGCTGTTTGTAGGTGACGCCGGGTTCGACCAGCGCATAACAGAGCTCCGCGTCGACCTCGATGATCTTGTTCATGCGCCGCAGGTCCAACACCATCTGCCCGCGCGTGGCCGGCGCCGCCGACCCGTAGCCGAGGTTGCGGCCGGTCGAAATGGTCCAGACCGGCACTTTGTATTTGTTGCAGACGGCGAGGATGCGCTGAATCTCTTCGACCGAGGCGGGCGCAAGAATTCCTGACGGCGTATGCTTCGCTTCGTCATCAGGAACCATGATCTTGGTGTATTGAATGATGTGCTCGTCGTCTGTCTTCACGTATTCTGGACCGACGATCTCGCGGAACTCGGTAATCGCCTTCAGAAAATTTCCTTTGGACACCCCATGGGGCAGAACGGTGACGTCTTGCATTGGTTCCTCCCGGCGTCTGTCCGTCACAGCTGCGCTGCGAAAGTGACGAGGCCATGATCTGCTGTTGTGCGGGCGACGAGTCCGAGGTGGCGGTAGTGTCCGGCCGGGCCGGGGATCCAGGCGTCGGCGGCTACGCGCGCCAGCGCCTGGCCGGTGATGCCGGCCCAGCCTCGGCTCCCGTCGAGACGAACCGGAGCGCCGCCAGGCGGGACGTCCGCCCCGAACGCGGTCTCGTGAATGGCGAAACTTTCAGACGCCGAGGCGAGGGCCCCGGCCAACACCGAGCCGATGCCGCGGGCGCAAGGCGTCGTGGCGAAACGATGGTTGGTGCTTGATCCGGTGTGCGGTCCGGCCGAATGCCGGCCCGTGCACATCACCTTGGCTCCAAGGTCGCGCAGCATCTCGTCGACGATGGCCTGCCGTCCCTCGTCCAGCAGGCCGACGACACGGCGGCCACGCAAGGACGAGAGCCTCTGCTCCAGATCCTCGAGGGCCGAGGGATCGCCCGGTTGCAGCAGTATGCCTTGGGAAAGAGCGGCGCCGGTCCCCACCAGCCCCGTTCGAATTCCGTCCAGGAAGGACGCGTCCACACCGCTGCGGCCGACCAGGGGGACGATCTCGAGCCCTTTCGCCGCGGCGGCAGCGAGGGTTGGCCAGCCTCCGCTCAACGCGACCAACCCGCTTCCGGCCACCGCCCATTTCAGGACGGCGCGGCGGGAAGCACTCATGGCTTGCCCCCTGTCGCTGGTGGCTTCTGGTTCTTCGCGATCATGTCGCCCAGTTTGGCCAGCGTCGCATCGTCGACGTCGGTGAAGCGAAAGGCCGGCATTCCGGCGCGCCCCTGCCTAGTGGTCATGGCGATGTATTGCGGGTCGAGCTCTTGGCCCTGTTCGCGGTTCCATAACGCCGGCCCGACGCCCGTGTCGTGGCAGAATTGACAGATCTGCTGGTAAAGTTGGGCGCCGTCGCGCCATTGCCCGGCCGCCTGCGCCATGGACGGTTCCGGCCATACGAAGAACAGGGCAACCGTGGCGGTAACGAAGAAGCTTTGTCGCAAGCACATGTGTTCCTCCCGCCTCAACTCATTGTCAGGCCGCCGTCGACCACCAGCTCTGTGCCGGTGATCCAACTCGATAGATCGGAAGCCAAGAACAGCGCCGCGTCGGCGATGTCGCGCGGAACGCCGGTCCGGCCGATTGGGTAACTAGACAGGTGTTGTTTGTATGCCGTCTCGACATCGGGAAACATCCCGAGCCCGACGAAGTCGTTGAGCAGTTTGCTGCCCATCGGCGTCTCGACATAGCCGGGGTGAATGGAATTGACCCGGATCTTGTAGCCGAGGATGCCGCATTCGACCGCCGCGGCCTTGGTCAACAGGCGCACCCCACCCTTGGACGCACTGTAGACGCCGAGACCGGGCGTGCCGATCAACCCGGCGACCGACGACAGATTGATGATGCTGCCGCCCCGACCGGCCACCCCGCCGGGGCGCATTGCGCGAATCGCGTGTTTCAGGCCGAGAACCGTGCCGCTGATGTTGACCGTCAGCAGCTTCTGCATGTCCTCAAATTCGACGTCCGCCAAGAAGACGGTCTGTTCGATCCCCGCGTTGTTGACGAGGATGTCGAGCCCCCCGTAGGTGCCGACGGCCGTCGAAATGGCCGATTCCCATTCTGCTTCCACGGCCACGTCATGCCGGAGGAAGGTCGCCTTTCCTCCTGCCTTCAGGATCCTGTCGGCGACATCTCGCCCCGCGTCCTGAATGTCGCCGAGCACGACGCGAGCGCCGCTCTCCGCCAAGCGTTCGGCGATCGACGCGCCGATGCCGACCGCCGCCCCTGTCACCAACGCAACTTTGCCTGACAGATCAATCATCGGTCTTGCCTCCCAGCCGACCGGCCGACATCGCCGGTTTCATAAGTAATGTTATTCGACCTAAGCTGCCCTGGGCTGTGGAGGGCTGTCACCTATCAAAAGATAGCCTGCCCCGAAACGCCCTCCGCCGCCGTTCAATCCTCGCTAAGGTCGATTCCCGACTTCCCGGGAGAAAGAATATTGTTGGGGTCGAAGACCCGCTTGATCTCGCGGCAGATGTCCCGGAATGGCCCCAGCTTCCGCATCAGGTGATCCCCCGTGGAAACGCTGGTCCGATAAGGCAGGTAGCCGACCGCACAGTACCGATCGTGCATTTCCTTCACGCATAGGTCGGCACGTTGACGTTCTTCGGCATCCGAGCGGTCGAACAACAGCCAAATGATGTGATGCAAATCGCGGCCCGTTCCCAGGATCAATTCGGCCGCATAGTGGAACCCGTATTTGTGATAGGTCTCTTCGGCAATCCGGATCTGCTGCTCGACCGCCTCGTTGGTCGCCGGCGCCACCGGTGAAATCCACAGCGCGCCGGATTTCCCCACCCAATCCGACTGGTCGTAGTCCCAAATCGGCTCGCCGCGCATCGCCATTTCCCGCGCCCGCCAATAGGGGCTGGCAGCCTGTTCCTCGGCGGTCAGGAAACGGCAACCGGGCACCGCCGCGGAAAACGCGTCTTCGACGATTTTCCGATAGGCTCGGACGGTTTCCGGCAATCCATAGAGGGCTCCGGCGAAGTTCCATTCCCCGAGGTTGTAGGCCTTCTTCAATTCGTCGACCACCGCCGGCGAATAGTCGAACCGGCGTCCCACCTTGGGCAGAATGTCGCGGCTTTGCCCCCAGCTCGCGGTCAGTCCGAGGGCCTTGCGGATATGGGTGACGCAGGCGCCGTTGGGGATAACCATGTTCAGCTTGAGGGGGCGCAGGATTTCGACGGCGCGGTAGACCGCGTCGGGCTGATCCATGACGACGGCCAACGGCTCGTAAGCGGGCGGCTTCGGCATGAGCCAGAACCCGGCCTTGGTCACCACCCCGTAATTGGATTGGGTGAAGAGCCCGTCAAGGTATGGCCCGTAGCCCCACTTGAAAACCTGCCAGGTCTTGGAGTTCGGCAAGGCCCCCGTCCCGGTGCGCAGGATCTGCCCGCTGGCCAGAACGACCTCCATGCCGCAACTGAACAGGAATTTTTCCCCAAGCGGCGTATAGCCGGCGCCGCGCTCGGTAATATTGCCGAGGTAGGAAGCGTCGGGGGTTGCGCTGGGGACGTCCATCCACAGCGGAATGTTATTATCCTTCAAATATGTATAAAGCTGCCCGAACGTCACTCCCGGCTCGACGAGCGCGTAAGCGAGGTCGGTGTTGACTTCCAGGATCTTGTTCATCCTCTTCAGATCCAAGATCACGGTTCCCGGCTTGGTCGCACAGGCCATGCCATAGCCCCGGTTCTGCCCTTGGCTCAAAGTCCAGACTGGCACTTTATGTTCATTGGCCAATTTGAGGATTCCCTGAATTTCCTCAACGGACTTTGGAAGAACGACTGCAGATGGCCGAATATTATCCACCGAGAGCATGTTGACCGAATATGCATCCCGCACATTATTGTCTGCAAGGACGTGCTCTTTGCCGATAACCTTCTCGACGCCTGCCAGCATCCGTTCCAATGATCCCATGGCTTCCTCCTCATTCTCTTGGGGAGCGGCAGCAAGCGCGGTCACCCCCGAATCCTGAACGATTGTGGGAAGGCGAAGTCCGGTTCTCACCTATCGGAAGATAGTTGCCGCTCTTTTCGTCTATCGAGCGGAAGCGATGTTGGCCAAAGCGGTGTTGAACCCGGGGCCGGTTTTTGCGGCGATCTCGTCGACCCCGGCCCCGGCGGCAAGCTCGATCAATGTCAGGCCGCCGCCCTGCTTGTCGACACTGAAGACTCCCAGATCGGTTATGATCAGGTCGACGACCGCGACGCCGGTCAGCGGAAAGGTGCATTTGTCGAGAATCTTGGGCTGGCCGCCTTTGAGGGTGTGCTCCATGACCACGATGACCCGCTTGACCCCGGCGACCAGGTCCATGGCGCCACCCATGCCCTTGACCATCTCGCCCGGTACGCCCCAGTTGGCCAGATCGCCGGTGGCGCTGACTTGCATACCACCGAGAATCGACAAATCGATGTGGCCGCCCCGAATCATCGCAAAGCTGTCGGACGACGAGAAAAAGCTGGTCTTTGGCAATTCGCTGACCGTTTGCTTGCCTGCGTTGATCAGGTCGGCGTCCTCGTCGCCGGCGAAGGGAAAGGGTCCGATACCCAGCATGCCGTTTTCGCTGTGCAGGGTCACTTCGATGCCTGCCGGGACGTAATTGGCCACCAGCGTCGGGATGCCGACGCCGAGGTTTACATAGAACCCGTCATGAATTTCGCGGGCGGCGCGCTCTGCCATCTGATCGCGGGTCCAAGCCATCTCGTTGTCTCCTTCAAGACCGTGCGCGGACGGTGCGTTGCTCGATAAGCTTCTCGTAGGCGCTTTCCCGCACGATGCGATCGACGTAGATGCCGGGGGTGTGGACGTGGTCGGGAACGATGTCGCCGGTCGCCACCAAGACTTCCACCTCGGCCACCGTGACGGTTCCTGCGGTCGCCATGACCGGGTTGAAATTCCGGGCGGTCTTGCGGTAGACCAGATTACCTTCCGCGTCACCCTTCCAAGCCTTGACGATGGCCAGATCGGCGCGCAACGCGCGCTCCATCACATAGGTCGCCCCGTCGAACTCACGCGTTTCTTTGCCATCGGCGATTATGGTGCCGACGCCCGTCTTGGTGAAGAAAGCCGGGATGCCGGCCCCGCCGCAGCGGATGCGCTCGGCCAGGGTTCCCTGCGGGACGAATTGCAGGTCCAATTCCCCGGTGATGGACTGCCGCCGCAACTCCTTGTTATCTCCGGCGAACGAACAGATCATTGTCTTAATCTGCCGATCCTCCAGGAGACGCCTCAAGCCAAGCCCGCTCCTAATCGGCCCGGTATCGAGCTGCAGTTGGGAGCCATCGCTGCCGCAATTGTTGCTGATCACCGTGAGATCGCGAACCCCACTGTGCTTGATGACTCCGATCAAATGTTCAGGAATGCCGCATTGGCCGAAGCCGCCCGCCATGATGCTCATTCCGTCGAAAAGCAATCCTTCCAGTGCTCTTACGGCGTCTGGATATACTTTGTTCATGACGTTCTCCCGCAAGCATCCAAGTTGGAAGAAAGCGTCAGCAGGGTGCCGATCGTCACCTATCGAAAGATTGCCCCCTGTCGCGGGGCCCTCGGCGTGAGCTGGGGTGCGGCCGAGGGTCTGGCGTCTGCAACGCAAAGAGGTTGATGGACTTCGCCGTCGCCGCAACCTACCTTTCGATAGGTGCGAATCGCATCGCATCGAAGCTGTGATTGCAGATGATCGGCAAGTCATTTAGGTGGCTCAGACCCCCGGACTTGCCGCGGCAACGAGGAAACGACATGGCTACGGCGACCCGCGCGCCCTTGACGCGGTTTGGCGGTGCAAACGCCGGCGAACCTGATCTCCAATCCGTCCGCGTCGAACCGTCGACGGAGATGCTGGCCCAACAGCCTCCCGATGCCTTGACCGACATCGTCGGCACGCGGCTTCGCCCCCCCGTCAAGATGCAGGGAACCCTGGATCGTCCGCGCCTGTCCGAGTTGATCGAGGAGGTCGGCCGCCGACTGCTGACCATCGTGAAAGCGCCGGCGGGGTACGGCAAATCGAGCGTGCTCGGCCAATGGTACTTCGACCTTGTCGATCAGGGGCGTGCCGCAGGTTGGGTGAGCCTCGACGATTCGGCCGACGATCTCGGCAGCTTTTTTCGACATGTGGTGGGCGCCATACGGCGCACCCGTCCGGATTTTGCCCGTCGCCTCGCATTGCTGCTGAGCTCCACCCAGCGCGCCTCGGTAAGCCGCGTGACGACCGGCTTCTGCAACAGTGTGCTCGATACGAACGAAGATATCTTTCTGTTCATCGACGACTTTCATTTTGCCACAGACCCGGAGGTCGTAGAGGCGTTTGAGATTATTCTCCGCCGCGCCCCCGAGGATCTGCACATTATTCTGTCAACGCGCCATTCTCTGCCATTTCCGATATCCGGACTGAGGTCGAAGGGACGCCTGATCGAAATCGATGGCGACCAGTTGCGCTTCGACCGCGGTGAAGCCTTCGAACTGCTGAGCCGCTCCGGCATCGGACACTTGTCCAGCGAGGATCTCGAGACCTTGCTGGACCGAACGGAAGGATGGGCTGCCAGTATCCAGCTTGCTGCCATCGCCTTCAGCCGAACGAGAGACAAACAGCGCATCTTCTCGATCCTTAACGGCGACCATCGGCATTTGACGGAGTATCTGGCCGAAGACGTCGTCAACCACCAACCGCCGAGCACAGTGGAGTTCTTGCTGCGAACGTCGATACTTTCCCGGCTTTGCCCTGAACTGTGCGTAGCGGTCACCGGCAACCAGGCGGCGCGCGACGAGATCGATGTCATCGAGCGGCAGAGCCTGTTCCTCTTTTCGCTCGACGGTGAGCGGCGATGGTACCGGTATCATCATCTGTTTGCCCGTTTTCTGCGACGGCGACTACAAGACCGCGAGCCGGAGCTTGTGCCCGTGCTGCACCGTCGAGCCAGCGAGTGGTTCGCCAAGAGAGCGCTGTTCGAGGAGGCCTTCGGGCATGCCTTGGAGGCCGGAGACCTGGACTCGGCGGCCCGGCTTCTGGACTTGTCTTGCGACAGGCTGTTCTACAAGGGCGGCATGTCGACGTTGCTGCGCTGGGCGCACAAGATTCCCGCCTCCGCCCTCAGGCATTTTCCGCGAACCCGACTGCAGATCGCCTGGTCGATCATCCTTGAATGGCGATTCGAGGAAGCCGCCAAGATCATCGCCGAAGTGGAGGAGGGCCATTCCGGAGAGCCGGCGGAAACGCCTGTGCCGGTCGGTCGGATCGACATCCGGAGCCTGATCGCCCACCGGAAGATGATGCTGCACCACTTCATGGACAACACGGCCACGGCGGACCAGATCCTGTCCGAGATCGGCCCTGACTTCCCGGAAGACGACCCGTACCTGCTGGGAAACATCCAGACCAGCAGTATCTACACGCGTCGCGAAACGTTCCGGCTCGAGGACGTCGAGAAGATGGATGCCAGGGCCCGTGACCTATACGAAGTCTCGGGCAGCATCTTTGTCCTGGTTTGGCATGAAGCAGTGATGGGCCCGACATACTATTTGCGCGGGGATACGGAACTGGCCGAGCGGTCCCTCCGGGCCGCGATGCGCATGGCGGAAACGATCGATGGCCCCGTGTCGCCCCTGTTTGCCATGCCGGCCCTGCTGTTGTCGCAGATCCTTTACGAAAAGAACGAATGTAAGGAGGCGGAAGCCATTATCGACGCCGTCGGCAGCGAAGCGGAGCGCCGCGGCTTCGTCGATCATCTGGTCGCCTACTACCTCACCAAAGCTCGCCTGCTGGCCTTGCACGGGCGTGTGGAGGAAGCCGTCACTTTCGTGAATTGGGGAAAGCGATCGGCTGACCGCTTCGGTTTCACGCGTCTCCTGGCGTGGATGGAATGCGAGGAAATCAGGCTGTCCGTTCGGATGAACGAGATGGATACCGTCAAACGGTTCCTCCGCGAACAGGACGAACGCGCGCTGGACCCTGTGTTGCGGCCCGGCCGCCACACGACGACCCGGGACGAGGCCAAGCTCCTTGCCTGGAGCAGGGCGAAATGTGCGGCGGGCGAACATGCCGAGGCGATCTGCGCGCTACGCCGATGGGCGTCCTTCACCGACGGACGCGGCGCCGTCGCCAGCGAAGTCCGCATCCTCGTTTCCTTGACGCTGGCCCTGGCCCTTGACGGCCGCGAGGGGGAGGCGTTGCGCTGCCTGCGGGAGGCGGTGAAGAAGGCGGCCAGGCCGAGAATGATCCGCTGCTTCATCGATGAAGGCGGCATCATCGAAGTGCTTCTGAGAAAATGCTTCAAGGGCGCCGATGCGGTCATGGGGCCCACCGCCACCTTCGGCCTCGAAATCATTTCCCTGATGTCGAGGGCGGAAACAGACGCCGCCGATGGGACGGAATCCCGTGCGCCAGGCAAAGATCACGAAGACCGTGCCCTTCCTGAGCAATTGAACGAGCGTGAAGGCGAAGTGCTGAAATGCGTCGCGCTGGGACTTGCCAATAAGGAAATCGGCGACCGACTCGGACTGACCGAAGGGTCTGTCAAATGGTACCTTCAGCAGATTTTTGCAAAGCTCGATGTGCGCAAGAGAACCATGGCAGTTGCGCGGGCGCGGAAATTCGGACTGATCTGAGCCGCTTTCCAAAGCTGCCAGGAACCCGGGGGCTATCAGCGGCGTTTGGCGCCTGGCCAAGAAAAAGGGGCCGGGCGAACCCGACCCCGAAAAGGTGACGCGGCAGGTGACCGCCGCGTTCAGGAGATAGACGGCCCGCGGATACTCCGCGCACCGAACGGCCCGAGAATAACCGGTGTTGCAGAAATGTTGCAGTGCGGCGGCTGCATGGCTGCCCTGCGGCGTTACGGTTCGGCCAGCTGCAGTTTGGCCGGGGTCGCGCGGGGCGCCGCGGTCGAACCGCGGACCACCAGGTCGGGCTTCAAGACGATGTCCATGGCGGCGCGACGCTCGCGGTTTTCGATGATGTCGATCAGCATGCGCGCCGCTTCGGCCCCCATCTCGTGGTGCTGGATGCGCACCGTGGTCAGGGGCGGGGTGACGATGTCCAACAGCGGCATGTCGTTGTAGCCGGTGATCGAAATGTCGGCCGGGCAGGACAGCCTGGCTTCGCGCATGGCGTCGCAGCAGCCCAGAGCCAGCAGGTCGTTGCTGGTGACGATCGCTGTGACCTTGGGGTTGAGGGCCAGCAGTTCGAGGAAGGCCTGGTGACCGGAGTCGCGGCCATAGGTCCGGGCCTCGACCACCAGGGGCGGCCGCGGCGCGCCATCGACCTCGGCCATGGCGAATTCGAAGCCGCGGCGGCGGGCGAAGCCGGTCGAGGTGATGGATGGCCCGGCGATATGGGCGATGCGCCGATGGCCCAGGGCGACCAGATGTTCGATGGCTAATTGGACACCGGCTTCGTCGTCGCTGACCACCGAAGGAATGCGCCGCGTCTCGTCGCGGCGGTTGACGAACACCGCCGGCATGCCGCGCGCCAGGCACAGGTCGACCAGGGGATCGCGGCGCAGCGCGGTGGCCAGGATCAGCCCGTCGAGGCGCCGCGCGGTCAATTGCTCGACGGCGATGCGGGCCCGTTCGCTGTCATTGCCGGTGTTGGCCACCACCGAGATGTAGCCCTGGGCCCGCAGGGCATCCTCGATGCCCATCAGGATCGGCGGGAAGACCGGATTGGTGATGTCGGGGATGATCACCCCCACCGCCATCGAGCGGCGGGTGCGCAGGCTGGCGGCCAAGGCGTTGGTGCGATAGCCCAGCGTCTCGGCCGCTGCGAGCACCCGCGCCACCAGATCGTCGGACAGCCGGCCGCGCTTTTCCGGGTTGAGGGCCCGCGACACGGTCGAGGCGTGCACCCCGACGGCCTTGGCGACATCCTTGACGGTGGGTCGATGTTTCATCGGCGAATCATATCGGCGGAGCCCCTTGTTGCGCAACCCGTTGCGCAAATACCGGCGCGCTCAGACTGCAGAATAGAGCCGTTCCAAATCCCGTGCGAGGGGAGATTTGGCATTGACGGGCCGGTGGTCATCCGCTCTTATGGGCAAACGATTGCACAGATCCGGCGAGGGGTCGGATCGGCAGTTTTGCTTAGGCGAATTTGGCTGCAGCGGTGCTTCCTCATCGCCGGTGAGGGGCACCGCTGGCCGCCGTAAGGACGGAGGGGGTCATGCGATCAGTGGTGTTTGCTGCCGTCGTGGCGATGTTGGGCCTGACGGGCTCGGCCTTTGCCGCCGACAAGCCGATCGTCATCAAGTTTCCGCACGTGGTGTCCGAAGCCACGCCGAAGGGGCAGGGCGCCAAGCGGTTGCAGGAACTGGTGCAGCAGCGTCTGGCCGGCAAGGTGGTGGTCGAGGTCTACCCCAATTCCTCGCTGATGGGCGACGACGAGTCGATGGAGGCGCTGGCCCTGGGCGACATCCAGATGATCGCCCTGTCACTGTCCAAGTTCGACCGCCTGACCAAGAAATTCCAGCTGTTCGACCTGCCCTTCCTGTTCGGCGACCTGACCGCCGTCGAGCGCTTTCAGCAAAGCCCGGCCGGCCAAGGCTTGCTGCATGAGCTGGAAGGCAAGGGCTATCTGGGTCTGGCCTATTGGCATAACGGCCTGAAGCAGTTCACCGCCAATCGCGCGCTGCACCTGCCGAAGGACGCCTCGGGCCTCAAGTTCCGCATCCAGGAATCCGATGTTCTGCTGGCGCAGTTCCGCGCCGTCGACGCCAACCCGCAGAAGATGGCGCTGGGCGAGGTCTACCAAGCCTTGCAGACCGGTGCCATCGACGCCCAGGAGAACACCTGGTCGAATATCTATACGCAGAAATATTACGAAGTGCAGAAATTCGCCACCGAGTCCAATCATGGCGTGATCGATTACATGGTGACGGTGAATACCAGTTTCTGGCAGGGCCTGCCGGCCGATATCCGGACCGAGCTGGAAGCCATCGTCAAGCAGGTCAGCCAAGAGGTGAATGCCAAGGCGGCGGCCATCGATGCGGGCGACCGTGACCGCGTGCTGGCCACCGGCAAGATCCAGCTGGTCGCGTTGTCGGCAGACGAACGGGCCCAATGGGTGAAGGCGATGGAACCGGTGTGGAACAAGTTCCGTCCGCAGATCGGCGACGAGTTGCTCAACGCCGCGGTGGCGGCCAACAAGCCGATCAACTGAGCCCATAACACAAGGCGGCGGCACCATGCACAAGCCGATTCTGGACCGCGTCGAGGAGGTGGCGATCGTCACCCTCTTGTCGTCCATGACCGTCATCACCTTCACCCAGGTGGTCCTGCGTTACGTCTTCAACTCGGGCTTCATTTGGGCCCTGGAGGCGACCCAAACCTGCTTCGCCTGGCTGGTGATGATGGGGATTTCCTATGGCGTGCGGGTCAACGCCCATCTCGGCGTCAATCTGCTGGTGGCCCATCTGCCACCGGCCGGGCGGCGTCTGTTCGGGCTGTTGGCGGTGGCCGGCTGCCTTGCCTATGTCGGGTTGATGTTGTGGGGTGGATGCCTGTTCGTCGACCGCCTGTGGATCCTCGGCACCTATGCCCGCGACCTGCCGGCGCCCCGTTGGGCGCTGGCCCTCGGCCTGCCGCTGGGCTTCTGCATGATCGGCATCCGGCTGCTGCAGGTGGCGGCGGGGATCCTGTCGGGCCAGCGCGACGGCGTCTGCCCGACCCATGCCCATGGCCCCGGCGAAGTGCGCGAGGCACCGCAGGTCATTGCCGAACCGGTAGCGGTGCCGCAATGACCACCGTATTCCTGTTCGTCACACTGTTCAGCCTGCTGCTGCTGGGCGTGCCGATCGCCGTCGGCCTCGGCCTGTCGAGCGTTCTCACCATCCTGTTTTTCGGCCACGAGTCGATGGCGGCGCTGGCCGCCAAGTTCTTCCAGACGGCCAATGTCTCGGCCCTGCTGTGCGTGCCGTTCTTCGTCCTGGCCAGCAACCTGATGACCTCGGGCGGCGTGGCGCGGCGGATGATCGACTTCACCATCGCCGCCCTGGGGCATTTGCGGGGTGGCCTGGCGATCGCTTCGGTGATGGCCTGCATGCTGTTCGCCGCGGTCAGCGGCTCGTCGCCGGCCACCGTCATCGCCGTCGGCTCGATCGTCATCACCGGCATGGTCGAGGCCGGCTACAGCAAGAAGTTCGCCGCCGGCGTCATCTGCAATGCCGGCACCCTGGGCATCCTGGTGCCGCCGTCGCTGATCCTGGTGATCTACGCGGCGGCCACCGACAGCTCGGTGGGGCGGCTGTTCATGGCCGGGATCCTGCCCGGCATCGTCCTCGGTCTGATGCTGATGGGGACCATCTGGGTGGTCGCCTGGAAGCTGGACCTGCCGCGGCAGCCCTGGAACGGTTTCAAATGGCTGTTCACCAGCGCCCATCGGGCCGCCTGGGGGATCATGCTGATCGGCATCATCCTGGGCGGCATCTATGGTGGCATCTTCACGCCCACCGAGGCGGCGGCGGTGGCCGTCGTCTATGCCGGCGTCGTCGCCCTGTTCGTCCACCGCGATCTGCCCTTCCGCGATTTGCCGAAGGTGATTCTGTCGAGCGGACGGATGACGGTGATGCTGATGTTCATCATCAGCAACGCCCTGTTGTTCGCCTATGTGCTGACCACCCAGCAGATTCCCCAGGTGATCGCCCAGCAGATGCTCAGCGCCGGCATGGCGCCCTGGCAGTTCCTGCTGATCATGAACCTGGTGCTGCTGCTGGCCGGCAACTTCATGGACCCGTCGTCGATCGTGCTGATCCTGGCGCCGATCGTCTTCCCGATCGCCATGAAGATGGGCATCGATCCGATCCATCTGGGCATCATCATGGTGGTCAACATGGAAATCGGCCTGGTTCACCCGCCGGTCGGGCTCAACCTGTTCGTCATGTCGGGGGTGGCCAACATGACCCTGGGCGACGTGGTCAAATCGGCGCTGCCCTGGCTGGTGGTGCTGCTGGTGTTCCTGGTGGTGGTGACCTTCGTGCCGCTGCTGTCCACCACCTTGCCCGACCTGGTGCTCGGTCCGGCGACGTGAGCGCCGATATCCTTTCCCTGGCTCCCGGTTTCGTTGAAATTGGGGGCCAGGGTTACCGTGGAGGAGGCCCCGACCCATTTGCTATGGGTTGGGCAGCATCCCGACATTGACAACGGCCCGCAACGGCGACAGTATGCGCAATCGATTGCGCAGCCGCTTGCCCTGTTCCCAACCGAGGTGACGCCATGAACGTATCCATTCCGCAACCGTCGATCATCCGGCCGGAAGACATCGACCCGGGCCACGACTGGACCCGCCCGCTGCCGGCGCACGGCCATTCCGCCGTTGATTTCGAGGAGCGCATCAATTTTCGCCGCCTGCACAATTATCGCCTCGGGCGCACCCGCCAAGCGCTGCAGAAGTCCGGCCTGGGCGCGCTGCTGACCTTCGACAACAACAACATTCGCTACATCTCGAGCACGGTGATCGGCGAATGGGCCCGCGACAAGGTCGCCCGCTACAGCCTGCTGACCGGCAACGGCGATCCCTATGTGTGGGACTTCGGCTCGGCCGCTGCCCATCACCGTCTCAATTCGCCCTGGCTGCACAAGGACCACTGCAAGGCGGGCATGCTCGGCCTGCGCGGTTCGGCCCCGCCGCAAGCCGGCCTGATGCGCAAGGCCGCGCTGGAGATCAAGTCGATCCTTCAGGCCGAGGGTGTTGCCAACATGCCGGTCGGCGTCGACCTGGCCGAGCCGGCCATGCTGTTCGAGCTGCAGGCGGTCGGCCTCGAGGTGCGCGACGGCCAGCAGGTCATGCTGGACGCCCGCGAGATCAAGAGCCAGGACGAGATCGCCCTGTTGAACACGGCGGCGGCCATGGTCGACGGGGTCTATCACTGCATCCATTGCGAGCTGCTGAAGCCCGGGGTCCGCGAAAGCGACATCGTGGCCGAGGCCAACAAGATGCTCTACGCCATGGGCTCGGACGACGTCGAGGCGATCAACGCCATTTCCGGCGAGCGCTGCTGCCCGCATCCGCACAACTTCACCGACCGGCTGTTCCGCCCCGGCGACCAGGCCTATTTCGACATCATCCAGGCCTATATGGGCTATCGCACCTGCTACTACCGCACCTTCAGCGTCGGCATGTCGAGCCAGTCGCAGCGGGACGCCTACAAGCGGGCCCGCGAATGGATCGACGCTTCGATCAACATGATCCGACCCGGCGTCACCACCGATCAGGTGGCGGCGGTGTGGCCGACCGCCGACAAGTTCGGCTTCGGCAGCGAAATGGAGGCCTTCGGCCTGCAGTTCGGCCATGGTCTCGGCCTGGCCCTGCACGAACGGCCGATCATCAGCCGCCTGGTGTCGATGGACTCGCCGATGGAACTCAAGGAAGGCATGGTGTTCGCGCTCGAGACCTATTGTCCGGCCAGCGACGGCGTGTCGGCGGCCCGGATCGAGGAGGAGGTCGTGGTGACCGCCGATGGTTGCCGTGTCATCACCCTGTTCCCGGCGCAGGAGCTGCCGGTGGCGGCCCGCTACTGACGATAACCCCTCTCCCGCAAAAGGAGAGGGGGCTTTATATTCGGGGCGCCCGGCAATGGGGTCGGGACCGCCAAATGTTGGAGAATGATCGCATGACCGCCATCCAGCTTCGCGGCCACGACCTCAAGGATGTTCATCGCCAGCTCTATATCGGCGGCGAGTGGGTCGGCGCCTCCGACGGCGCCGAGTTCGATGTCTTCGATCCGGCCACCGAAGAGGTTCTGACCAGCGTTTCCTCCGGCACCCGCGACGATGCCCTGGCCGCCGTTGCCGCCGCCGCCAAGGCGTTGCCGGCCTGGGCCGCCCGGCCGCCGCGCGAACGGGCCGAGATCCTGCGCAATTGCTACACCCTGATGATGGAGCGGGCCGAGTCCCTGGCCCGCCTGGTCACCCTGGAGAACGGCAAGGCGCTGCCCGACGCGCGCGGCGAAGTGTCGTATGCCGCCGAATTCTTCCGCTGGTTCGCCGAAGAGGGGGTGCGCAACCTGGGCGAGATGTACAACTCGCCGGCCGGCACCCATCGCATCCTGGTGCAACGCCAACCGGTCGGCGTGTCGCTGCTGGTCACCCCGTGGAACTTCCCGGCCGCCATGGCCACCCGCAAGATGGCGCCGGCGCTGGCCGCCGGTTGCTCGGTGGTGTTGAAGCCGGCCTCGGAAACGCCGCTCACCGCCCTGGCCATCGCCGCCCTGATGAGCGAGGCGGGGGTGCCCGCCGGTGTCGTCAATGTGCTGCCGTCGCGCCGTTCGGGCGAGGTGGCCAACGCCATGCTGCATGATCCCCGGGTGCGCAAGCTGTCCTTCACCGGCTCCACCGAGGTCGGCCGCACCCTGCTGCGCGAGGCGGCCGATACGGTGATCGGCTGTGCCATGGAACTGGGCGGCAACGCGCCCTTCCTGGTGCTCGAAGATGCCGATGTCGAAGCGGCGGTCCAGGGCGCGATGATCGCCAAGATGCGTAATGGCGGCGAGGCCTGTACGGCAGCCAACCGGTTCTATGTCCATGCCGCGGTGGTCAAGGAATTCTCGCAGGCCCTGGCCCGCGGCATGGCCGGAATGAAACTGGGGCACGGCCTGGACGACGGCGTGCAGCTCGGGCCGCTGGTCAACGCCTCGACCCGCGCCAAAGTGGCGGCCCTGGTCGAGGAAGCCAAGGACCGCGGCGCCAAGGTGCTGACCGGCGGCAACGCGCCGCAGCGCCCCGGCTATTTCTACGAGGCGACCGTATTGGGCGATGTGGTGCCGGGTTCGCGCTGCCTGGTCGAGGAGATCTTCGGGCCGGTGGCGCCGATCGTCACCTTCGAGGATGTCGAGGATGCCATCGTCCAGGCCAATGACAGCGAATTCGGCTTGGCCGGCTATCTCTACACCGGCGACCTGGCCAAGGGCCTGCGGGTTGCCGAGCGACTGGAATGCGGCATGATCGGCCTCAACCGCGGTCTGCTGTCCGATCCGGCGGCGCCGTTCGGCGGAGTCAAGCAAAGCGGCCTGGGGCGCGAGGGGGCGCATGATGGCCTGCTCGAATTCCTCGAGACCAAATACATCGCCGCGAACTGGTGATCAGGCCGGCGGACCATTCGAACTCATATGCAACAGGGAATTAGACGATGACTGACACGCTCAAGAAGACCCGGCTGGGGTGGATCGGCATGGGCCGCATGGGGACGCCGATGGCCTCTCGCCTGGCCAAGGCCGGATGCCGCATCGAGGTCTACAACCGCACCAAGGCGAAGGCGCAGCCGGTGGCCGATTACGGTGCCGGCATCGTCGAAGTGCCGGCCGACCTGGCTGCTTGCGATGTGGTGTTCAGCATGGTGTCGACCTCGGACGACCTGAAGCAGGTGCTGTTCGGGACGGATGGGGTGTTTACCCGCGCCGGCACGCATCCGGCCATCTTCGTCGATTGCTCGAGCATCGGCGAGGAAGCTTCGGCCGAGATTCGCAAGAAGCTGGCCGAGGTCGGTTGCCAGTTCCTGGCCGCCCCGGTCAGCGGCAACGGCAAATGCGTCAAGGCCGGCAAGATCAGCATGGTGGTGTCGGGGCCGAAGACCGCCTTCGACAAGGTCGAGGTCTTCCTCGACCTGATCGCCGGCATGGGCGTTTCCTGGGTCGGCGAGAACGAGGAAGCCCGCTTCGTCAAGATCGCCCACAACCTGATGCTGGGCGTGGTGATCCAGAACCTGATCGAGATCACCGTGCTGTGCGAGAAGGCCGGCGTGCCGCGGCATGCCTTCCTCGACTTCATGAACAAGAGCGTGATGGGTTCGACCTTCACCCGCTACAAGACGCCGTCGCTGGTCAATCTCGACTACACCACGACCTTTACCCCGGCGCTGTTGAAGAAGGACCTCGATCTCGGCCTGTCGGCCGCCCGCAAGCTGGGCGTCGCCCTGCCTACCGTGGCCTGCACCCGCGAGGTGCTGCAGGCCCATATCGGGGCCGGCACGCTGATCGGTGGCGACTACCTGGAGAAGGACTTCACCACCCTGATGGACAGCCAGGCCCGCGCCTCCGGCATGACCCTGACCTCGGAAAACAAGACCATCGCCGACGGCCTGACCGATCCGGTCAAGGTCGCGGCGGAGTAATAGGGGGATTCACCACGGAGGACACGGAGATCACGGAGAGGAATTATTAATCTCCGTGTTCTCCGTGCCTCCGTGGTGCATTGATATTCTTTTTTTTCGTCATCCCCGGACTTGATCCGGGGATCCATGGATTGCCGGGTCAAGCCCGGCAATGACGAATAAAATTGAGTGATCCGATCTATTCGTCTTCGCGCCGCCAAGTGATCGTCTCACCGAAGCCGGGTACCCGGAAGCTTTCGGCCGCCACGCCATGCCTCTGGCGGGCCAGGGCGAGGGCGTGGGCCGGCGCCTCCATGGCTTCGTCGGTCAGCGGGAAGGTGGCGAAATGCATGGCGATGGATAGCCCGGCGCCGAGGTCGCGATGGGCCCGCACCGCTTCGTCGGGGTCGATATGCTGGCCGGCCATGAACCAGCGCGGCTCGTAGGCGCCGATCGGCAACAGGGCGAGGTCGGGCGCGCCCAAGCGGCGGCTGATGTCCCGGAAATGCGGGGCATAGGCGGTGTCGCCGGCGAAATAGACGCGGCCGGCCGGCGCCGCCACCACATGGCCGCCCCACAGCATGCGCCGGCGGTCGAAAAAGCGGCGGCGCGACCAATGCTGGGCCGGCACGTAGAGCACCGCCAGTCCGGGACGCGGCTGCCAGCTGTCCCACCAATCCAGTTCGATGCTGTGCGCCAATCCCTTGCCGGCCAGATAGCGCCCATTGCCCAGTCCGGTGATGATCGGCGGGTTCCAGCGGTCACGCAGGCGGCGCAGGCTGGCCAGGTCCATATGGTCGTAGTGGTTGTGGCTGAGCAGGATGGCGTCGATGCGCGGCAATTGCTCGACGGTCACGGCCGGCGGCCGCACCCGCTTCGGCCCGAACCAGGGCAGGGGGCTGGCCCGTTCGGAGAAAATCGGATCGGTCAGCAGGTGAAAGCCGTCCACCTGCAGCAGCAGCGTCGCCTGACCGATATAGGTGACGGCGATCTGGCCGGGCGGGACGGCCGCGGGTGGCGGCGGAAAACCGCCGTTGGCGACCCGGGCCGGCCAGGCCGCCGGCTGTCGCGACCGCCGCCAGCGCAGAAGCTCGCGCCAACCCTTGTCGATATCGACGCCGGGATTGAAGAAGCGCTTGCCGTCGCAATGATCCGAGAGCGGAAAAGCCATCCCGGCAGTTTAGGCCCGGCTAATGGCGGCGGGCCAGTTCGATGCGCTCGGCGGCGGCCGGTGTGGTTCGCCCCCGCAGCAATTGCATCAGGTCGTGCGGCTGCAGCATCAGGTCGGACATGACGCGCCGATCGAGATTGGCCAACTCGTCGTAAAGGCGCCGCCGCTGCTGCCAGCGGGCCACCGCCGCGCCGCAGATCTGCCACGCATGACGCAGCAGGGTGAGCGGCGAGAGAAGCTCGCTCTGTGGTAAAGTGGCGTGCTGAATTCCCATGATATCAACCTGAGTCGCAATTCATTAGACGAATTCAAATCTAATGGTGCGGCGCAGCAATGAGAACCCGGCCAGGTTGCTGGGCAGCCACGCGAATGGCGCATGGCATGGCAGGCCCGCGGTGACGATGAGAAAGATTAGAGTGGCGCCGGCCTCCGTGCCGGCGTTCCGGCGAAGCCGGAAGGCCAGCATTTCCGCGCTCCGCGGCGGACAGCGGCAGGGACGCCGGTGCCACTAAGAAAACAATTTCGTCGATGGTCCCTAGAACACCACCAGCGAGCGGATATAGACGTCACCGGGCCAGCTCTTGCCCAGGGTCTGGTCGGCCGCCAGACGAATGCAATCCTTGGCCAGTTGCGTGCCCAGACGGGCCGATTGCAGCGTATTGGCGGGCTTGCTGTTGAGCACCGGACCGGCCGCCCGGGCGATCTGCGCCCTCATCAGTTGCATCTTCATGCCGGTCGCGGTCTCGGTGGGCGCCAGATAGGCCATCACCATCACATTCTTCCAGCGGCCGGTCTCGCTGTCCTGCACCGGCGCCACCATGGTGGGCAGGGCGATGACGTTCTTCGGCAGGACGGTGGTCGCTACGTGCCGGCTGATGCTACCGACCCGGTCCTGCCGATCACCGCCCAGATTGATGTCGCGCGCCGACGCCGTATCCGCCAACCCGACCAGGCCAAGCGCCAAGCCGATCAGCATGACAATGATTTTCGGAGGTGAGGTGATCATGGCGCTAACAATCTAAAATGATGCGAATAAGCAACCTTAGTCTTCCTGCTGATATATTGCAAAATAAACAAGTACTCACGATATTATGTTGAATTTTATGCAAATTATGTTGGGGTCGCAGTTGCGAGAGCTTGGCTCTTCAGGCGCGCCTTGAAGGCCGAGTCCCGCTTGATCGCCAACTCGCGGCGCAGCGCATCGCCATGCGCCATCGGCCCCTCGACATGGGCGGTCCGCCACGGGCCGCGGCCCCGCGTGAAGCGGGCGCCGGCGCCGACGTTGTGCTTTTCCAGGCGAACCGCGACATCCTTGGCGATGCCGGTATAGCTGACGCCGTCGGCATTGAGCAGGACATAGACGAACCAATCCAGTTGCAAACCTTGCCTCATCCCTTGTCCCAATAGGGACTCTAAATCCCAGGACTTCCGTGGCGCAAGGTCACTCGCCACAATTTCGGCCGAACGATGTACACTCTTGCTTCGGGGCCCAGTGATTCCGAGGCAATCCATGACGATGGATAAACAGGCAAAGATTGCGAAGCCGCTGTTCTGGTGTTCAATCCCGTTGGCAACAATTTGGTTGGTTGCGGTGGGGAACGGCGACCCGGATTTCGTTTACGAAACCACGATGAAGCTCATGGCACTGTCGTTTTCCTTGGCCTTCGTGGCTACGCTGTGCATTGGCGGCATACAATTGCGGTATATACTGGGCGATGTTGCGGACGTAACCAAGGATATACCTTGGGTCGGCTGGGTGTTGAATGTTGTGGCAATATTGTTCCTCCCCTTCGTATCGTCTCTTGGCGCAACTTTGGGGGCATTCTTGGCCGTCGCTATCGAAGCGTAATTGCTCACCCCTCCCGATCGCGGCGTGAGCGTGCGGGCGCAGTTTTCTCGCAGCCGGCAGTGTGACGATGCCAGGGATCTTGGTCAGCGACAATTGCGATTGCCGGTTACGGGGCGACGGGCAGTGGCATTCCGTC
>CAIOJO010000046.1 GCA_903858635.1 uncultured Telmatospirillum sp. | reverse complement strand
CGAGAGAGCGCCGGACCGCTCGGCGGGCCGCCAAGATCCAACGCATCCGGGCCGACATCGCGGACGCCATCGCGCCATTCCGTCAACTCATAACCCACGTCCAGGAGAGACTCACCATGGGCAAATCGACCACCACCCCACTCCCCAGTCACGATGAAACGCTGCGCCGGCAATGCGCCATGGATATGATCGAGGTGCAGCCATGACCCGCGCCGATTTCGAGGCCGCCGAGGCCGAACGCCGAGAGTGGGAACAAGCATTGATTTCCGCTGCGGCAGATGTCGACGCCGCGTTGCTGGCACTACAGCGAACATCGGCAGCATACGTCCGGGTCGGCGGGCATGGCGCCACCATTGCTATGTGCGCTAAGGCGCGATTGGTAGAATGCAGCGGCCTGATTGCTGCCGCAATTCAGTCTAACGCGAAACACGACTTTGACTCAATCCGCGGCTGCACCGTCAAGACGGTAACGCAGAACCGCATAGACCACGACAATTTGCCGCGGTACTGAATCCTCTTGGTCGGCGCCTATTCTTCAGCGACTGACCGCCCCGGCCGCGCGGGGTGCCCATCGCGCGGTGGTGTAGACGGTGAGTGACCCATAACCCCGTCAGTCGGTGGCCCGCTCATCAATTTCCGGTGGGCGCGATCGGCACAAAGGTGAAGCCGCTGCTGCGGTGTATCGCCAAGAGCGCGGCCGGAGGTCTTCGGGGCTTCCGGCCGTTCCTCGTAAAGATGTCGGTAGGTTGTCATGAACCAACCGCAAGTACCGACACCCAATAGCGACGGATGTAGAATAGCATAGCAGCACGTAAAGACAATATGGCTGTCAGGCCAGATTGCATATCGCTGCGGCATCTTCTATTACCGATTTGCGATGCGTTGCGCTTCGCGTAACACACAGGGGGCTAACATGATGGACACTATTACCGCAGACCGCATCACCGTCGACCCGACCGCCGAAGCCGCCGCAGCTAAGTGGTCTGTCGCCTCGCACCACCGGGCGACAAAACATCTGCACAGCTACGCTAGATTTGACAACCTCCAGGCAGCGATGGCGAGGTTCGGACTCCTGGCAGAGCAAACCGACGCTGCCGAGTATGGGATCACGCTTTGGGCCAATTTCCCGAATTAACCAAACCTCTGGTGGCACCCCCACCTCAAAACTGAGGGCGGGGGTCAGGCGAAACCGAACCGGCTGGGCTCAGCCTCGGCCGGTTCTTCGCCCAGATTCCGCGCGGCCAGCGCATCCAACAGCGGCGCCAGTGCGTCGAGCTTGGCCTGTGCTTCGGCCTCCCGCTTCTGCCGGTAGACCTCTTTCCGCAATAATTTCGCCCTAGCCTTCGGGCTCAAAACCCCAGGCGTCTCCACCAGCGGCAATTCATTCTTATATCCCCGCCTGTCATCGAAAAACCGAAAGTATTCCGCCGCCACTTCCGGCCGAATAAGCAAATTGATGGCGCAGTGCATCGCCGCTTGATTGAGGGATGAGAAGCCCTTGTCAGCCAGTTGCTCTGCGGCCCAATTGTTCAGGGCGATATTGGCTTGCACGGTACGGGGTTTGTGGCCTAACGCGATCTGGAGCAGGTCTTGGGATTGTCCCGAGCCGTGTTGAAATTCGCTCGGCAGGCGTCACGGTCTGAACAGGCTACGCGGCCTTGGCGTGCTGTTCAAGATCGGGGTTGATGGAATGCTTGGCCTGATGGGCCAGCAGGGCGGCTCGCAGGGTTG
>CAIOJO010000045.1 GCA_903858635.1 uncultured Telmatospirillum sp. | reverse complement strand
CGGGAATCCATTACGGCTCCGAATTTCTGGCGTCGGCGTGGACCCCCGCCTTCGCGGGGGTGACGAAGGTGATTCTGTCATAAAGCACAATGCTCTAATCCTCGCCGACACCTCCCGGGCCTTACCTGGAAGGAACAATGAACCAACGCGCGCAGCACGACCTCCCGGTCATAGGGGGCGCCGTTCCGGAAATGAAAGTCGGACGCATGCAGCCAGTTAATGTCCATCGTGCGTCGGCCTTCCCCCGGTGTCAGCCGTTCGGCGTCCGCATCGTCAGATCGGCAATGAACGCGCCTCGGCTTTGATGTCGCCTGGCGGCCAGGTCATCCAGCCGCCGCAACACCCGTTTGGGCAAGGTGATGTTCACCCGCTCGATACTGTCGTCGAACAAAGCTGGGTCCAGCTCGACCACCCCGACCGTCCAGCCCTCGTAGCCGGGCAACCGGCGAGCGTCTTCGAGACTTGAGGCGGCCGGCACGGTCTGATTCGCGTCAAGGGCGGCGTCGACCCAAGCGGCGACAGCCTCCTTGACGGCATCAAGCGCTTCGTCCAGCGTGTCGCCGGCCGAAAAACAGCCCGGCAGATCCGGCACCACGACACCGAACGCCGTGTCCTTCGTGCCTTCTTCGATCAGAATCGGATAGCGCATCATAGCCCTGCCTGTTTGCGAATGGCGGCGACCAGGCCGATTCCCAGATCCTTCTTCGGATGCGGCACCACGACGATTCCGGGCTTGGTCGGATGCTTGAACACATGATGTGATCCACGTACCCGATCGAGCACCCATCCTGCGGCAACCACATCCCGGATCAGATCGGCACTTTTCATGTGTGTAGGCTATACACCGGCAAAGGCAGTGTCAACGTTACACACGTTCCTCTCTGCTTCGTTATCGTCGATCGACTCCGGCAGCGTCTTCGCCCATATCCGGACATGCTCAGCCACGTCGAGCGCGAACGCGACATCGCCGTCCGGCGATCACAATGTGCACCCGCGCGGCAGATTGACCAGAAACCCGTCCATCGCCGCGTCGGCGAGCCGACCACGCCGACCGGTGTCGACAATGCGGATCCGCTCCGGCGTTGTGCCCTTGCGCCGCGGCGAAAATGCTTCCGGCTTCGCCGGGACGCCGGTGCCACTACGATTTCGCCCCCGCGGCCTGGGCGGCGGCGAATTCGGCATCCATCGCCTTGACCCGGGCGGTGGCGGGGCGGCTGCCCATGCGATGCAGGTAGGTGGTGATCTCGGGCGTTTCCGGGACCAGCTTCCAGGCGGTGGTCCAAGCCAAAGCGGTTCCCCACAGGACATCGGCGGCCGAGAAGCCTTCGCCCAGGATGTAGCGCCCCTTCGCCAACTGGTCGACCAGCGTTTTCAGCATCCGGTCGTAGTCGCCATAGGGGCACATGGTCGATGGGGTGGTCTCGCGCTTCATGGCGCGGTCGACCACCGCCGGCTCGAAGCTCGAGCTGTAATAGGCCAGCCAGCGCAGATAGGGGCCGCGCAACGGGTCGCCGAGCGGTGGCGCCAGTTTGGCCTCGGGGTACAGGTCGGCCAGATAGATGAAGATCGCCACCTGTTCGGTGACCACGGCGTCGCCATGCTTGAGCGCCGGCACCTTGCCCATCGGATTGACCGCCAGATAGGACGGCTGGCTCTGCTCGCCGATCTTCGTGTTGAGCACCTGCAAGTCGTAGGGCACGCCCAGCTCCTCGAGGAGGGTCAGGACGGCCGAAGATCGCGTGTTGGGTGAATGGTAAAGAGTGACCTTGTCGGTGCTCATGCGGTTTCCCGTTCCTTCGGTTGCACTCAGAAGATGTAGACGCTCCTGTTCGAATACCAGCAGCGGCCGGCCAGAACCACACCGCCCCCGGCGATGTTGACGCAGGCAGGAACAGGAGACTGCCTTGCCGCCGCCACGCATCCCGCGGGCGACCTACCGTCTGCAGCTGAACAAGGACTTCACCTTCGCCCAGGCCGAGGCGCTGGTGCCCTATCTGGCGGCGCTGGGCATCAGCCATCTCTATGTCTCCTCCTTCCTCAAGGCGCGGCCGGGCTCGATGCACGGCTACGACGTCATCGACCACAACGCGCTCAATCCGGAGATCGGCAGCGAGACCGACCTGGCCCGGCTGGCCTCGGTGCTGGCCAGCAACGACATGGGAATGGTCCTTGATTTCGTGCCCAACCATGTCGGGGTGGGGTCCGACAACGCCTGGTGGCTGGACGTCCTCGAATGGGGCCAGGCTTCGCCTTACGCCGCCTATTTCGACATCGATTGGGCGGCACCGGGTCCGGCATTGACCGGCAGGCTGTTGTTGCCGTTTCTCGGCGACCATTACGGCGCGGTGCTGGAGCGGGGCGAGTTGGTGCCCAGCTTCGATCGTGGCGACGGCAGCATCAGCGTCCGCTATTGGGAGCACCGCTTTCCCATCGCGGCTGCCGATTACGGGCGGCTGTTGGCTGCGGCCCTCGACGAGATGCCCGATGGTGCGGCCCGCCAGCGTCTGGCCGAGATCCTTGCCGCGGCGCGGCCCCTGGCCACCGGCCGCGGCTGGCGCCGGATCCCCGGCCGGCGCGCCGCGGCGGCGCGCCGGCGTCTGGCCGATGAGGTGAAGCGCCGCCTGCGGGAGGCCGCGGACACCCATCCGGCGATCGAGGCGGCCTTGGCCCGGCTTGCCGCCGACGTGCCGGCCCTGCACCGGTTGCTGGAAGGCCAGGCCTACCGGTTGAGCGATTGGCGCACCGCCGCCGACGAGGTGAACTACCGCCGCTTCTTCGACATCAACGACTTGGCCGGATTGCGCATGGAAGACCCGGCGCTGTTCGCCCTGGCCCACCGCAAGCTGTTTACCATGCTGAAGGCCGGGCAGATCCACGGCCTGCGCATCGATCACGTCGACGGCCTGTACAATCCCGCCCAGTACTGCCGGCGCCTGCAGGCCGGGGCCGGCGAGGCGGTGGGGCGGCCCGACGAAGCGCAGCCGATCTGGCTGGTGGTCGAGAAGATCCTGGCCCCCCACGAACGGGTCCGGCGCGACTGGCCGGTGGCGGGCACCACCGGCTACGACTTCTGCAACCAGGTGCTTGGTCTGTTCGTCGACCACGCCGGCGAGGCACCGATGGAGCAGGCCACCCGGGACTTCATCGGCCCGGCGGCGGATTTCGAGCAGGAGGTCTATGCCGCCAAGAAGCAGATCATGGCGACGGTGCTGACCAGCGAGCTCAATGTGCTGGCCGCCGAACTGGCCCGCCTGGCCGCCACCCATTGGCGGTCCCGCGACTACACCTTGGGCGCCTTGAGGGCGGCGCTGGTCGAAGTGGTCGCCTGCTTTCCGGTCTACCGTACCTATGTGACGGCGAAGCGGGTGACCGACCTCGACCGGCGCTATGTCGATTGGGCGGTGGCCTGGGCCCGCAAGCAGGCCCCGACCATCGATCCGGCCCTGTTCGACTTCTTGCGCGTCCTGCTCGATACCGGGGCGGCGCGGGGCGCCCGGCCGGCCTATGACCGCAAGGCGGTGATCGACTTCGCCATGAGCCTGCAGCAATACACCGGTCCGGTGATGGCCAAGGGCTTCGAGGATACCGCGCTGTATCGCTACAATCGGCTGCTGGCGCTCAACGAGGTGGGCGGCGACCCGCGGCGTTTCGGCCTGTCGCCCGGCGGCTTCCACCAGGCGATGCGGCGGCGCCGTCGTCATCTGCCGCATGCCATGCTGAGCACCGCCACCCATGACAGCAAGCGCGGCGAAGACGTGCGGGCCCGTCTGGCCGCCTTGTCGGAATTGCCCGAGGAATGGAGCCGCCGGCTGGATCGCTGGCATCTGCTCAACGCATCGTTCCGCCAGCGACTGGACGGCGGACCAGCACCCGAGCCCAATGACGAACTGTTTCTCTACCAGACCCTGCTCGGCGCCTGGCCGATGAGCGGCCAGCCCGACGCCGCCTTCGCCGACCGGCTGTCGCAGGTCCTGATCAAGAGTTGGCGCGAGGCGAAGCGACGGACCTCGTGGAACCATCCCGATCCGGTCTACGAGGAAGCGGGCTGTGCCTTCCTGCGGCGCCTGCTCGAGGTCGACCGGCACAATCCATTTCTCGACGATTTCTTGCCGTTCCAGCGCCGATTGGCGCGGCTCGGGGGAGTCACCTCGCTGGCCCAGGCACTGATCAAGCTGACCGCTCCGGGGGTGCCCGACATCTATCAGGGGAGCGAGCTCTGGCAGTTGTCGCTGGTCGATCCCGACAACCGGCGACCGGTCGACTGGCCCGGTCTGGCCCGCGCCCTGGCCGAGGTGGAGCGGTGGAACATGCCCGAGTTGCTCGCCGGCTGGGCCGACGGCCGCATCAAATTGGCGCTCATCCGCGCCGCCCTGGCCCATCGCCGGAGCGACCCCGAACTCTATGCGGCGGGCGATTATCAGGCACTCGCCCTGCGCGGCGAACGGCGCCAGCACGCGCTGGCCTTTGCCCGGCTGCACGAGGGGCGGGCCATCGTCGTGGCGGTGCCGCGGCGGTTGGCCGGGCTGTGGTCCGAGGATGCCGATTTGCCGCCGCTGGGGCCGGCTTGGCGGGGGCTCTTCATCGAGGTGCCGAGGGGCCGGGCGACGTCCGGTTTTCGCAACCTGCTCACCGGCGAGTCCCCCCGGATGGTGATGCGGCGCGGCCTGCCCCTGCTGCCCGGCGACGAGGTCTTTGCCAAATTGCCGGTCGCCCTGCTGCTCGGCGAATGACCCATACCCCATATTGCCGGTCGGATGAGCCTTGACTTGGGGTGCCGATGAGGGGTGCAGTCAAGGGGCTGCGGCCGGTGATTCCGATCCTGCGATAGGAGCGCGCGAGATGTTGACGACGACCAGCGCAAAGGCGCCGGTGCAACCGGCCGCCGCCGACGACGTGGCCGCCATCAAGCAAAGCCTGACCGACCATCTGGTCTATTCGGTCGGCAAGGACCCCCTGTCGGCGAATTCGCGGGACTGGTTCCTGGCGGCCGCCTATGCGGTGCGCGACCGGCTCATCGAACGATGGATGCAGTCGATGCGCCGCTATCAGGAGCAGGACGTCAAGCGGGTCTACTACCTGTCGATGGAGTTCCTCATCGGCCGGGCGCTGACCAACGGCCTGATCAATCTCGGCATGTATGACGCCTTCAAGGAGGCGACGGCCGACCTGGGCTACGACCTCGATGAACTGCAAAGCTGGGAGGTCGAGCCGGCGCTGGGCAACGGCGGCCTCGGCCGCCTGGCGGCCTGCCTGATCGACAGCATGGCGACCTTGGGCATGCCCGGCTTCGGCTATGGCATTCGCTACGAGTTCGGCATGTTCACCCAGCATGTCGAGCAGGGCTGGCAGATCGAGGCGCCGGAAAACTGGCTGCGCTACGGCAATCCGTGGGAGTTCCAGCGTCCCGGGGTCATTTATCCGGTGCGTTTCGGCGGCCGTGTGGTTCGCTATCGAGACGGTGAAGGCCGCTGGCGCCACCAGTGGGTCGATCACGAGGAAGTGATGGCGATGGCCTACGACCTGCCGGTGCCCGGCTTCGGCGCGCAGACGGTGAACAACTTGCGGCTTTGGGTGGCCAAGTCGACCCGCGAGTTCAATCTGAAATATTTCAACCAAGGGAACTATATCGAAGCGGTTCGTGACAAGAACGAGTCAGAGAATCTGTCAAAAGTTCTCTATCCCAGTGACTCGACGGCGCGCGGCAAGGAATTGCGCTTCCGTCAGGAGTATTTTTTCGTCTCGGCATCGCTGCAGGACATCCTCGCCCGCTTCCGCAAGAAGCATAACAATCTCGACCGGTTGCCCGATTACGTGGCGATCCAGCTCAACGACACCCATCCGGCGATGACGGTGGCCGAACTGATGCGGATCCTGGTCGACGAGCATCACTACGAATGGGAGAGCGCCTGGGACATCACGGTGCGGACCTGCGGCTATACCAACCACACCTTGTTGCCCGAGGCGCTGGAGACCTGGCCGGTCGAGCTGTTCGAACATGTGTTGCCGCGCCACCTGGACATCATCTTCGAGATCAACCAGCGCTTTCTCAACGATGTGCGGCACCGCTGGCCGGGCGACACCGATGTCCTGCGCCGCATGTCGCTGATCGACGAGGATGGCGGGCGGCGGGTGCGCATGGCGCATCTGGCGGTGGTCGGTTCGCATAAGGTGAACGGTGTCGCGCGCATCCACACCGACCTGATGAAGAGCACCATCTTCGCCGATTTCGAGCGATTGGAGCCGGGCAAGATCACCTGCAAGACCAACGGCATCACGCCCCGGCGCTGGCTGTTGGAGGCCAACCCGCCGCTGGCCCGGCTGATCACCGAGCGCATCGGCCCGGCCTGGTCGACCCGTCTGGACGCCTTGCAGGACTTGGTTCCCCTGGCCGAGGACGCCGGCTTCTGCGCGCTGTTCGCCGCGGCGAAACGGTTCAACAAACTCCGTCTGGCCCAGGTGATCGAGCAACGCCTGGGCATTCCCCTCGACACCGAATCGTTGTTCGACGTGATGGTCAAGCGGATGCACGAGTACAAGCGGCAGCTGCTCAACCTGTTGCATGTGGTGACCCGTTACAACCGGATCCGGGCCAATCCAACCCTGTCGGTGGTCCCCCGCACCATCATCATCGCCGGCAAGGCGGCCCCCGGCTACTTCATGGCCAAGCTGGTCATCAAGCTGATCAACGACATCGCCGACGTGATCAACAACGATCCCTTGATCGCCAACCGCCTGAAGGTGGTGTTCGTGCCGAACTATAATGTGTCGACGGCCGAAATGATCATCCCGGCGGCCAATCTGTCGGAACAGATCAGTACCGCCGGCACCGAGGCGTCGGGGACCGGGAACATGAAGCTGGCGCTGAATGGCGCCCTGACCATCGGCACCTGGGACGGGGCCAATGTGGAGATCTGCGAGGAAGTGGGCGCCGACAACATGTTCCTGTTCGGCCTGACCGCTCACGAGGTGACGCAGACGCGGCGTCAGGGATGGGACAGCCGGGCCGCCATCGCGGCCAATCCGGAACTGGCCCAGGTGATCGAAATGATCGGCAACGGCTATTTCTCGCCCGAACAGCCGGACCGTTTCCGGCCGATCATCGACGCATTGACCGTGGGTGGTGATTATTACCTGCTGAGCGCCGACTACGCGTCCTATGTCGCCACCCAGGAACGGGTCGACCGGCTGTACCTGGACCCCGATCAATGGACCAGGCGGGCCATCCTCAACGTCGCCCGGATGGGCAAGTTCTCGTCCGACCGCACGGTCCGCGAGTACAACCAGGACATCTGGCGGGTGCCGACGCTGGCGGGGTCTTGAGAAAGCTCGAGTCACCCAGCAAGGGTCCCGATGGGGACGGTTTGCCGAGCCCCCCGGCCGGCCGGGGGGCTCGGAATGCGTGCTGTCCTTAGCGAACCTGAACGCCGCCCGGTGGCGGGATCGGAATGCTCGGCGTGGTTGGCCTGCCGGTCATGGCCAGGATCCCAGGTGACGTGCCGTCGCCGGTGTCGATACCGCACAGCTTGGTGTTCTGGCAGTCCTGGTCGCCGCTTCCGAGCGTCCCCGGATTTGCCAGATTGGCCTTGAGCTGGGCGAGGCGACTGCCAGGCGCGATCGAAATGCAGTGGGGGGTGCCCGGATTGCATGCCGCGAAGGCCGGGGTAATGGCAAGAACAGCAAACGCCCCTGCTGCCAAAGCGCTCAGAAGATGATTCCGCATGGGATAACTCCTTGTCTGTGGTCCGCTCCCGTATCCTTCCCGGAACCGGAGCGGCTCCGGTTTCGATCTCCGGGCAGCATAGGCGGGGAAAGTCGGGACCGATGTGGGGCAGCCCACATTTCGGATGCATTGGCGCGGCGGCGCCCTCGATCGCGGCGGCGCCGTAACGGTTGGTCGGTTCGCGGGCCGCGCGGGAGACAAAGTTGCACGAGACCCCAGCAGCCTTTAGGCGCAGAGCAATCTTACTAAAGCTATAGTCGTCGCGCCGGGGACGGTGTTGGATAATGCGATTGTCCAATCACCAAGGGTGTGCACCATGACGCCGATCAAGAACGCTTTACTAACCGCTTTGGCCTTGATTCTGTGCGGCGAGGTCGAAGCACAAGCGCAATCCTTCACCAGTGCCACACTTGGACCCGACATCGGGCAAAACGGAGGGCCCCTGCCGGGACCGCCTACGGCGCAGCTGACCGACTTGGTCGAGATGGTTCGGTATACCCCGGGGTCTGGCATTCCGGGGGTTGGCGCAACCCTGCCGCTAAGCGCTTTTGCGAGCGCCGGCGATGTTCAGGGGCTGAGCACAAGAATGGACAAGATGGATTTGCGGTTGTCCGAGGGTATTGCCCTCGCCTCGGCGATCACGATCGTGCCCCCAAATCCTGGCGATCGCTTCTCATTTAGTATGGCGGGGGCCGACTACAGCAGCCAAGGTGCTGGTTCTCTATCATTTACTTACCGGGCCACCGATCAGGGGCTATTCTTTGCCGGGTATGCGAGAGGCAATACCCAGAGTTTGGGGAAGGTCGGAATAGCTTATTCATTTCACTAATCGATATTGCGGCTTCACCACCCCCTGCTCGCGACGGAAGTGGCCGCGTTGCGGCCGGGAGACAGGAGACGCCCCCATTCCCGAGATGGGGGAAAGGGCCGCGCCGCCGCAATGAGGCAGGACGCATGCGGGAGGCATTTGAACGCGACCCGAAGGTGACCTTGGCTACGTATTAACCTGAGGTTGTTCAGTATAGATCGTTCATTTCCCGAAAGTTGTCATTGGCGCGCATGCCGGCCATGTCGCTGATGGGCCAGGAACGGCGCTTCGTTGGGACGCCAGGATATTCCCCTGCATTGCGAAGAGACTTTGCGTCGTGGTTGTCGGCAGGTACTCTATTCGCTGCCACCACTCGAAAGACGAGCCTTGTCCGCGACAGATAGCTTCAATTTTTGTCAGGATATTGCGACTTCACCCCCTGCTCGCAATGAGGCAGGAAGCACGCGGGAGGCATTTGAACGCGACCCGAAGGTGGCAGGGGCTGCCCACAATCACTGTCTTCGTTCAAGCATGCCGATAACTTGATCGGCGAGTTCGTCCACGCCGCGGGTCAGGGTGTCCAGCACAAGTTCCGGGTTTTCAGGCGCCTCATAGGGCGAATCGACACCTGTGAAGTTCTTCAGGTCACCCTGCCGCGCCTTGCGGTACAACCCTTTCGGATCGCGCTGTTCACATATGGCCAGAGGGGTGTCGACGAAGATCTCGATGAACTCGTCCGCCTCGACCATCTCACGCACCATCGTCCGCTCGCGGCGGAACGGAGAGATAAAGGAAACCAGGACGATCAGACCGGCATTGATCATCAGCTTGGCGACCTCGCCGACCCGACGGATGTTCTCCACCCGGTCGGCCACGGTGAAGCCAAGATCGCGGTTGAGGCCGTGGCGCAGATTGTCGCCGTCCAGCAGATAGGTATGACGGCCCAAGGCGTGCAGTCGTTTCTCCACCGCATTGGCGATGGTCGACTTGCCGGAACCGCTCAGGCCGGTGAACCAGACCACACAGGGTTTTTGGCGCTTCTGTGACGCCCTGGAGGACTTGCCGACGTCGAGATGTTGCCACGGCAGATTGTCGGCCCGTCTCAGGCCATGGTCGATCATTCCGGCGCCAACCGTGCCGTTGGTCAGGCGGTCGATGACGATGAACGATCCCATCTCGCGGCAGGCGGCGTAAGCGTCGACCACCACCGGGCGATCAAAGGCGAGATTACAATAGGCGATGCCGTTCAGGTCGAGCGTCCGGGCGGCCAGATGCTCGCCGGTATCAACGTTGATCTGGTACTTCAGCGCCGTCACCTGGCCAGGGGTCACCGTCGTCCCGATGCGGAACAGATAGGAGCGCTCGGGGATCATCGGCTCGGCGCTCATCCACACCAGATGCGCCGTGAACTGATCGGACACCATCGGCATCTCGCCGGCGACAAGGACATCGCCGCGGCCGATATCGATGTCATCCTCCAGCAACAGAGTCACCGCCTGACCGGTCTCGGCGCGATCGAGATTTCCGTCGAAGGTGACGATGGCCTCGACCCTGGAGTTCTGCCCGCCGGGTAGTACGATGATCGGATCTCCAAGTTGGATGTCGCCGCTGGCGATCGTGCCGCAGAGACCTCGGAAGTCGGGATCGGGACGGTTCACCCATTGGACCGGCAGCCGGAACGGTTTGGCGGTATCGCCCTTGTCCAATTCCACCGTCTCCAGGAAGGGCAAGAGCGCCGGTCCCCGGTACCAGGGCATCCGCTCCGAGCCCTCGATCACATTGTCTCCCTTGCCAGCCGACACCGGGATGGCGATGACCTGGGCAAGGCCCAAGCGGGCCGCCAAGCCGGCGAATTCCCGGGCGATGGTGTCGAAGATGGTCTCCTGGTAGCCGATCAGATCCATCTTGTTCACCGCCAGCACGACCTGACGCACGCCCAGCAGGGAGACGATGGTGCTGTGCCGGCGGGTCTGGGGAAGGATCCCCTTGCGCGCATCCACCAGCACGATGGCCAGGTCGGCCGTGGACGCGCCGGTCACCATATTGCGCGTGTATTGTTCGTGACCCGGCGTATCGGCGAGGATGAACTTGCGTCGCGCCGTGGCAAAGAAGCGGTAGGCCACGTCGATGGTGATGCCCTGCTCGCGCTCGGCCGCCAGACCGTCGACCAGCAGGGAATAGTCGATGTCGCCGCCAGCTGTCCTGCGGTCTTTTTCAAGACTGCTGAGTTGGTCGTCCAGCAGCAGCTTGGCATCATAGAGCAGGCGCCCGATCAACGTGCTCTTGCCGTCGTCGACACTGCCGCAAGTGAAGACGCGCAGCAGGCCCAGCGCCTGGTGCCGGGCGAGCAGAGAGTCGAGGCTTTGTTCGGAAGAAGGCGCCGTCATCAGAAATAGCCTTCCTGCTTCTTTATCTCCATGGAGGCAGCCTGATCGTGGTCGATGACCCGGCCTAGCCGTTCCGACGTCCGGCTTGCCAGGATCTCCGCAATGACCTGAGGAAGGGTCGCGGCGCAGGACTCGACGGCGCCAGTCAGCGGGTAACAGCCAAGTGTGCGAAAGCGCACCGAGCGCAGTTGCGGGGTCTCTCCGGGAGCCAGGGGAAGGCGGTGGTCGTCCACCATGATCAGGGTGCCGTCGCGTTCGACGACCAGCCGCTCGGCGGCGAAATACAAAGGCACCACCGGGATTTTCGCAAGCGCGATGTAAAGCCAGACGTCCAATTCGGTCCAGTTGGACAGCGGGAAAACGCGAATGCTCTCGCCTTTGTTGACCCGTCCGTTATAGAGGGACCACAACTCCGGTCGCTGGTTCTTGGGATCCCAGCGGTGCGCCGGGCTGCGAAAGGAGAACACCCGTTCCTTGGCCCGGGACCTTTCCTCGTCCCGCCGCGCGCCGCCAAAGGCCACATCGAAGCCATAGCGGTCCAGGGCCTGTTTCAGCCCTTGCGTCTTCATCACATCGGTATAGGCCGCCGAGCCATGGGAAAACGGATTGATGCCCTGGCGCAGGCCGGCCTCGTTCACATGCACCAGCAGATCCATGCCCAGCGCTTTCGCCGTCTGATCGCGAAAAGCGATCATCTCGCGGAATTTCCAGGTGGTGTCGATGTGCAGCAGCGGAAATGGCGGCGGCGCGGGATAGAACGCCTTCCGCGCCAGATGCAGCATCACCGACGAATCCTTGCCGATCGAATAGGGGATTGTCCCGAGCCGTGTTGAAATTCGCTCGGCAGGCGTCACGGTCTGAACAGGCTACGCGGCCTTGGCGTGCTGTTCAAGATCGGGGTTGATGGAATGCTTGGCCTGATGGGCCAGCAGGGCGGCTCGCAGGGTTG
>CAIOJO010000044.1 GCA_903858635.1 uncultured Telmatospirillum sp. | reverse complement strand
GGGCCACGGCATCAACACCTGGCTCTCGGGCGATCGCTACGAGGGCAACTGGAAGGACGACGCCCCCAACGGCAAGGGCACCTACACCTGGGCCAACGGCAGCGGCTACCAGGGCGAATGGCGCGAAGGCAAGAAGCAGGGCAAGGCGGTCTACATCTGGCCCAACGGCGACCGCTTCGAGGGCCTCTACCAGGACGACAAGCCGGTCTCGGGCATGTACATCAAGGCCGACGGCACCCGCTACGTCGCCGAGATCACCGATGGCACCATCGGCCCCGGCAACCGCCTCTACACCACCGAGGAACGGCTCTCGGTGCGCCGGGTCGGCACCAAGGTATGCCGGATCGGCAGCCCGGTGCTGGGGGTGCTGGAAACCAAGATGATCGGCTTCGTCGAAACCGTCACCGACACCCGCATTCAGATCCGCATCGCCGATCCCGGCACCCTGATCGGCCAGAGCTATCTCGGACTGCCGATCGAGAAGAACAGCATCATCTGGGACGATCCCGACAACTGGGGTCCGTGCTGATTCCGGTTGCCCGACACGGAAACGCCCGCCGTCCCCTGAAGGACGGCGGGCGTTTTCTTTCGGCGGCGATCAGTGCGCGACCACCGGAATCGAATAGCCCGAGCCGAACATGAACTCCTCGCGCTCGTGGATATCGTCCTCCAACTCCTGCTTGACCTCCATGAAGAGGTCCCGCATCGAGACCACGCCGACCACGGCGCCATTCTTCTCCACCGGCACATGACGATAGCCGTAGGCCTGGATCATCCCCAGCGCTTCCGAAACCGGAGCGTCGAACGGCAGGGTGTCGGGGCTCTTGGTCATGATGTCCGAGAGCAGGGTGGTCTCAGGATTGCGACCCAGGGCGACCACCCGGAAGTTGACGTCGCGCTCGGTGACAATACCGATCAGCCGGGTTCCCGAAGTCACCATGACGGCGCCGGACTTGCGCTCGAACATCTTGCGGGAGGCGGCAGAAACCGACGTCTGCGGCGCCAGGCAAACCAGCTTGCTCTGGTTCATGACGTGGGCGATCAGTTTCCGTTTCGGCATTGGTCTTACTCCTTTAGGCGGATGTTCTGCCCCGGTTCATTGGAACCATTATGGCCATCGAACATTTCCGTGTTTGATACCGCTTTGTCAGGAGAGGGGAGCAACAAGCGTGCCAAGTGCCAAACTCGGCAAGAAATTCTCGTAAAATTATATTTATACGGTGAATCAATGAGTTATTGCACTCGCATAATGCGACGGTGATTTTGCAATTTTCAAACGCCTGCGGCCAAGTGTCGCAAATTTCAAGACGCGGCAGTTCTTGCCCTCGCAAAATCCGAAAATACGCGCTTTTTAGATGAATGCCTCGACGATAAATGCACGAATTTCGACGCCCGGTTTGTTGTGGTCCCGCCCGCCGCCCTCGGCTAAAACTCTGGGAATTCCCCGGCCAACCGAAGGGAGCCGCCATGAGCGACCTTGCCAGCCTGCGGACGGAGATCGACGGCATCGATGACCAGATCATCGATCTGCTGGCCCGGCGCTTCGCCATCTGCCGGGAGGTCGCCGAATACAAACTGCGCCACGGCATCGCGGTGGTGCTGCCCGACCGTATCGAACAGGTCAAAACCCGCTGCGCCGACCGCGCCGAACCCCAAGGCGTCGACCGCGCCTTCACCCTCGACCTCTATACCCGGATCATCGATCAGACCTGCGACACCGAACGGCAGGTCCAGAGCGGGCTGAGCGAAGGGCGGCAAGAACGGTGAAAGCTGTCGGGGACTGCGGTCCCCGAACCCCCGCCCTACTCGCGCTCGATGGTCAGGGTGAGGAAGTGGGTGGCGCAGCTGATGCAGGGGTCGTAGTTACGAATCGCCTGTTCGCAGCGCCATTTGAGTTTGTCGTCGGAGAGATCGAGGTTCCGCTGCACCACGCCTCTGAGGTCGGCTTCCATGATCTTCTGGTTCTGGGAGGTCGGCGGCACGATGCGGGCGGTGAGGATGCGGCCGTCGTCGTCGAGATCGTAGCGGTGGTAGCAGAGGCCGCGCGGCGCCTCGGTGCAGCCGTGACCGCGCCCGGCGCGGGGCAGGATTTCCAGCGATGAGCGCTCGGGCTCCTGGTAGGCCTCGGCGAGGCGCAGCGCCTCCTGGCAGGAATAGAGCACCTCGACGGCGCGCACGGTGAGACTCTTGAACGGATTGCGCACCACCGGCCCCAGCCCGGCCTCTTTGGCCATCTCCCGGCAGAGCGGCGTCAACTGATCATGATTGAGGGCGTAGCGGGCCAGCGGGCCGACCATGTAGGCCGGGCCGTGCGGCCCTTTATCGACGCCGTGCAGGGCGTTGCTGTGCTCGACATGCTCCTCGTCGAAATGCGCCTCGAACTCCGGAATCGCGATGTCGAGACCGCGGTTGCTGCGAATGCGGCCCCGCTCGATGGCGTATTCATCGGGGTGATGCAGGGCGACGAAGGTGTAATCGTCCTCGTAGTCGGGAAAGCTGAAGGTCGAAAACAGGCGGATGGTGTCGACCGAATCATCGATCGCCTGTTTCAGCGGTTCGATCAGGCGCCGGACTTTTTCCCGGGACGGCGCCTTGTAGAAACCGCCGACCTTGGTGTTGACCGGATGCACCGCCCGGCCGCCGATGATCTCGAGAATCTCGTTGCCGAGCTTCTTCAGGCGCAGCGCCTTCTCGACCACGCCGGGATGGTGCTTGGCGATCTCGATGGCGTCCTCGTAGCCCATGAAGTCGGGGGCATGGAGCAGGTAGGTGTGCAGGACGTGGCTTTGCAGCCATT
>CAIOJO010000043.1 GCA_903858635.1 uncultured Telmatospirillum sp. | reverse complement strand
TTGTCGCCGGAACGACGGCGGCCAATGTGGTAGATTTCTTCATGGCGTTGCTCTCCTTTGCGGATTCGACACCCCGAGCCTACAGGCTCAAGGTGAGCAACGCCTGCCCTCCAATTTCAACATCGACCGGGACATCCCCTCCGGCCCGGGCCCCAGAACCAAGTGCAAGTCGCGGGCATGGAAACGGTAGACGATGCGGCCGGACCCGCCCGAGAGCGTCACCCGCTCGGCGCCGACGACCCAGGTGCCGGCCAGGCCCCAGCCGTCCACCGGCGGTTTGATCGGTGCGCTATAGGCCGCGGCAACGGCGCGCATTGCCTGGCCGGATGCGAAGCGTTCGGCCCGCTCGTAGCCCAGGTAGGTCTCGGGTGACCGCTTGTCCTCGGTTCCCGAAGCCTGCTGCACGCCTTGACCATGCGGGTCGATCAGTCCCGTCGTAAGGTTTTGCGCGCCGGCGTCGCGCAGCAAGGCCTGGATCACCTGTTCGGATTCGGCATAGGCGCCTTCGCCGAAGTGGTGGTGGCGAACGCGCCCTTGCGCATCGATGAAGTAATGCGCCGGCCAGTATTCGTTGTGGAACGCCCGCCAGATGGCAAAATCGTTATCGATTGCCACCGGATAATCGATGCCAAGCTGGCCTGTGGCCTTGGCCACATTGCCCAAGTCGCGCTCGAAGGCGAATTCGGGGGCATGCACGCCGATCACCACCAAGCCCTGGTCGCGGTATTTGTCCGCCCAGGCTTTCACATAGGGCAAGGTTCGCAGGCAGTTGATGCAGGAATAGGTCCAGAAGTCCACCAGGACCACTTTGCCGCGCAAGTCCGACGCCTTCAGCGGCGGCGAGTTCAGCCATAGTACGGCCCCCTCCAGCGACGGCAGCGCGCCTTCGTCCGGCAGTCGCAGCCCGGACTCCGCCGCCGCAAGATGCATGGCGGCAGCGGCATTGGCCATGCCTGCCGGCACGCCGTCGGGTCGCGGCAGGCCGCTCCGCGGCTTGGCGAAGCGGTCCACCAATGCCTGCTCCAAGCCGCCCGTGGACGCGGTCGATAGCTGAGCCAGCACACCGCTATCCAGGCCCAGAGCGATGGCGCCGACACCGGCCAGCATGGCGGCGCCGAGGCCGCGACGGACCCATTCTCCCACCCCCAGCGACCGTTTCATGGCAAGGAAGACCCGGCCACCGACCAGCAGCGCCAGGGCCAGCGAGGTGGCCGCGCCAGCGGCATAGGCCAGCAGCAACAGGCTGGAACCGATATTGGCGCCCTGGAGCGCCGCGCCGGTCAAGACCAGGCCGAGGATCGGCCCGGCACAGGGCGCCCACAGCAGACCGGTGGCGATGCCAAGCAGGAACGACGCACCGGGGCGGGGCCGTCCGCCGGCCTGGGCTGCCTCGGACAGGCGCGCGCCGGCCG
Organism: uncultured Telmatospirillum sp.; assembly: GCA_903858635.1. Taxonomy (GTDB): domain Bacteria; phylum Pseudomonadota; class Alphaproteobacteria; order Rhodospirillales; family Magnetospirillaceae; genus DUZF01. The sequence continues at coordinate 3,645 of CAIOJO010000043.1, read as the reverse complement.
AAACCAGCGGATGGGTCAGCCGCTCGGCCAATCTTGGCAGGAGCAGGGCCAGGCCGAACAGCGCCATCAGGGACAGCGCCAACCACCGGCCGTATTGGTTGGCCGCGACCACCCAGCCGCCGCCGACGGCGGCGAGCGAGGCGACCACGGCGAAGGTCAAGGCCATGCCCGCCAGCAGCGGCAGGCCGCTGCGCGAGAACGGCTGGTCGGCACGGGCGAACACGAACGGCAGGACCGGCAGGATGCAGGGGCTGGCGATGGTCAACGCACCACCGAGATAGGCCAGGAGGAGAAGCAGCATGGTGCAAGCCTCGAGCGAAGGAAGACAGGAAGGGGGGACGTTACGACCCCGATGACGCCAGCCGGGGGGTGAAGGTCATCGCCACGCCGTTCATGCAGTAGCGCAAACCCGTCGGCGGGGGGCCATCGTCGAACACATGCCCCAGATGCCCGCCGCAACGCCGGCAATGAACTTCGGAGCGCGTCATGCCGAAGGAGCTGTCCGTGCGGGCTGCCACCGCGTTGTCAAGCGGAGCCCAGAAGCTCGGCCAGCCGGTATGGCTGTCGAATTTGGTGCGGGAGGAAAACAACGGCAGGTCGCAACCCGCGCAGGCAAAGGTCCCATCGCGGTGTTCGCCGTTGAGTGGGCTGGTGAAGGGGCGTTCGGTGCCTTCCTGGCGCAGGACGTCGTATTGCGCCGGCGACAGCCGGGCGCGCCATTGGGCGTCGCTGTAGGTGACATCGAAAGTCTCGCCGGTCGCGGCCGGTGCAGAGAACCAGGGAAACAGGCCACCGGTCAGCGCCATCGCGGCGGCGGAACCGGTGAGCAGGAAATGTCGTCTGGTGGCCATCGCATCCTCGGAGAGTGAGCGGGTTGGATGGCATTAAGGTAGGTACGCGACGATCCCGAAGTCCTCCCGCAAAGTTAAACAATGCGTGACAGGTGGCGTAGGGCGATGTGTCGGGCTAAGCGACGGGCAGTGTGAAAAGGAACACCGCACCCTTTCCGCCGGGGTCGGCCAATTGCACCTCGCCGCCATGCAACTGGAGAATCCGTTGCACGATGACCAGGCCCAGGCCTCCATTGGGCTCTGCGTCGTGCCGCAGACGCGATGCACGGGTGAACAGACCTTCGCGCAGGGCCTCGGGGATCCCCGGGCCGGTATCGCTGACCTCCACTTGCACCCGATCCCCCAGGGTCCGCATGCGGACAGCGATCTGGCTGCCCGCCGGGGTGTGGCGTATGGCGTTGTCGAGCAGGTTGGTCAGGACCCGCTCGATCATGCCCAGCTCGGCCCGCACGCTGGGCAGAGCCGGCGAGATCTGCACCGAGACCTGCTGTTGGCGCGCCTCGGCGGCCAACTCGAACTTCTGCAGCACGTCCTGCACCAGATCGGGCAGCGAGAACGTTTCCAGCTCCGGCTGCACCAGCCCGGACTCGAGACGGGCCAGTTCGAACAGCTCCTGCGCCAGGCGGCCGACCTTGCTGCTCTGCGCCAGGGCGATGTCCAGGTATCGCTGCCGTTCCTCGACGCTCAGGCTGTCTTCCTTCAGGCGCAATGTCTCCAGGTAGCCGTGCAGAGAGGTCAGCGGCGTGCGCAGGTCATGGGAGATATTGGCGACGAGGTCGCGCCGCTGCTGATCCTGGCGGGTCAGCTCGCGCCACTGTTCGGTGATGCGTCGCCCCATCTGCGCGAAGGCGGTGCGCAGCACGGCGATTTCGTCGCCGCGGTGCTGATCGGCAGTCTCGACCGGCAAGGCCGCCGCCAGTTCGCCGTTGGCGTCGAAGCCGCGCACGGCCTGCGTCAGGGCGCGGAGCGGCCGGGTGATCAGGCGGAACGCCACCAAGCCCATGAGCAATCCCAGCAAGGTCACCAGGACCGTAGCCCACAGCGTCGTGCGGAGGACCGCGTCATCGGCCAGCCTGGCCGCCAGCGCGTCGCGGGTCTCGCCCAGCAGGATGACATACACGTAACCGGCCGGCCGGCCATCGACCCGCACCGGCGCCGCGCTGAACACTTTGCTCGCGCCGAGGCTGCGCGGGTCGTCGCCGAGCACCGGCAGGGATTCGCCCGCCAACAGACGGCGGATCGGCGCCAGGTCTACCCGCTCCCGTCTCAGATGGCCCGGAGGAGCCGCATTGCCCACCACGCGGCCGTCATTGTCCAACAGGTAGACCTCGACCGACGGGTTGACCGCCATCAGCTTGTCGAACAGGCTGCGCACCGCGTCCGGCCGCCAACCACCGGCATCCATGAGTTGCGCGGTACCGGCGATGTGGGCGGCGAGGTCCCGGGACAACTGCTGGACCACCGCCTGCTCGCGGCGCGCGCTGGTTTGGATCTGCAGCCAGACCGAGATGCTGCTGCAGGCCAGCAGCAGCATGGCGAACACCACCGACAGGCGGTGTGCCAGCGTCAGCCGCCCCATCACTTATCTCCGACGGTGGACGGTGCGGCGGCGAATTTGTAGCCATGCCCCCACACGGTGAGGATGCGCTGTGGTGCGGCCGGGTCGGCCTCGATTTTGGTGCGCAGGCGATTGATGTGCGTATTCACCGTGTGTTCGTAGCCGTCGTGGCTATAGCCCCAGACCTCGTTCAGCAGGCTGAGGCGCGAGAACACCCGGTCGGGATGCCGGACGAAGAAGTACAGCAGGTCGAATTCGCGCGGGGTGAGGTCGAGGGAGGTCCCCTCCAGCGACGCCGAACGCGCCACCGGGTCGAGGGTCAGGCCATGGCATTCCAGTTGACCCGCGGCCAGGCGCGCATCATGCGCCAGGGCGTCGGTGCGCCGCAGCAGCGCCCTGACGCGCGCCACCAGTTCCAGCATGGAGAACGGCTTGGCCAAATAATCGTCGGCGCCCAACTCCAGCCCCAGGATGCGGTGCACTTCGCTGGAGCGGGCGCTGATGATGATGATGGGCAGGTAGTGGGGCATGGCGCGCGCCCGCTTACAAATCTCCAGCCCGTCCACGCCCGGCAACATCAGATCCAGCACCAGCATGTCCCAGCGGCCCTCGTCGAGCCGACGCAGGCCGGCATGGCCATCGGCCGCAAGTTCGACGGCATAGGATTCGTCGCGAAGATGCATGCAGAGCAAATCCGCGATATGGGCGTCATCCTCGACGATCAGGATTCGCTTTGGCCGTTCCATGGAGGCTCCCGGGCCAATGAGTCCATTTGAATCTACCCTCATTTCGGCCGGCGCCAGATATCACGTTTTTTTTAACTCTGCGTGAGGACTTCGGTATCGCCCGTGGGGAACAATGGGGGCCAACGAAAAAGCGCTGTCGCTCCGCGCAATGGTCGTCACGCTTTATTCGTCACCGTAAATCTGTGGAGCGAAACATGAACACTTTGAACGCGGCGGCCCTTTCCTTGTGTCTGGTCTTGGGCGCGACCAGTGCTTTCGCGGCGGACGATATGGCCAAAGACGGTATGGCAAAGGACAGCATGCAGCATGACACCATGTCCAAAGACGCCATGTCCAAAGACGCCCAAGACGGGGGATGTCCCGGTCGATGTTGAAATTGGAGGGCAGGCGTTGCTCACCTTGAGCCTGTAGGCTCGGGGTGTCGAATCCGCAAAGGAGAGCAACGCCATGAAGAAATCTACCACATTGGCCGCCGTCGTTCCGGCGACAA
>CAIOJO010000042.1 GCA_903858635.1 uncultured Telmatospirillum sp. | reverse complement strand
CTCAGCTTCCGGCTCCGCCGGAACGCCGGCAGGGACGCCGGCGCCACTCATTTTTTTCACAGCCTCAGATGCCCATAGGTTCTGGAGAATTGCCTGCAACTGGCAACAACACCCAAATACCAAAAAACCCGCCTCCGGGTGGAAGCGGGTTTGGCAGGCCGGCGATTGGCCGGGTGGCTCAGGCGGCGGCGCGATTCTCCAGCGCGCGCTGGATGCGGCGCTTCAGGCGCAGGGCCTCGGTCGACAGCTTGGCATTGGAAACCGACAGCAGAAAGGCGTCGATACCGCCATTATGCTCGATGGTCTTCAGACCGCGGGTCGAGACGCGCAGGCGCACCATCTGGTTCAGCGCATCGCTGAGAACGGCGGTTTCCTGCAGGTTGGGCAGGAAACGGCGACGGGTCTTGTTGTTGGCGTGGCTGACATTATTGCCAGTCAGGACACCCTTGCTGGTGATCAGACAGCGACGCGACATCTTGAGGAACCCTTTATGCGCTGCGGTCGGGCGGCACCCGAGGAAAGCCGGGTTTTTACGGTGCGGGGCCGGCACCGTCAAGGAGAATCTGAGGTCGCGGCCTCAGCCGAACAGCTTATCGATGTCGTCCTGACTGAACAGCTTGTCCACATCCTCTTGGTGGATGGCGACATTGGCCCGTTGCGGGCCGTGCAACAGGGCCGTGTCACCGCTGACCGGAACGGCCTCCTTCTGCACGTCCTCGAACACCTTGGCCAGTTCGTCCTTGCCCCACATGCGGATCATCGCGTTGATCCGTTCCTCGACGAATTTGAGGGCGTTGACCACCCGGGTGATGCGCTGGCCGGTCAGATCCTGGAACGAGCAGGCCTCGAACACCTGGTTGATGCGGTCGGTCATCCGATCGCACAGGGCGCCGATTTCCGCGTCACCCTTGGCGCGCACGGCACCAATGATCTCGTCGACCGCTTCCATGCTTTCCAGAATGGTGTTGCTGGCCTGTTCGGTGTTCTCGACGATGGCATCGAGGGTATCGGCCATGGTGGCGAAACTGCGCGTATCGTCACTGCCCTGCAGGGCCGCCAATTCACGCCGCATGCGGCTCATATGGCCGAACAGCCCCAGCAGCTCCCTCTTCAGATGGTCCTCTTCCGCAAGGGAAATCATCGGCCCTCATCCACCCAGCAATCGGTCACGGCGCAGACAGAAAACTAAGCTTTTCCGGCATCCGTGTCGAGAAAGGTATTCAGCAAGTATTGCGCCGCGGCGGTGGGTGTTATGGTGCCGGCCGCCACCCGCCCTTCCATTTCGGCGAGCCCTGGCTCGATCCTCGGATGGGCCCGGAACCGCGCCATCAGGCTTTCCCCCACCTCGTTCCACAGCCAGGCCCGCGCCTGTTCTTTGCGACGCGCCGGCAGGGCGCCGGCCGCCTCCATCACCCGGCGATAACGCAGCACGGCGTCCCAGACCTGGTCGATGCCGACGGCATTCAGCGCCGAGCAGCGCAGCACCGGCGGCGACCAATGCCGACTGGCCGGGCGCAGCAGATGCAGAGCGTTGCCGTAGTCGATGGCGGCCCGAGCGGCGGCGGCGGCAAGGTCGCCGTCGGCCTTGTTGACGACCACCAGGTCGGCCATTTCGACGATCCCCTTCTTGATGCCCTGCAGCTCGTCGCCGCCGCCAGGCACCAGCAGCAGCAGGAACATGTCGACCAGATCGGCCACCGCGGTCTCCGACTGGCCGACCCCCACCGTCTCGACGATGATCACGTCGAAGCCGGCCGCCTCGCAGGCCAGCAAGGCCTCGCGGGTGCGGCGGGCCACCCCGCCCAGGGTGCCGCCGGAGGGCGAGGGACGGATGAAGGCCTGTTCGTGGCGGGACAATTCCTCCATCCGCGTCTTGTCGCCGAGAATCGAGCCGCCGGAGCGCGGGCTCGACGGATCGACCGCCAGCACGGCGACCCGGTGGCCCTGGCCGATGACGAACAGGCCGAAGGCCTCGATGAAGGTCGACTTGCCGACCCCCGGCACGCCCGAGATGCCGATGCGAATGCTGTTCCCGGTGCAGGGCAGCAGATGTTCGAGCAGGGCCTCGGCAGCCTGGCGATGGTCCGGCCGGGTCGATTCGATCAGGGTGATGGAGCGCGCCAAGGCCCGCCGCTGTCCGGCCAGGACGGCCTGGGCCAGGGTTTCCGCATCGGGAAGACGATTCACTCTTTCTTGCGCCCTTCATTAAGCAGGGCCCGCATCGCCGTCGCCACCAGCTTGGCCCGTGTTTCGTCATCGAGATCGGCCAGGATGCTTTGCTTGGCGGCCCGCACCTTCATCGCCTGGCGAATCAGCTCGGCGCGATCGGGGGTCACCACCGCCTGGGCCTGGGCCTCCGCGGCAGCCTGGGCGGCCGGCTTGCCGGTCAGCGTCTGGAGGCGCTTGCCGCCGACCCGGCGACCGACCGCCCGCCGCGCCTCTCTGGTCAGCACCAGCCGCGCCAATGCCTTGCCGATGAACTTGAACATGCCGTTTCCCTGGCAAACCCCGGCTCGGTCGATGCTAACGGTTTTCGCCGGCACCACCAAGAGCCGTGCCGGAAGGGCGATTCCCTCATCAGATAATGGGTATTGCCGTGTCTCGACTGATAAGCTATGTCTGATGGGAGAAGTTGCGAGTCATTCTTATTATCATCACTGTCGAGGACTATCGATGCTCAGCCCCCCATTGCGCAGCCTTCCGGCCGCCCTCTTCCTGTTCGCCATCGCCGCCCCGGCCCAGGCCGAATTCAAGATCGAGTCACCGATCGTCGAGTACCGCGAGCTGGAAGTCGAGAACGCCGGTTCGATCGGCCGCGACAGCCGCAGCGCCCACGACCACGAGGTCAGCCTGGTCCAGGAATTCGCCTATGGGGTGAGCGAACGCTGGGCCACCGAGTTCGAGGCGGAATGGGGGCACGATCCGGGCCCGGGCAACGGGCTGCGCTACCTGGTCAACACCTGGGCCAACAAGTACCAGGTCTTCGAGCAGGGGTCGCAATGGCTGGAACTCGGCCTGTGGGGAGAATACGGGCGGGCCACCGAGGTCGGCGGCGCCGATCGGGTCAAACTCGGACCGCTGTTGCAGAAAGTGATCGGACCGACCATCACCACGCTCAATGTTTTCGTCGAACGCGAGGTCGGGCCGGGCGCCTCGCACACCCTGGACAGCAGCTACGGGCTGCAGGTGATCTACGACTGGTCGAAGGCGTTGTCGCCGGCCATCGAGGCCTTCGGCGATATGGGCGATGTCCAGCACCTGCCCCGCTTCAACGACCAGCAGCACCGCCTGGGACCGGTGCTGGTCGGCACCTATTCGCTCGGCGAGCTGGGCGCCATCAAATACAACATCGCCTATCTGCGCGGCCTGACCGCGGCGACGCCGCAGAGCACCTACAAATGGGTGATGGAATACGAGCTGGCGTTTTAAACCTTCGCCCCCGGACCGAGCGGCTGGCCAAAGGAGAATTCGACCGCATTGCCATCCGGGTCCTGCAGGCCGCAGTAATAGCCAACCGGATAGGCTTCCTGGCGGGGCGGCCACATCAGGCAGCCGGCCGCCTGCCCGGCGGCCGCCACCCGGTCGACCGCCTCGCGGCTGTGCAGGGCGAAGCCCAGATGGCTGAAATCGCGCGGGTGCCGTTGCCGGGTCGGGCCGGCCGGGATCAGGACGAAGATGAAGTCGCGTTCCTTGCCCGGTTCGGCCAGCCATAGCACATGGCCGCCTTTGGCCGGATCGGGTCGCTCATGCACTTCGACCAGGCCGCAGAACGTCTTGTAGAAGGCGGCGCAGGCGTCGACATCGGCGACATGCAGGGCAATATGGGTCAGCTGCGGCCGCATCAGATCTCCTCGTCGGCCAGCACCTGGCTGAGCTCGGCCTGCAGATGCGCCGTCTCCTGCTGCTTCTTCCACATCTCGGCATAACGACCGCCTTCGGCCAGCAGCAGGTCGTGGCGACCGCGCTCGACGATGCGTCCCTGGTCGAGGACGATGATTTCGTCGGCGTCGACCACCGTCGACAGGCGATGGGCGATGACCAGGGTCGTGTGGTTCGCCGACACCTCGCGCAGGGATTCCTGGATTTCCCGTTCGGTGTGGGTGTCCAGCGCCGAGGTGGCTTCGTCAAAGATCAGGATCTGCGGCGCCTTCAGGATCGTCCGGGCGATCGCCACCCGCTGCTTCTCGCCACCCGACAGCTTGAGCCCGCGCTCGCCGACCCGCGCGGCGTAACCCTGCGGCAGCCGTTGCACGAAGTCGTGGACGCTGGCCATACGGGCCGCCCGTTCGACCTCGGCACGGTCGGCCCCGGGCCGTCCATAGGCAATGTTGTAGTAGATCGAGTCGTTGAACAGCACGGTATCCTGCGGAACGATGCCGATGGCGGCGCGCAGCGAATACTGCGTCACCCCGCGGATGTCCTGGCCGTCGATCAGGATGCGACCGTCGGTGACGTCGTAGAAGCGGAACAGCAAGCGCGAGATGGTGCTCTTGCCGGCCCCCGACGGACCGACGATGGCCACCTTGCGCCCCGCCGGCACGGCGAAGCTGACGCCTTTGAGGATCTGGCGGTCCGCCGCATAGCCGAAACAGACCCGGTCGAACACCACCTCGCCGCCCGCCACCACCAGCGCCGGCGCCTGCGGGGCATCGGCGATCTCGACGTTCTGTTCCAACAGGGTGAACATCGCCTCCATGTCGATCAGCGACTGCTTCATCTGGTTGTAGACGAAGCCGAGGAAGTTGAGCGGCAGGTAAAGCTGGATCAGGAAGGTGTTGACCAGCACGAAGTCGCCGACCTGCATCCGTCCTTCGGCCACCCCATAGGCGGCCATCAGCATGATCGCCGTCAGCCCCCCGGTGATGACGAAGCCTTGGCCGATATTCAACATCGACAACGTGGTGCGGCTGACCACCGCCGCCTTTTCGTAGCGCTGCAGCGCCTGGTCGAAGCGGCCGGCCTCGTGCTCCTCATTCCCGAAATACTTGACCGTCTCGTAGTTCAACAGGGAATCGATGGCCTTGGTATTGGCCTCCTGGTCGGTCTCGTTCATCACCCGGCGGAATTTGCCGCGCCACTCGGTCACCCCCAAGGTGAAGCCGATGTAACAGGCGATGGTCAGGAAGGTGACGACAGCGAAGCGGGCGTCGTAGAGATGCCACAGCATGCCGCAGACCAGGCCGATTTCGAGCAAAGTCGGCAGGATGTTGAACAGCATGAACTGCAGCAGGAACTCGATGCCCTTGCTGCCCCGCTCGATCGAACGGGATAGCCCGCCGGTCTGGCGATCGAGATGGAACCGCAGAGCCAGCCGGTGCATGTGGCGAAAGACTTCGAGCCCCACCCGGCGAATGGCCCGCTGCGCCACCTTGGTGAACAGGGCGTCGCGCAGTTCGCCGAAGGTCTGCGCCATCACCCTTGCCCCGCCATAGGCCAGCAGCATGCCGATCGGTACGGCGATGGCGACATCCTTGGGGGCCAGGGCGTCGACGCTGTGCTTGTAGAACACCGGCACCCAGACATTGATCAGCTTGGCGCCCAGCAGGAACAACAGGGCGGAAACGACGCGCAGCCGCAGTTCCCAGTCCCTGGGCCACAAATAGGGCAACAGGCTGCGCATGGTGCTCAGGTCGTTGCGCGGTTTGGCGGAAGGTGATGCCGGCTCGGCGGACGGTGTACGCACTCGCATGGCGGCCTAGAATAGGCCAATCCTGTGCCGCTGCAACTCGGCATCGAGCCGACCGGTCAGATAAAGGGCGGTCATCTTGAGGTCGCCCTTCAGCGACCACCAAGGATGGCTGAAGGTGGCCGGACGATTGCCCTCGACCTGGAAATGGGCGATCCAAGCCAAGCTATAGGCGACGATCACGCCGACCAGGGCCAGCATCGGACCGCCGACACAGGCGGCGACCAGGAGGGCCGCGCCGATCAGCGTGCCGGCGATATGGATGCGCCGGGTCAGCGGTTGGCTATGCTCACGCAGATAAAGCGGCCAGAACTCGGCGAAGCTGGTGACCGTCCAGGCCCGCCGCAACGGGTTGGGCGGACGGCTGTTCTCGGTGACCTTCGGCTGGGACATGGCGACGACGCAATTTATGAGACAGCCTATAAATGGTAAGCGTCGGCGCCTGTCCAATAGACAAGGGATGTCGGCGTCATCCCTTGTCTAAGCGGAATGCGCCTGCGGCCGCTTCGCATGGTCGCGCAGCAAGCCGAGGATCTGGGCGGCCGCCGCCGGGATGTTGGTGCCCGGCCCGAAGACCGCGGCGACCCCGGCCTCGGTCAGGAACGGATAGTCCTTCGGCGGGATCACCCCGCCGCAGACCACCAGGATGTCGTCGCCGCCCTGCCGCCTCAGCTCTTCGATCAACTGCGGCACCAAGGTCTTGTGGCCGGCCGCCTGCGACGACACGCCCACCAGGTGAACGTCGTTCTCGACCGCCTGGCGCGCCGCCTCGGCGGGGGTCTGGAACAGCGGCCCGATATCTACATCGAAGCCGAGATCGGCAAAGGCGGTGGCGATCACCTTGGCGCCCCGGTCATGGCCGTCCTGGCCCATCTTGACCACCAGCAGCCGTGGCCGTCGGCCCTCGGCGGCGCCGAAGGCGGCCACCTCGGCCTGGATCCGGGCGAACCCGTCGTCGCCGGCATAGGCCCCGCCGTAAATCCCCGAGATCGAGCGGGTGACCGCCCGATGGCGGGTGAACACCGCCTCCAATGCATCGGAAATCTCACCCACCGTGGCCCGCGCCCGGGTCGCCACCACCGCCAGGTCGAGCAGATTGCCCTGGCCGGTGGATGCCGCCTCGGTCAGCGCCGCCAGCGCCGCCGCCGTCCGCGCCCCGTCGCGGCCGGCCTTGACCTGTTGCAGGCGGGCGATCTGATTGGCCCGCACCTTGGCGTTGTCGACCTCGAGGAAATCGACCGCCGAATCGTCCTTGGCCTGGTATTTGTTGACGCCCACCACCACCTCGTCGCCGCGGTCGATGGCGGCCTGGCGGCGGGCCGCCGCCTCCTCGATCTTCATCTTGGGCATGCCGGAGGCGACCGCCTTGGTCATCCCGCCCAGGCCTTCCACCTCGTCGATCAACTTACAAGCCTCGGCCGCCAGCGAGGCGGTCAGCGACTCGACGTAATAGCTGCCGGCCAGCGGATCGATCACATGCGGGATGCCGCTCTCCTCGGCGATGATCAATTGGGTGTTGCGGGCGATGCGGGCCGAAAACGGCGTCGGCAGGGCGGTCGCCTCGTCCAGGGCGTTGGTATGCAGGCTCTGGGTGCCGCCCAATACCGCCGCCATCGCCTCGATGGTGGTGCGGATCACGTTGTTGTAGGGATCCTTCTCGGTCAGGCTGACGCCCGAGGTCTGGCAATGGGTCCGCAAGGCGAGGCTCATCGGGTTCTGCGGTGCGAAGCCCTGCATCAGGCGGGCCCACAACAGGCGGGCCGCCCGCAGCTTGGCCACCTCCATGAAGAAATTCATGCCGATGGCGAAAAAGAACGACAGCCTCGGTGCGAAATCGTCCACCGCCAGCCCCTTGGCCAGTGCCGCCCGGACGTATTCGAGGCCGTCGGCCAAGGTGAAGGCCAGTTCCTGCACCGCCGTCGCCCCCGCCTCCTGCATATGGTAACCGGAGATCGAGATCGAATTGAACTTGGGCATGAATTTGGCGGTGTATTCGATGATGTCGGCGACGATCCGCATGCTGGGTTCGGGTGGATAGATGTAGGTGTTGCGCACCATGAACTCTTTGAGGATGTCGTTCTGGATGGTGCCGGACAGCTTGTCGCGACTTACCCCCTGCTCCTCGGCGGCGACGATATAGCCGGCCAGCACCGGCAGCACGGCGCCGTTCATGGTCATCGACACGCTCATCTGGTCGAGGGGGATGCCGTCGAACAGAATCTTCATGTCCTCGATGGAATCGATCGCCACGCCGGCCTTGCCGACATCGCCGACGACGCGCGGATGGTCGGAGTCATAGCCGCGATGGGTGGCCAGATCGAAGGCCACCGACAATCCCATCTGCCCGGCCGCCAGATTGGCGCGGTAGAACGCATTGGAGTCTTCGGCGGTGGAAAAACCGGCATATTGGCGGATGGTCCACGGCCGATGGGCGTACATGGTGGCCCGCGGGCCCCGCAGGAATGGCGGGAACCCAGGCAGGCTGTCGATCGCCTCGAGCCCCTCGAGATCGGCCGCCGTGTACAGCGGTTTCACGGCGATGCCTTCGGGAGTCTGCCAGACCAGCTGATCTGGCGACTTGCCCTTGAGATCCGCCGCCGCCAGGCGCCGCCAAGCGTCGAGACTGTTGTGATCGAAGTCAGCCATGCCGGTCTTCCTCATTTGCAAGGGGCCGATTTTACAGGTGCTTTCCCGCCAAGTCCATGTGAGGCGAGCCGCCGCCAAGTTGGATCGCTTGACGGCGGCACAGCCCGGTCGCACCCTTTGAAGAGTCGATCAGCGCGGGGTGACCATGAGCTTCCTGCACCATATTCGCCGTTGCAACCGCTTCGATCCGACGCATTTCCGGCCATTCGAGGTGGCCGGACAGCAGGTCGGCCGGGTGCGGACCGAATTTGCCACCCGCCTGGCCGCCTTTCCCGAAGTCTTTACCGTCAAGGACGACCGGGTGGCGCTCGACCACCGCCTGGCCGATGCCGCCACCCGCACCCGGGTCCTGCGCGAGGTGACCGGACAGCTTGCCGCGGCCGGGGCCTTGCCGGCGCCGCGCGGCGAGCACTACCCGGTGGTCACCGAATGGGGCCAGCCGCCGCTCCTGGTGATCGACCGCGAACTGGTGTCGGCCTTCGGGTTGCGCGCCTTCGGCGTGCATGTCAACGGCGTGGTCCGGTCCGCCGACGGGATGAAGCTATGGATCGGCCGGCGGGCCCCCGACAAGTCGGTCGAACCCAACAAGCTGGACAATATGGTGGCCGGCGGCCAGCCGGTCGGCCTCAGCCTGGCCGACAACCTGGTCAAGGAGGCCGCCGAGGAGGCGGCGATCCCGGCGCAATTGGCCCGCCGGGCGGTGCCGGTGGGGGCCATCCGCTATTGCATGGAAGGCCGGCTGGGTCTGAAGCCCGACACCTTGTTCGTCTATGATCTGGAGGTGCCGGCCGACTTCGTCCCGCACAACACCGACGGCGAGATCGCCGAATTCACCTTGATGGCGGTCGAAGAAGTGGCCGAGCTGGTGCGCACCACCGAGGCGTTCAAGTTCAACGTCGCCCTGGTGCTGATCGACTTCCTGATTCGCACTGGGCGACTGTCGCCCGACACCGAGCCGGATTATCTGGCCCTGGTCGGAGGGCTGCGGGGCGGTTTCTGAGGCGCGCTCAGACTGCTGCTTCGTCGCTGCAGAACAGGCGGTACAAGGTTTCCATCACGGCGACGGCATCGCCGCCCTTCAGGGAGTAATAGATGGTCTGGGCGGAACGGCGGGTGCGGACCAGGCGATCGCGGCGCAGACGGGCCAAATGCTGCGACAGGGCGGACTGCGACAAGCCCACCGCTTTCTCCAGTTCGCCCACCGATTTCTCGCCCTGCAGCAGGTTGCAGAGGATCATCAGGCGCCGCTCGTTGCTCATCGCCTTCAACAGGGCACTGGCCCGCGCCGCATGGGCCTCCAACTCGTCGAGCGCGGTGATCGAACCCACGGAAAATCCTCGCCCTTTCCAGGTCCCGGGAGATGCCCCGGCGCTCTGCCCCGGAGCCCTCCGGAGCCGTCGCCAACCTCCGGCCGTTCCGCCCGAGACCTCGATTGACTTTGCCGCCCCGCTGCGGCAAACGACACCATCTCATGTTCGCATAACAGCGCAAACCGGTCGACCGGAAAGGAAATCGCCATGAGCACGAAGCCGCCCAGGAAATTCTTCGAACCGCTGGCGATCGGCGCACCGGCCCCCTTCCGCGAGCTTCCGGTGGTGCTCGAGCGGATGATCCATTTCTTCCCGCCGCATCTGGACAAGCTGCGGGCCCGGATCCCGGAGATGATCCCGCAGGTCGATGTGCTGCTGGGCAATCTCGAGGACGCCATTCCCTCCGACGCCAAGGAACAGGCCCGCCGCGGCTTCATCGAGGTGGCGGCGGCCAACGAGTTCGGCAGCACCGGATTGTGGACCCGGGTCAATTGCCTGAATTCTCCATGGTTTCTCGACGATGTCGGCGAGATCGTCGGCACCGTCGGCGACAAGCTCGACGTCATCATGCTGCCCAAGGTGGAGGGCCCCTGGGATATCCATTTCCTCGACCAGCTGCTGGCCCAGCTCGAGGCCCGCCATGCCGTCAAGAAGCCGATCCTGATCCACGCCTTGTTGGAGACGGCGCTGGGCGTCGCCAATGTCGAAGCGATCGCCGCGGCCAGCCCGCGCATGCACGGACTGAGCCTTGGGCCGGCCGACCTTGCCGCGTCGCGCGGCATGAAGACGACCCGGGTCGGCGGTGGCCACCCGTCCTATGGCGTGCTCGAGGACGCCCGCGCCGACGGCGGCCCGCGGCAGCTATTCCAGCAGGACCTCTGGCACTACACCGTGGCGAAGATGGTCGATGCCTGCCAGTCGGCCGGAATCAAGGCGTTCTATGGCCCGTTCGGCGATTTCTCCGACGATGCGGCCTGCGAGGCGCAATTCCGCAACGCCTTCCTGTTGGGCTGCGTCGGCGCCTGGTCGCTGCACCCCAAGCAGATCGACATCGCCAAGAAGGTGTTCAGCCCGGAGGTCGGCGAAGTGCTGTTCGCCAAACGCATCCTCGAAGCGATGCCGGACGGCAGCGGCGCGGTGATGATCGACGGCAAGATGCAGGACGATGCCACCTGGAAGCAGGCCAAGGTGATGGTCGACCTGGCCAAACAGGTCGCCCGGCGCGACCCGGCGATGGCGGAGGCGTATGGGTTGTAGTTTCTCGGAAGTCCCTCGGGCGCCGGGCGCTGGCATCCGCGGGCGTCTGAGGCTGTGACAGAAATTAGAGCATTGTGCTTTATGACAGAATCACCTTCGTCACCCCCGCGAAGGCGGGGGTCCACGCCGACGCCAGAAATTCGGAGCCGTAATGGATTCCCG
>CAIOJO010000041.1 GCA_903858635.1 uncultured Telmatospirillum sp. | reverse complement strand
GTGTTCATCTCCCATTTCGAGGCCGGCGGCACGCTGCTGGATTTCGATCCCGACGAAATGCGGGCCTTCTTCCTCAAGGAGTTCGAGGCGGCGAAGACGGAAACCGGCGCCGTCGGCGGGGCCAAGGGTGGCGGCAAGCCAGCGCGCGCCGCAGCCAGCGCCGGATGACGCCATGAGCGGAACCGGGCGGGTGCCTTGATGCTCGGGGTTTGGTACGTCGCCTGCGCCTTGCTGGTCGGTCTCCTGGCGACCGGCCGGCCAGGCGGTTTCCTGCTTTATTTTGTCGTTTCGATGGTGATGACGCCGCTTATCGGGTTGCTGATCCTGATCATTACCATAAGCATGGCCCAACGACAGACCCGCTAGGGCGTCGCACCCGAACGAGCAGATCAGAAGGGCCATGGCGGTTTCCGACAAGCATCCCATCCTCGCCGGTATCGTTTCCGTGTTGAAACAGGCGGCCGGCCCGGCGCGGCGGGACCTGCTGATCGTCCTGTTCACCATCATGTTCGTTGCGACCTTCTTCGCGCCGCGGGCCGTGGTTACCGTCGCCACCGGCGATGCCGGGGTCCTGTGGTACCGCTTCGGCGGCGGGGTGGCGCCGCAGCCACTGAACGACGGGCTGCACATCATCTTCCCGTGGAACAGAATCTATTCCTATTACATGCGCGAGCGGAACGATACCCATAGCTACAAGGCGATCACCAAGGACGGCATCACCGTCGATTGCCAGATCACCCTGCTCTACCATCTGGTCCGCGAGAACCTGCCGCTGCTGCACCAGCAGATCGGCCTGGACTATGTCGAGGTGCAGCTGCTGCCGGCGATCGGCGCCGAGGTGCGGCGCGCCATCGCCAATTATTCGGTGGATTCCCTCTATGGTGCCGAGCGCCACCAGATCGAGGAAGAGATCCTGTCCGATATCGTCGGCGCGCCGGACAACGGCATCGCCGGAAAAGGCAACGTCCAGCCGACCGACTTGCTCTTTGCCGACGAGATCCATATCCGCGCGGTGCAGCTTCCCGAGGAACTGTCCCAGGCGATCCTCGAGAAGGCCCGGCAGCAGCAGCTGGCGCTCGGCTATACCTATCGGCTGGACCGCGAAAGGCTGGAAGCGCAGCGCAAGGAAGTCGAGGCCGGCGGCATCGCCAAGTTCCAGCAGATGGTGCAACAGGGCATCTCGCCGACCTATCTGCAATGGCGCGGCATCGAGGCGACGCTGCAACTCGCCACCTCGCCGAACGCCAAGGTGGTCGTCATCGGCGGCAAGGACGGCCTGCCGCTCATCCTCAATCAGGCGGGGGCGGCCGCCAGGACCTCAGAGCAGCAGAACGGCGCGACCGCCGGCCCCGGCGGTAGCACCGGGACTACGGGGCGCGCGCCGACGAGCCCATCCCCCCGCCGATGAATCACCTGGTTCGCCTGCTCGCCACCCAGACGTCGCTGCCCCGCAAGCGGGTGCTGGTCGCCGCGCTCCTCGCCGGGATCAGCGGAGCTTCGGTGCTGGCCATCGTCAATATCGCTGCCCGCGAGATCACCGATTCCGGACGGGCTCAGGTGGACTGGTGGCTGGCTATCGCTTTCGTCGCCGGAATCACCGTCTATGCGACCACCGAGGTGTTCGCCGTCTCGCGGATTTGCGCCGCCTTGGAATCCGCCATTCATGAGGTCCGCCAGCGGCTGTTGGAGCGCTTGGCACGGGCCGATTTCGAGCAGGTCGAGCGGGTCGGACGGGCGGCCTTTTACGAAAGCATCACCCAGGCCACCCAGGCGATATCCCAGAACTCGCAATTCCTCGCCCTGACCTTGCGGTCGCTGGCCCTGGTGGTGGCCATCCTCGCCTATATCGCCTTTGTCTCGACCACCGCCTTCATCCTGGTCTCTCTGTCGACGCTGGTCGCCAGCTTCGTCTATCGCCGCGCCGGTCAGAAGCTCGGCACCGGCTACGTCGCCATGATGGATGAGGAAAAACACCTGTTCGAAAGCCTGGGCGATCTGCTCGACGGTTTCAAGGAAGTGCGTCTGAGCAGCGCCCGCAGCCGCGATCTGGCGGCAATCTTCTCGGCCATCTCGTCTCGCGTCACCGACATCCGAGCCGACGTCCAGGTCCGCGCCATCCGGCAGTTCGTTCTCGGCGAGGTGGCGGTGTTCTTTCTGCTGGCCGTGGTCGTCTTCGTGGCCCCGCTCTACTCGGCGGAAATGAGCGAACATGTGGTGCCGATCACCACCTCGGTCCTGTTCATGACCGGGGTGCTCGGCGGCATCATCCAGACCATGCCGCTGCTCGGGGCTTCGGAACAGGCGGCGGCGCGGATGCTGCAGCTGGACCAGCTGCTCAAGGGCATGGAAGAGCCGACGGAGGATGCCGCCCCGGCCCCTCTTTCGACCGAGTTCCGGGAGATCGCGCTGCGCTCCGTCACCTATGTCTATCCGGCGCCGGACGGCGAAAAGGCATTCACCCTGGGCCCCATCGATCTGACTCTGCATCGTGGCGAGATCATCTTCGTGACCGGCGGCAACGGGGCCGGCAAGTCGACGCTGATCAAGCTTCTGACCGGCCTTTACCGTCCGCAGGGCGGCACCATCCGGATCGACGGCGCCATCATCGGTCCGCGGACGCGGCGCGCCTTCCGCGATCTGATCTCCACCATTTTCTCCGACTACCACCTCTTCCCGCGGCTCTACGGGGTCGAGCCATCCTCCCTTGCCGAGGCACCGTCCCTGTTGTCGTGGCTGGAGATGGACAACGTGACCCGGCTCAGCGGCGACCAATTCGAGCGTCGCGACCTGTCGGCCGGACAGAAGAAGCGGCTGGCCTTGATGACCGCTCTTCTCGAGCAAAAACCGCTGCTCGTGCTCGACGAATGGGCGGCCGACCAGGACCCGCATTTCCGGCGCAGGTTTTACCGCGAAATCCTGCCGGCCCTGAAGGCGCGCGGGAAGACGATCGTCGCCGTCACCCATGACGACGCCTATTTCGATATCGCCGACCGTCGCTTCCACCTGGAGGAAGGGCAGCTGATCGAACGTTCGTCCAGCCCGGTAGGGGCCGCGTAAATGCTGCTGCTGGACTTCCTGCGCCGCGAATCCTCCGTCAACCCGCGCCCGCTGGCCGTCATGACCCTGCTCGGGGCGTTGTCGACGGCGATCGTCCTGGCCTTGATCACCTTCGGCGCCGTAGCGGCGCAAAAGGGCGGAACCAGCATTCGCATGGTGATGATGTTTCTGGCCGCCGTCGGCGTGTATGCGCTGTCTCAGAGTTCGGTGATGTCGCTTACCGCGCGCGAGGCCGAGGAACTCATTCGGCGCATTCGCACCCGGCTGTTCGAACAAGTGCGGCAAGCCGACTATCTGGTCATCGACGCCATCGGCCGCGCCTCCCTTCATGCAGCGCTGGCCCAAGAAACGCAGGCCTTGTCACGTACCGTCACGCTGATCGCCATTGCCGCCCAGCAGGCCGTCGGTATCGTCTTCGTCGCCCTGTTCCTGGCATGGCTGTCGCTGCCGGCCTTCTTCATCGGCGTCGCCTTCGGTTGCTTCGCCGTGGTGTTTCAGGTTCGGCGCGCCCATGGAATGAATGTGGCGAGAACACAGGCCCTTGGCGATGAACGTCGTTTGTTCGAAGGCCTGGAAGACCTGTTGAACGGTTTCAAGGAAGTTCGGATCAACGACCGGCTGGCGCGCCAATTGGTGTCCGAGATTGCCTGTTTTTCCGACGACGCGCGCCGCGCCAAGAGCCGCGCCAAGCGTCGCTGGGCGGTCGATTTCACGACGGTGCAGGTGATCTTCTACGCCCTGATGGGGCTCATGGTGTTCGTCGTTCCGGCGTTCGACCCCGGCTTCGCCAAAGTAGCCGTCGAAGCGACGACAGTCGCCCTGTTCATGATCGGCCCGATCGCCACCATTGCGCAGGCGGTTCCGGCGGTCAGCGAAACCGAGGCGACACTGACGCGGCTGTTTGACCTTGAGCGGCATCTGGAAGACTTGGCGGCGGCCCGCGAGGCCGAAGATACCTTGCCGCTCGACGAACCGATCGCTGAGATTGCGCTGAAGGGTGCATCCTTCTCCTACCGTGAGGCCGACGGATCGCCGGGGTTTACCGTCGGCCCGCTGGATGCCAGCTTTCGTGCCGGCGAATGCGTGTTCGTCACCGGCGGCAACGGGTCGGGAAAGTCGACCCTGCTGCGTCTGCTCGTCGGCCTTCTGCGCCCGGATAGCGGCACCATCGAGATCAATGGCCGAGCTTTGCTGCCCGGTCGACGTCAGGCCTACCGCGACCAGATCGCCACCGTGCTGTCCGATTACCACCTGTTCCGCCGCTTGTACGGGCTTGGGCCGGTCGATCCGGGCCGTGCCGACGCGCTTCTGCAAAAATTCAAGATCGAGAACAAGGTCTCGGTGCGCGACGGCAGTTTCACCACCGTCGATCTTTCCGGCGGCCAGCGGAAACGGCTGGCCCTGATGGTCGCCGAATTGGAGGACAAGCCGGTGCTGGTCCTGGACGAATGGGCCGCCGACCAGGATCCCGGCTTCCGCACGAAGTTCTACGAGGAGATCCTGCCGGGCCTTCGCCGGCCCGATCGCATCATCATCTGCGTGACCCACGACGAACGCTATTTCACCACCGGCGACCGCATCGTCAATATGGACGAGGGCCGCTTCCGTAGCTCGCCAGCAGCGGAAGACTTCGGCCGATCCTTTCCTTCTTGAGGCTTCACCGCCAACCGCGGGAGGCTGTGGCCGACGATCGTCCCGTCGGGGACAGGGCTCCGAATCCAGGTTAACGAGCCGGTAGCCCAAGGATCGCGGCGAGGTATCGCACATCCCAGCCGGCGGCCTTTCGCCTGAGCTTGATGGATTTTTTGTCGGCGACGGCGCGGACGAGGTTGAGGGCGTAGTGCCTGACGACGGCCATGTTTTTGGCCCCGTGACCGGTGCGTAGCCTGGTTTGGTCATCGCCGAATACCACATCGAGCACCCAGTGCAGGCGATTTTCGATGCCCCAGTGCCCGCGCACGGCTTCGTTGGCGGC
>CAIOJO010000040.1 GCA_903858635.1 uncultured Telmatospirillum sp. | reverse complement strand
GACCGGGATCGGCGTCCTCTATGGCAAAGAGGAACTGCTCGACGCGATGCCGCCCTATCAGGGCGGCGGCGACATGATCCGCAGCGTCAGCTTCGAGAAGACGACCTGGGCGCCGCTGCCGGCCAAGTTCGAGGCGGGGACGCCGGCCATCGCCCAGGTGGCGGGACTCGGTGCGGCCATCGACTATGTGACGGCGCTTGGTCTGGACCGCATCGCCCAGCATGAAAACGATCTGCTCGACTATGCGACCCGGCGGCTGACCGCCTTGCCGGGCCTCCGGCCGATCGGCACCGCGGCGAACAAGGCAGCGGTCTTTTCCTTCGTGCTGGAATGCGCCCATCCGCACGATATCGCCCAGATCCTCGACAATGCCGGGGTGGCGGTGCGGGCCGGACATCACTGCGCGCAGCCGCTAATGGTGCGCTTCGGCGTGCCGGCGACGGCGCGGGCGTCGTTCGGGCTCTACAATACGCGGGGCGAAGTGGATGCGCTGGTGGCGGCACTGGAGCAGGTAGAGGAGATGTTTGGCCAATGAGCGACGACCTGCGCGACCTCTACCAGGAGGTCATCCTCGATCATGGGCGACACCCGCGCAACCGCAGGCATGTCGACGGCGCCAACCATCTGGCGCGCGGCGAGAACCCGCTGTGCGGCGACAAGCTCATGGTGTTCCTCAAGGTCAATCCGGCCGGGGTGATCGAAGACGCCGCTTTCGAGGGTCAAGGCTGCGCCATCTCCACCGCCTCGGCCTCGCTGATGACGGAAGTCATCGTCGGCAAGACCGAAGAGCAGGTGCGCCGCCTGTTCGACAGCTTTCATGCGCTGACCACCGGCGGCGAAGCTTCGGGTTGTGACGAAATGGAGGATGAGATGGATCGGCTGCAGGTTCTTGCCGGCGTGCGCGATTATCCCGTCCGGGTCAAATGCGCCACCTTGGCCTGGCATACCATGGCGGCGGCGCTAGAGGATGAGCAGAAGGTGACGACGGAATGAATATTTTGTCTTCTCCCTCCGTAGCCTCCGACAGTCCGGTGGTGGCGACGGCGGGGCAGCCCTTGGCGTCCGGCACCCCGGCCGCCTCGGAGGGCGACGTGGTCGAGGCATTGCGGACCGTTTACGATCCGGAAATCCCGGTCAACATCTACGACCTGGGCCTGATCTACGGGCTGAAATTGGGCGACAGCGGCGCGGTGGCGATCGAAATGACACTGACCGCACCAACCTGCCCGGTGGCCGGCGCGTTGCCCGTGCAGGTGGCCGAAACGGTGGCCTGTGTCCCCGGGGTCGGCGAAGTGCAGGTCACCCTGGTGTGGGATCCGCCATGGACCATGGAGAACATGTCCACCGACGCCCGCCTGGCCCTGAACCTGT
The DNA here is from genome assembly GCA_903858635.1 of uncultured Telmatospirillum sp. Taxonomy (GTDB): domain Bacteria; phylum Pseudomonadota; class Alphaproteobacteria; order Rhodospirillales; family Magnetospirillaceae; genus DUZF01. The sequence goes on along the minus strand of CAIOJO010000040.1, from coordinate 320 downwards.
TCTAGGGCTTTGCAGTGGGGCGGGCGTCCCCGCCCGCCACCGCCGCGAAGCGGCGGTTTCTGCGGTAATCGGCTCGGCCTCGATGTGGCGGCTTGGACCGATTTGACGCCGCTCTGCGGCGTGGCGGGTGGGAAGAGTCTGTAAGATAATTGTTTTTTAGTGGCACCGGCGTCCCTGCCGGTGTCCGCCGTGGAGCGGCGGAAACGCTGGTTTTCCGGCTCCGCCGGAACACCGGCACGGAGATCCTATGAGGCGGCGAGCATTCGGAAGGATTGATATCCTTCGGGTGTTCAAAGCCTCAGAAGGATTTCGCTATGACG
>CAIOJO010000039.1 GCA_903858635.1 uncultured Telmatospirillum sp. | reverse complement strand
TCGTGGCACCATTCCGGAGGGCGACGGGCACGACGAGGGCTTGATGCGTCATAGCGAAATCCTTCTGAGGCTTTGAACACCCGAAGGATATCAATCCTTCCGAATGCTCGCCGCCTCATAGGATCTCCGTGCCGGTGTTCCGGCCGAGCCGGAAGCCTAACATTTCCGCCGCTCCGCGGCGGACACCGGCAGGGACGCCGGTGCCACTAAACTAATTAACTCACACGCTCGCCGCGCCGGCGGGATAAAGGCTCCCGCCGCTTCGCGGCGACCGGCGCCACTGCCCCTAGTTCGATGCGCTCCCGTTGAACTGCGGCCAGGGGTCCTTGACCATCGGGATGGTCTCGATCTCGACGTTCTCCATGCGGCCATTCACGTTCTGCAGCCGGCGGATATACATGTTCTGGACGATATGCCGGGTCTCGGGGTCGATCATCACCGGGCCGCGCGGCGAATCGTCGCTGCGCCAATGCTTCAGCAGTTCCATGGTGCGGTCGGGGTCGATCTTGCCGTTCTGTTTCTTGACCGCGTCGAAGATCGCCGCCATGCCGTCCCACGCCCCCACGGCGTAGCCGTCGGGGACCGAGTCCGGTCCGTAGTCGCGCCGCCAGCCGGCCAGAAAGGCCTTGTTGGCGGGGCGGTCGCCGGCGATGGAGTATTGGCCGACGCTGATGACGCCTTCCTGCAGGCCCTGCATATGCGGCAATTCGTCATCGGGCAGAAGATCGGCTGCGCCGATGATCTTGATGCCGGCTCCGGCCAGGTCGAGTTGGACATAGGCGCGAATCAGCGCAGTGGCATCCTTGCCGCCCGGGGTGAAGATATAGATGGCGTCCGGCTTGGCATCCTTGATGCGCTGCAGGAAGGGCGCGAAGTCGCGGGTCGACAGCGGCATGCGCAGATCGCCGACGATGCTGCCGCCGGCCGCGGTGAAGCTCTTGGTGAAGGCGGCGATGGATTCATGTCCCGGGGTGTAGTCCGAGACCGCGAAATACACCGTCTTGATGCCGTGGCGGGCCACCCAGTCGCCGAAAGGATAGACCTGCTGCCATTTGGTGAACGAGGTCCGCACGATATAGGGCGACAGGGAGGTGGTCGCGGCGCCGGTGGCGTTCATGATCACCAGCGGCATCTTGGCCTCGGTGACCAGCGGGGCCACCGCATTGGCATTGGGGGTGAAGACGAAGCCGGCGAGGATGTTGACCTTTTCGCGGGTCACCAGCTCCTGGGCCAGGCGACGGGCGATGTCGGGGTTGGGGCCGGTGCTGTCGCGGCGGATCACCTCGATGGTAGTGTCGCCCAGGTCCTTGCCGTGTTCCTTCAGGTAGAGGCGGATCGCCTTGTCCATTTCGTCGCCAAGCTCGGCGCCTTGCCCCGAGAAGGGCAGGATGACCCCGACCTTGACCACCCCGCCGGCGCGGGCCGACGCTCCAGCGGTGAGCCAAACCGCCAGCATCAGGCAAACAATCCGTACGATTGTCCTCATCGATTGATCCTCCCGTGAACGGCCGTTTTTCGGCCTTGTATCGTGCCGCGCCAGGCGGTCAATCCATTTGACCATAGCCGCAGCGCAGCACAAAGCTTGGAGAGGAGGTCATTCCGGCGTGCGGAACGGTCGTTCCGCACGCCGGACCGTCATTATCCTTAACTGATCTTTTCGCCGCGGAACGCCTCGAAGTTCTTGATCTTCGGCGGCTTGCCCTCGAAGCCCAATTCGGTCCAGCGGGCACAGACCTGGTCGTAGGTCTCCTTCTTGAGCAGGCTGCGCGGCGAGAAGGTCTTAATGTACTTGAACTCCTTGCACGCGTTGATCACGCATTTGGAGCCCCAGGGCCGGATCTCGGGCGGGTTCAGGCTGGGATCCAGATAGGTGCTCCAGGTTTCGCGCAGGATCTCGATCGACTGGGCCGGCCGCGAGCGCGTCACCATCGCCCAGACCACTTCCGACAGATTGGTCGGATCGACGTCCTCGTCGACCACCACGATGTATTTGGTGAAATAGGCACCGCCCATGCATTGGGCCGCCAGGGCACCCACCTGGGCGGCATGGCCGGCGTATTTCTGCTGGATCGAGACCACGGTCATGCCCCAGCCGGCGGCTTCCGGTGGCGACCACACGCCCTTGATCCCCGGCACGCCCATGGAATTGAGGTCGGTCCACACCTTGGCGGCCTTGGCCATCGCCCACATCATGCCGCATTCATTGGCCGGCCAGTCGGACATCAGGGCGCTGGTGACGATGGGATTGTCGCGATAGCGGATCGCCTTGATGTCGATGAACGGCGTGGCGCCGCCGGGGCGACCGTAATAGCCGGTGAACTCGCCGAAGGGGCCTTCTTCGCAGGTCTGGTCCGGGTAGGAGAAGCCTTCGATGATCAGTTCGGCATGGGCCGGCAAGGTCAGGCCGGTGATGTCGCTCTTGAATACCTCGATCGGCGCCCCGTTGATGCCGCCGGCGAACTCATATTCCGACACGTCCTTGGGGAAGGAGGTGGCCGAGGTCAGGAACAGCAGCGGCTCGAGGCCATAGACGGCGGCCACGGGCGCCGGCTTGCCCTGGGCCCACCAGGTCTCGCGGTCAAGCACGGCGTCCTTGCCCGGCGAGGCATAGAAGCCGACCTGCTTGTCGTTGAGGATCATCTGGCGGAAGGTCCCCATGTTGACGCGGCCGGTGTTGAAGTCCGAGGTGATCACCGAATCGGCCGTGCCGATGTATTTGCCGCCGTCGCGCGGCCACATGGTCGGCGCCGGGAACTTGTTGAGGTTGACCTTGTCGCCCTGATCGATATTGCGGTTGACCGGCGCCGTGCTCGCCTCGACGAATTTGGGCGGAATGCGCCGCTTCATCTTTTCGCTCAAGATCTGCACCAGTTCGATCGGGTCCTTGCCCAAATCCTCGCGGATCGAAATGGCGACGCGGTTGAGACTGCTGCCGAAAGGATTGAACAGCAGGCGGCCGCCCGGATAGCCCTTGATGTTCTCGAACAGGAGGGCCGGTCCGCCAATGGTCTGCCCGCTCATATAGGTGATCGCCGACATCTCGAGGTCGGAGTCGACCGGGGCGGTGATGCGCTTGACTTCGCCGATCGCCTGCACGCGCTCGAGCCAATCGCCGAGGCTGTTGATGGGGGCTACCTTCAGTTTGCCGTCACCGTCCATATTGTCCTCCTGACCAAAGGGTCTTTTCTAATTAGGTCTAACCTAATTCCTTTATAAAAGGGGGCGGGGAAGCTGTCAATGCGGAGTCGCGGGAACCCCGCCGCTTGAGCGATGGCATTTCACCACGGAGGACACGAAGAGCACGGAGAAAGAAGATTCTCTCTCCCTGTCCTCAGTGCCTCGGTGGTGAATCGCGTTTCGTGGGATTAAGAGGGGGCCGAGCTGTCGTCGGCGGCCAGTTGCAGCAGGGTTTCCGGGCTCAGCCGGGCCAGCATGTCGCCGGTCCCCTGGATGTCCTTTTCCATCAGCAATTTGGCCTGCTCGGGTTGACGCTGGCGCAGGGCGTCGAGGATCTTCTTGTGCCAGTCCAGCGCCGTGAACGAGGTGTTGAGGCTGGCCAGATTGCGGATGCGGTCGAGCATGATCACCAGCACCGCCTCGCCCAGTGCGCTCAGCACCGGGTTCTTGCTCATCCTGAGGATCCGGCGGTGGAACTCGATGTTGAAGGCGCGCGGCGACTGGCCCTTATGGCGGTCCAGTTCGGCCTGGCTGACCAGGGCCGCCAATTCGGCATATTCCTCTTCGCTGCCCAGCAGGGCGGCCCGCGCCGCCGCATAGGGCTCGATCAGGGCGCGGATTTCGAACAGGTCGGTCAGCCCGGCGTTGCCCCCGGCCAGCAGGTTGGAGATGGTGTCGTTGAGCGGACGATTGTAATCCTGAGCGACGAAGATGCCGCCGCGCGGCCCCTTCTTGACCAGCAGCAAGCCGGCCCGTTCGAGCGAGCGGATGGCCTCGCGGACCACCATGCGGCTGACCCCGAACTGGTCGGACAGGTCGCGTTCGGTGGGCAGCCGAAACAACGGCTGCAGCTTTTGCCCGTGAATCAGCCGGCGAATCTCCTCGGCCACCTCTTCATAGGCCTTCTTGCGGCCGAGGGGCTTGAACAGGGGGTCGCCGGCGATCTCGCGCCCGCTGCCGGTTTCGTTATCGTCCGCCATATCGCATTTTGCCGTGTGGACCGAAGGTATGACCTAAGACCGAGCTAGGCATGGCCCCGGCAAGCTGTCAAGGATCTTGCCCATCGGCCGCCCGGCCGCCCTTCATCGGCCGCGGAAAACCGGCGGGCGCCTGGCGGCGAAGGCGGCCAAGCCTTCCTGCCAATCCTCGGTTGCCGCGCACAGGGCCATGGCCTCCTGCTCGGCCGTCAGCGCCGCCTCGAAGCTGCGCTCGGCGTTGAGCTGCTCCTTGAGGTCGGCACCCACCGAGAAGGCGCGTCCCTCCCCGGTCAGCAGGACGGCCCGCACGGCGGCGTCGGCTTCCGCGGCGCCGAGGGCGTCCTGCAGCTCGTCATAGGATTGCCGGCCGAGAGCGTTCAGCCGCTCCGGCCGATTGAGGCGGATCTCGGCGAGGCCTTCGGCCGTTTGATAGATCAGGGTGGCATAGGTCATGGCGCCGCCGCCGCCGTCCAGTCGAGGGTGCCGGGCGCGAACAACTCGGCGGCGCTCAGCCGGCGGCCGGACAGGCCCTGGGCGAACGACCAGCGGGTCTGGGCCTCGATCGTGGCCTGGTTCCTGGCCACGCCATAGGGCCAGTAATCCGGGCCCATCAGGCGGATGGTCGCCTCGGTCTCGGCCACCAGCCAGGGCAAGGTGACCGCCAAGGCGTCAAGGTCGGACAGCGACGGCAGGCAGGCCGCCTTGGCCGCCTCGAAGGCCCGGCACAAATCCGCCGGCAGCGCCGGGTGGCGAGCGATCAGATCCTCGCGCAGACCCACCACATGCATGACGGGGAAGATGCCTTTGCGCCGGAACCAGTCCTGTTCGACCGGACGGAAATCGGCGAACAGCCGCCCCACCAGCGGCTGGCCATCGGTGAACAGCTGTGGCGCCCGGTAGCTGATGATGGCGTCCAGGCGGCCGGCCAGCAACTCCTCACCCAGGGTGGCGCCTTGGGCAATGGATCGGATGTCGATGCCGGGTGGCGCCACCGGCTCGGAATACTCGGCCTCGCCGGCCCGGTCGACCGGGCCGGTCCGCCAACCGATGTCGGACGGTTTCACCCCATACTCGTCCTCCAGCATCCCCTTGACCGTCAGACCGCGGGTGAAATGGTAATTGGGGATGCCGACCAGCCGGCCTTTGAGGTCTTGCGGGGCGGCGATGCCGCGGTCGGTGCGGATGTAAATGGAGCCGTGCGGGAACACGCGGGACAGGAACACCGGGATGGCCCGGTAGGGAAAGCCGCCCTTCGCCAGGTTCATCATGTAGGAGCTGAACGACATCTCGATGATGTCGAAGTCGTGCTGCCGGAAGACATGGCTGAAGGTCGCCGCCGGCTTCATGTTGGTGTAGTCGAGCCGGCAGCCCGGCACCTCGACGGCGCCGGTCTTGAGGGCCTGGATGCGATCGTAATTTTCGGTGACGATCGACAGACGAAGCTTGCTCATGGGCCTCCCGCGGCTGGTCTTGAGTGGGGAGGCCAGACTAGAGACTTATCGCGCCAAGGGGAATCCCTCGGCGCGATTAGTGGGTTCGTCGAGGGAAGCTTCAGGCGGCGGCGAGGCCGCAGCGTCGCTGCAGCTCGGCACAGGCCAGGCACCAGATATATGTACCGCGCACCTTTTGGTCGGCGACGATGTTGTCGACTTCGGCCAGGGAAATGTTGCGGATCCACTCGCGGAGCATGATGACACCAAGAGTTTGCTGCACCGCACAATAATATGGACCCAGGTTCCTTTCCGCAAGGTTAAAGGGACAGAAATTGCCCCACACCACCTCATTTTTGGGGGCCAATCGGCATTGTCGCAGCGATTGGCCCGGTCTAGTCTGGGCAGTCGGCGGCTGGAAGGAGGGCGGTGATGGTCGAAGAGTGGGACGGCCTGCTTCACCTGGGGCAGCCCGAGATGGATCTGGAGCATCAGGGACAGGTCGACCTGTTGACGGCCTTCGAAGCGGAACTGCGGGGCCCTGCCGATATCGTGCAATTGACCAGGCTGCTCGACCATCTGGCCGACTTCACCAGTGTCCATTTCATGAGCGAACAGCTGCTGATGCGTCGCCATGCCTATCCGGCCATCGCCGCCCATGAATTCGAGCATGGTCGTCTGATGGAGCAGATGGGCAAGCTGCAGGCGTCGTTCCGGTCCGGCGACCGGGACCTCACCTTGACCGATCTGGTCACGCTCAGGGACTGGGTGGCCGAGCATATTCGTACGCAGGATGTGGCCTTATCGCTTTATCTCGCCCGCGCCGACGGCGAGGGTGAGGAGGCCTGAGGGATGTCGATGCGGCCCAATGTGTATGCCGGAGGGATGATCGACCGCGCCGCGACGCAACGGCGCGACGGGGCGTGGTTGGCGGCGCGGCTGTCCGATCCGGGCAGCCGCCTGGTCCCCCTGTGGCGCTCGCAGAACCTGGTGGAGGGCGAGGGCAAGGCGGTGCAGGCGCTGCGGCCAAGCGTCGGCGAGGCGCCGTGGCTGGCTCGGCTGCTGGCCGACGGGCCCGCTCCGATGTTCCTCGGCCTGGTCGAGGGCCAGGCCCATTTCGCCATCGACCTGTCGGCCGAGGAAGATCCGGTGGCACTCCTGGGATTGAGCCAGACCCGGCAGTTCATCGATCTGCGGCGGGTCGGCGCCCTGTTGCCGCAGCATGACGGGGCACTGCTCGCCTACGCGCGGGGCCTTGCCCATTGGCATGTCACCCATCGCTTCTGCGGCCGCTGTGGTGCCCCGGCGGTCAGCCGCGAGGGCGGCCATATGCGGCTGTGCAGCCAGGAAAGTTGCGCCACCGAGCATTTCCCGCGCACCGATCCGGCGGTCATCGTCCTGGTGACGGCCGGCCGGCTTTGCCTGCTGGGCCGCCAGGCGCGCTGGCCCAGTGGCATGTATTCCACCTTGGCCGGCTTCGTCGAACCGGGCGAAAGCCTGGAAGAAGCGGTGGCGCGTGAGGTGATGGAAGAGGCCGGCGTCCCGGTGGTCCGGCTGCGCTATCACTCATCGCAGCCCTGGCCGTTTCCCGGCCAGCTGATGCTGGGTTTCACCGCCGAGGCCGACCAGGCCATCGAGCCCCAGGTCGACAGCCATGAACTGGAGTCGGCGGCGTGGTTTTCGCCCGAGGATCTGGCCGGCTTCAAGGAACAGGGGCGTTTCCTGCCCGACCGCCAGTCGATCGCCCGGCGACTGATCGAGGACTGGCTGACCAGCTGTGAGGTTAAAGAGGGCTAGCCGCCCAGCGCCTGGCCGCGTTCGAGGGCGATGAAGGCGGCGATCGACGATGCAGCCGCCGCCCCCTGGCCCTGCAGATTGGCCAGATTGGTCATTTCCTGGGTCAACCCGGCATTGGTCAGCAGGTCCGAGGACGACGTGCCCATCAGCTGGCTGGTGGCACCGTAGGCGATGGCGGCCTGCAGCGACGAGACCGGCGAGGTGAACCCGGCGCTGGCCTGGACGCGGGCCGCCGCCTTGTCGATGGCGGCGATGTCGGATTGGATGGCGGCCGTGCCCGCGGCCACATCGGCCGCCGTCCAGCCGCTGGGCGCCGACAGGCCCAGGCTGGCCGAGCCAAGCGCCGTGGCATTGACCATCAGCGGCGTGCCGCCGGTTCCGGCGCTGGGCGCCGCGGCGTTGGTCGGGGTGGATGAAACCAGCGCGACGCCGTTGTAGTTGAGGGTGGACAACTGGGTGTCGAGCTGTTGGCGCAATTGGTCGTATTGGGTGGCCAGCGAAGCCCGCAAGGTCGAATTGGTGTTGGACTGGGCGTTGACCGCCAAGCTGCGCATCTGCGTGAGGGTGGCTTCGACCTGGTTCAACCCATTCTGGGCGGCGGTGGCGGCTCCGACCGCCGCGGCCTGGCCGCTATTCGCCGCCTGACCCTCGAACTGCAGCGCCGCCGCATAGGTGGCCGGGGTCTTGGCGGCCAGGGCCGTCATCGTGTCGCTGAGCGGCTGCTGCTGGGTATTGCCCAACACCCGCAGGGTGGTCAGCGCGTTGATGGTTTGTGCGGCACTCAGGGTCGACATGCGTCCCCCGGCTAAAGCAATTCCTGAGTATTATCGGACGATTAAGGCGATTCGTCCAGTGTTAGCGTGGCCGGCGCCCGCGTCAGATCTCGACCTGGTCGCCCAGTTCCACCACGCGGTTGAGCGGCAGGGAGAAGAACTCCATGGCGGAGGCGGCACTGCGCGCCATCCAGGCGAACAGCCCCTCGCGCAATGGCCCCATGCCCGGACGGTGGCTGCGGACGATGGTCTCGCGGCTGAGGAAATACGAGATCTTCATCGGTTCGTAGAAGAAGCCCAGCAGTTTCTCGGGAGCGTTGGCCAAGGTGCGCGGCACATTGGTTTCGTCCATATAGCCGTAGCGCAGCACCACCCGGTGGATGCCGCCGCCCAGATGCTCGCTCTCGACCCGTTGTTCCTGCGGCACATGTGGCACTTCTTCGACCGCGATGGTGAGCAGCACGGTGTTCTCATGCAGCACCTGGTTGTGTTTCAGGTTGTGCAACAGCGCCGTCGGGATCTTGTCGGGCAGGCTGGACAGGAAGATGGCCGTGCCCTTGGGACGCGACAGATGCTTGCTGCCGAGCACCGAGCGCAGGAAGTCGTCGATCGGCATCGACGCGTCCTCGCGCGCCGCGCTGACCAGCTCGCGGCCGCGCTTCCAGGTCATCAGCAGGATGAACACCATGCAGCCCATGACCAGCGGGAACCAGCCGCCATGCACGATCTTGGTCAAATTGGCGGTGAAGAAGGCGACATCGACCACCAGGAACAGTCCGAGCATGGCGTAGGCCAGGCGGTTCTTCCAGCCCCACAGGAAGGCGGCCACCATGCCGACCATGATGGTGGTGATGCCCATCGTCCCGGTGACCGCGATGCCGTAGGCGGCCGCCAGGTTGGACGAGGAACGGAAGCCGAGGACCAGGGCGATGACGATGACGGCCAAGGCGTTATTCAGGAACGGAATGTAGATCTGCCCCTTTTCCATGGCCGAGGTGTGCAGCGTGCGCATGCGCGGCAGATAGCCCAACTGCATGGCCTGGGCGGTCATCGAGAAGGCTCCCGAGATGACCGCCTGCGAGGCGATGACGGTGGCGATGCCGGCCAGGAATACCAACGGCAGCTGGGCCCAGATCGGGGCCATCAGGAAGAAGGGATTCTCCAGCGCGGCGGGATTGGACAGGATCAGTGCGCCCTGGCCGAAATAACAAAGGATCAGCGCCGGCAGAACCAAGAAATACCAGGCGAGCGCGATCGGGGTGCGGCCGAAATGGCCCATATCGGCGTAGAGCGCTTCGCCACCGGTGACCGCCAGGACCACCGAGGCCAAGGCGAGGAAGCCGCCGATGCCGTGGTGAAAGATGAACATCAGGCCGTAATGCGGGCTGAGCGCGGCGAGGACCAGCGGCGCATGGGCGATGTTCCTGATGCCCATCACGGCGAGAATGACGAACCACGCCATCATCACCGGCCCGAACAGGCTGCCGACGGTGGCGGTGCCCTTGCGCTGGATGGCGAACAGGCACACCAGGATGCCGATGGTGATCGGGATGACGTAGTCTTCGAGGCCGGGCGCCGCGACCTCGAGCCCCTCGATGGCGGATAGCACCGAGATGGCCGGGGTGATGGTCGAATCGCCGTAGAACAGCGCCGCCGCGGCGATGGCCAGGGTGCCGATCAGCGGCGGCAGCCAGGGCCGCCCCTCCTCGGCCCGGTGCAACAGCGCCATCAGCGCCAGGCTGCCGCCTTCGCCCTTGTTGCTGGCGCGCATGGTGACGATCACATATTTGATCGAGACCACCAGGATGATCGACCAGAAGATCAACGACAGGATGCCGAGAACGTTGCCGCGATTGACGTCCAGCGGATGTTCGCCGGCGAAGCACTCATGCAGCGTGTAGAGCGGGCTGGTGCCGATGTCGCCGTAGACGACGCCCAGCGCGCCGACGAACAGGCTGCCGAAGGACGATCGGTGGCTGGGGGCCTTGTTGGTATCGACAGGAATCTGCGTCAAATCCGTATGTTGGCCCCAGGGTCCAGGCGACGACGGAATGTCATCGGCGATCGTCCAGCGGAGCAGTACTCCCCTGGGCAACCTCGTCCCCGAGTGTTCATTACCCCATGTTGTGCCGCATCACCAGAGCCGACCTTGCGAGCACGTCGACGACCTTCGTCGCGACGCCGAATCAACAGGCCGATTGTTGGGAGCCGTTCGCATCACTATTCTAGCCGCAGCTGGCGGCGCCGCCGGCCAGCCGCGCCAATGTCCGCGCTGGAGGAGTCCCATGTCCGCCATTGGCCGGCCGTCGTGAAGCCGCAAAGCGAAGGCGACGCCCATATCCTGCTGGCCGATCTCAGCGGCTACACCGGATTCCTGCGCGACGATACGGTCACCCTGCGGCATGCCAGCTACATCGTCTCGGAGCTTCTGGCGGCGCTGATCGGCCGGGCCGAGGCGCCGCTCAGGCCGGAAAAGCTGGAGGGCGACGCCGTCCTGTTCGTCGCTCCGATGGCGCCGAACGGCGCCGGCGAGGCGGCGGTGGGCCGCTCGCTATTCGGTTTTCACGCCGCCTTCGACCGCCGACGGTCCGAGCTTGCCGCCTGCAACAGCTGCCCCTGCGAAGCCTGCACCTCGCTCGATCGGCTGGAATTGAAGGTGGTCGGCCATTTCGGCCGGGTGTTGCGACACAAGGTCGACCGCTTCGACGAACTGGCCGGCTTCGACCTGATCGTCGCCCATCGGCTGCTCAAGAACAGCGTGGCGGCGGCCCGCTATCTGCTGCTCAGCGAAGCCGCCTGGGAGCGCCTGAAGCCGGACCGTCCGCTGGTCGTGGCCCGTCATGTGGAGCAATGCGATGGGGTCGGCGCGGTGCCGGTGGTGGTGCTGGAGGGCGGCTGGGATGAACTGGCCATGCCGGCACCGGCGGCCGGCCGGTGGGCTCGGTTGGCCGATTTCGCCATCAAGCATCTGATGCTGCTGCCGTTTGCTGGCGGCCTGGCCCGCCGCGGGGCGCACCGGGCGCTGCCGCATCCTTGAGCGGAGGCAGATTAAACATATATTATATGTATTAATAATCGTATTGACATAGTTATCTGCGTAATTTACTGACCGTTGGACAGGGTCGGGCGTTGTCCCGATCCATCCCTAGGTTGATTCCGGAGACCACGGTCATGTTGCTGAAATCCCTCTTCCGTCGCGGCATCGGCTTGGCGTTCGGCCTTGGCCTGGTGGTCGGCCTTGCATCCGCGGCTGCGGCCGCCGACAAGGTCGACGAGATCCGCATCGACTATGCCTATTACAATCCGGTCAGCCTGGTGCTGAAGGACAAGAAGCTCCTCGAGGACGAGTTCAAGAAGGATGGCATCGCCGTGCGCTGGGTGCTGTCCCTGGGCAGCAACAAGGCGCTCGAGTTCCTCAACGCCAAGAGCCTCGACTTCGGCTCGACGGCGGGCGCCGCCGCCTTGCTGGCGCGGGTCAACGGCAATCCGGTGAAGGCCATCTACGTCTTCTCGAAGCCCGAATGGACGGCCTTGGTGACCCGCGGCGACAGCCCCATTCACCAGGTTTCCGAGCTGGCCGGCAAGCGCATCGCCGTGACCCGCGGAACCGACCCGCATATCTTCCTGGTTCGCGCCCTGCAGGCCTACGGCCTGTCGGAAAAGGACGTCAAGCTGGTGCTGCTGCAGCATCAGGACGGACGCGCCTCCCTGCTCAAGGGCGATGTTGACGCCTGGGCCGGCCTCGATCCGCTGATGGCCCAGGCCGAGCTGGAGGACGGCGCCAAGCTGTTCTATCGCAACGCCGACAACAACACCTACGGCGTGCTCAATTCGCGCGAGGACTTTCTGGCCGATCATCCCGATCTGGTGGCCCGGGTCCTCGCCACCTATGAGAAGGCGCGCTTGTGGGCCATTGCCCATCCGGCCGAATTGAAGGCCATCATGGTCGACCAGGCCAAGATCTCCGAGGCGGTGGCGGCCCGCCAGTTGGAACGCACCGACTTGTCCAACCCGGTGATCGGGACGCGGCAGAAAGAGGTCATCCAGGCGGCCGGCCTGGCCTTGCAGCAGGCCGGGGTGGTGCCGGCCGAGATCGACGTCCCGGCGGTGGCCGGGGCGCTGATCGATGGGCAATTCACCAGCAAGATCGTGGTGAAGTGAACGAACCGGCGCCCCTGACCGAGGCCGTCGCCTTGCGGCGGGCGCGGCCGAACTTCGGCTGGGGCCTGGGCCTGGTGGTGCCTGTCGGCCTGGCCATCGGCTGGGAACTTCTGGTGGGGGCCGGCCTGGTCAATGGCCGGCTGTTGCCGCCGCCGTCCAAGGTGTTCGTCACCCTGCTCCACCTGGCCGCCAAGGGCGAGTTGGCGACGCATATCTGGGCGACCCTGGTCCGCGTCGCCCTCGGCTTCCTGTTCGGCGTCCTGTCCGGCACCCTGATCGGCGCCCTGGCCGGCTATTCGAGCTGGGCCCGCCGCCTGCTCGATCCCATGCTGCAGGCGCTGCGCGCCATCCCGTCGATTGCCTGGGTGCCGCTGTTCATCCTGTGGTTCGGCATCTTCGAGACGTCGAAGGTGATCCTGATCGCCGTCGGCGTGTTCTTTCCCATCTACCTGGCCCTGTCGGGGGCGATCCGCAGCGTCGACCGCAAGCTGGTCGAGGTCGGCCGCATCTTCCGTTTCTCGGCCGGCGAGATGGTGTGGCGCATCCTGTTGCCGGCCATCCTGCCCAGCTATGTCATCGCCCTCAGGGCCGGCCTCGGTCTGGGCTGGATGTTCGTCGTCGCCGCCGAATTCATGGGGGCGAGCGAAGGGCTGGGCTTCCTGCTGGTGGACGGCCAGATGACCGGCCAGGCGCAGACGGTGATGGCCTCGATCGTCGTGTTCGCCATTCTGGGCAAATTCACCGATTGGCTGCTGTCGGCCGGAACCGATCGGTTCCTCGGCTGGCAGGACAGCTTCAAGCCCAACCTTTGAGCGCGGAGCTGGCCATGCTGGAAATTTCCGGGCTCGCCAAACGCTATCCGAACGGCCATCTGGCCCTGTCGGGCATCGAGCTGGCGGTGCCGCCGGGCGAGATTCTGGGCGTGGTGGGCGGCAGCGGTTGCGGCAAGAGCACCCTGTTGCGCCTGGTGGCCGGGCTCGAGGCGCCGACCGAGGGCTTCGTCGCCATCAACGGGGTGCGGGTGGATCGGCCGCGTCCGGAAATCGGCTTCGTGTTCCAGGAGCCGCGGCTGATGCCGTGGCTGACCATCGACCAGAATGTGTCCTTCGGCATCCGCCATCTGCCCAAGGCGGAACGGCAATCGCGGGTCGGCGAGGCGTTGGCCCGTGTCGGCCTGGCCGATTTCGCCGGCCATTGGCCGCGCGAGCTGTCGGGTGGCATGGCCCAGAGGGTGGCGCTGGCCCGCGCCCTGGTCGGGCGGCCCCAGGTGCTGCTGCTGGACGAGCCGTTCAGCGCGCTGGACGCCTTGACCCGCACCGACCTGCAGGAACATCTCCTCGACCTGTGGGCCTATGATCGGCCGACCATGCTGCTGGTGACCCACGACATCGAGGAGGCGCTTGCCTTAAGCGACCGCATCGCCGTCATGGAGCCGGCGCCGGGACGGCTGCGGGTAACCGTGCATCCGCCGCTGCCGCGGCCGCGCGATCGCGTCAGCCTGGAATTCCAGGAGTGGAAGCAGCATTTGCTGACCGAGTTGCACCATTCGCTGCGCGCCAGCCGGCAAGGGGACGAGCGGTTCCCGGCGGCAGCCATTTGAGGGAGGAAATTCGATGAATGCCGACGACCTTCGTGCCCTGCAGGCGCCGATCAAGGAGAGATATCGCCAGGACGCGACCAGCGCCGTGGTGACCCTGAGCGCCAGGGGCGAACTGGACGATGCCGGAATCGCCTGCAAGGTCGATACCGGCCGCGCCCTGGTCGAGGCCGGCCTGCACCCGGCCGGCGGCGGCGACGGCAGCCAGGCCTGTTCCGGCGACATGCTGCTGGAAGCGCTGGTGGCTTGTGCCGGGGTCACCCTGAAGGCGGTGGCGACGGCCCTCGGCATCACCCTGAAGGGCGGCACCGTCAGCGCCGAAGGCGAGCTCGACTTCCGCGGCACCCTCGGGGTGGCCAAGGATGCCCCGGTGGGCTTCCGCGCCATCCGCCTGAAATTCGATCTGCTCAGCGACGAGCCGGACGACCGGATCGCCACCCTGACCAAACTGACCGAACGCTATTGCGTCATCTACCAGACCCTGGCCAATCCGCCGCCCTTGAGCCTCGACGTGCAGGCCCATGACTGACGATCCCAAGGGCGACGACCCCAAGGGCGACGACCCCAAGGGCGACCATCCCGAGGATGATGGGCCGAATTGGCGTCCGCAGACCCTGGCCGCCCAGGCCATGGGCTGGACCGACGAGACCACCGGGGCGATCATCCCGCCGATTCATCCCGCCACCACCTATCTGCGCGACGCCGACAACGCCTATCGTCGCGGCCGCATGTATGCGCGGGCCGACAATCCCACCTACGACCATGCCAGCGACCTGCTGACCGCCTTGGAAGAGGGCGCCGACACCCTGCTGTTCGCCTCCGGCATGGCGGCGGCGACGGCGGTGTTCCTGGCCCTCGACCCCGGCGATCATGTGGTGGTGCCCAAGGTCATGTACTGGGCCCTGCGCGCCTGGCTGCATGACAGCGCCCGGCGCTGGGGCCTCGATGTCGAGGGGGTCGCCAGCGACGATCTGGCCGGGCTGGCCGCCGCCATGCGGCCGGGCCAGACCAAACTGGTCTGGCTGGAAACGCCGGCCAATCCGTTGTGGACGGTGAGCGACATCGCCGCCGCCGCCCAACTGGCCCATGCCGCGGGGGCGCATCTGGCGGTCGATTCGACGGTGGCCACCCCGGTCTTCACCCGGCCCCTCAGCCTGGGCGCCGATCTCGTCATGCATTCGGCGACCAAATACCTGAACGGTCATTCCGACGTGGTGGCCGGCACCCTGACCACGGCCCGCCAGGATGCCCTGTGGGGCCGCATCCGCCAGGTGCTGGTGCAGCAGGGAGGCATCCTCGGCGCCTTCGAGGCCTGGCTCCTGCAGCGCGGCATGCGCAGCCTGTTCGTCCGCGTCGAGGCCGCCGCCGCCTCGGCCCTGGCCCTGGCCCATCGGCTGGCGGCGCATCCGCGGGTGGCCCAGGTGCTTTATCCCGGCCTGCCCGATTTTGCCGGGCACCAGCTGGCGGCCCGCCAGATGCGGGGCGGCTTCGGCGGCATGCTGTCGATCCGCGTCAAGGGCGGCGAAGCGGCGGCGGTGGCCACGGCGGCCAAGGTGCGTCTGTGGAAGCGGGCGACCTCGCTGGGCGGGGTCGAGAGCCTGATCGAGCACCGCGCCAGCGTCGAAGGGGCGGGGTCGCCGGTGCCGGTCGATCTGCTGCGCCTGTCGGTCGGGCTGGAAGCGCTGGAAGACCTCTATGCCGACCTCGACCAGGCGCTGCGGGCGGCGGGGTGAGCTGCGTCACCGGGGACGTAGACCGGGTGGACAGGAAGGCATTCACCACCAAGACGCGAAGGACACCAAGGATCATAAATAGTCTTGGTGCCTCTTCGTGTTCTTGGTGCCTTCGTGGTTAATTGATGATCCACCGCAGGCGTCAGGAGGAAGCATGACCATCCGCGAGCCGATTCCCTATTCCGATGCCAAGTTGCGGCGCATCCTCGCCTCGGTGAAGACCATCGCCCTGGTCGGCGCCTCGGACAACTGGAACCGGCCCAGCTATTTCGTCATGAAGTACCTGCAGGGCAAAGGCTATCACGTCATCCCGGTCAATCCGCGCCTGGCCGGCCAGGCGCTGCTGGGCGAGACGGTCTACGGCGCGCTGCAGGATATCCCCCAGCCGGTGGACATGGTCGAGATCTTCCGCGCCTCCGAGGCGGCACCGGGCATCGTCGAGGCGGCCATCGCCATCGGCGCCAAGGTGGTGTGGATGCAACTGGGGGTGCGCCACGACCAGGCGGCGGCCACGGCCGAGGCGGCCGGAATCGAGGTGGTGATGGACCGCTGTCCGAAGATCGAGTTTGGCCGCCTGGGCGGCGAGCTGTCGTGGAGCGGGGTCAATACCGGGCTGATCCTCAACCGGGCGCCCGCGGCGCCGACCGAACGCCACCGCAAGGAACGGCCGCTGCCGCCGCGCAATCTCGAGCATGGCTTCGCGATCCGCGCCATCCATTCCGGGGCCGCCCCCGATCCGACCACCGGGGCACGGTCGACCCCGATCTACCAGACCACCGCCTATGTCTTCGACGACGTCGAGCACGCCGCCTCGCTCTTCAACCTGCACAATTTCGGCTACATCTATTCGCGGCTGACCAATCCCACCGTCTCGGTGCTGGAGGAACGGGTGGCCAGTCTGGAAGGGGGCCGCGCCGCGGTGGCCGCCGCCTCGGGCCATGCCGCCCAGTTCCTGACCTTCTTCACCCTATTGGAGCCCGGCGACGAGTTCCTCGCCTCGACCAATCTCTACGGCGGCTCGCTGACCCAGTTCGGACTGTCGTTCCGCAAACTGGGCTGGGCCTGTCATTTCGTCGACCCTAAGGACCCCGAGAATTTCCGCCGGGCGCTGACCCCCAGATGCAAGGCGATCTTCGTCGAGAGCCTGGCCAATCCGGGCGGGGTGATCGTCGACCTGGAAGCGGTGGCGGCCATCGCCCACGACGCCGGGATCCCCTTTATCGTCGACAATACCCTGGCCACCCCCTATCTATGCCGGCCGATCGAATGGGGGGCCGACATCGTCTGCCATTCGACCACCAAATTCCTCGCCGGACATGGCAATTCGCTGGGCGGCGCGGTGGTCGAGTCGGGCCGCTTCGATTGGGCGGCGAGCGACAAATTCCCCTCGCTGAGCCAGCCGGAGCCGGCCTATCACGGGCTCAATTTCTACGAGACCTTCGGCGACTTCGCCTTCACCACCAAGGCCCGCACCGTGGCGCTGCGCGACTTCGGGCCGGCCTTGGCGCCGATGAACGCCTTCCTCACCATCACCGGCATCGAGACCCTGCCGCTGCGCATGGAGCGCCATGTCGCCAATGCCCAGGCCGTGGCCGAGTTCCTCGAAGGGCATCGCCAGGTCGGCTGGGTGTCCTATGCCGGCCTGGCCTCCAGTCCCTACCGCCGGCTGGCCGAGAAATACCTGCCGAAGGGAGCCGGATCGGTGTTCACCTTCGGCGTCAAGGGTGGCTTCGAGTCCGGCATCAAGCTGGTCGAGAGCGTGCGGTTGTTCTCCCACCTGGCCAATGTCGGCGATACCCGCAGCCTGATCCTGCATCCGGCCTCGACCACGCACCGCCAGCTGAGCGACCAGCAGCGCTTGGCGGCCGGCGCCGGGCCCGACGTCATTCGCCTGTCGGTGGGCTTGGAAACCGTCGACGACCTGATCCGCGACCTCGACCAGGCCCTGGCCGCCACGGCAAGCTAGCCCGGGCTAGGCCTCAGGCCGCAGCCCACAGATGCTGCGCCGCATAGGCGCGCCACGGCCGCCAGCGATCGGCCCGGTCGAGAAGTTCCGCCGCGGAATGTCCGCGCCCGTCCTGCCGGGCCATGGCCCGTATCAGGCCGATATCGGCGGCGGGAAAGGCGTCCGGCTCACGCAGTTGGCGGAGCGCGATATACTGCGCCGTCCATTCCCCGACGCCGCGAATCGACCGTAGGCGGCGGACGGCGTCCTCCAGCGCGCCGGTCGCATCGAACAGATGCGGGTCGGCCAGGGCGGCCGTCGCCACCGCCGAAAGGGCCGCCGCCCGGCTGTGGGGCAGGCCGAGCGACGTCAGCTCCGCCGCCGCCAAGGCCGCCGGCTGCGGGAACAGATGGGTCAGGCCGTCCGCGGGTTGCCGCAGGGGCTGGCCATGGGCGGCGACCAGGCGGGCGGCCAATCGGCTGGCCCCGGACACCGTGATCTGCTGCCCGAGCACGGCGCGGATCGCCAGTTCGAAACCGTCCCAGGCGCCCGGCACGCGCAGGCCCGGCCGTGCCTGCACCAGCGGGGCCAGCAGCGGATCCTTGGCCAGATGGGCGGCGATGGCCAGCGGATCGGCGGCCAGGTCGAACACCCGGCGCAGTCGCCCGATGATCGCCGGCAGGGCCGACAGCTTGGCAAAGCGCACCGAGGCACTGAGGGCATTGCCCGCGGCCGGCTGCACCATGACGGTTCCCTGCACCCCGTCCAACTGCACCGATCGGGCGTAACCATCGGCGGTGACCCGCTCGATGCCGGGGATCGCCCGCCGGCGCAGGAACTCCAGCATGGCCGGCCAGTCGTAGGGCGGATGATAGCGCAGCAGCAGGACGATCTCGCCCTGCGGTCCGGCCGAGACCTCGCGGCTGCCCTGGCGCCGCAGCGCGAGGGGGCTGCGGCCGAACAAGGCCAGGAAGGTTTCATTGAACCGGCGGATGCTGCCAAAACCGGCGGCGAAGGCCACCTCGGCCATCGGCAGACGGGTCTCGTGGATCAGCTGTTTGGCCAGCAGGACGCGACGCGTCTGGGCCACGGCAACCGGCGATGCGCCAAGATGCTGGCGGAACAGACGCCGCAAATGCCGCTCGCCGACACCGAGGCGCAGGGCCAAGGCGTCGACCGGCGCCTCTTCCAAGGCCCCCAGTTCGATCAGCGCCAGGGCGCGCGACACGGTGTTCGAGGTGCCGCGCCAGGCTCCCAGATCGGGCGCCGTTTCCGGCCGGCAGCGCAGGCAGGGACGGAAGCCGGCCTCCTGGGCCGCCGCCGCGGTGGGAAAGAAGCGGACATGTTCGGACCGTGGCGTGCGCGCCGGGCAGATCGGGCGGCAATAGATGCCGGTGGTGGTGACGCCGGTGAAAAACCGGCCGTCGAAACGCGCATCGCGCACGCAGACGGCCCGGTAGCAGGCTTGATGATCGAGATCCATGGGGAAAGAATGGGGTGCGGCCGGCCCTCTGGCTAGCGGCTTTCGGACCTCGTGATGCGCATCATCGGGTCCGAAAGGCGCCAGATGTCGCCGCTCCCGGGGATCATATCTGTGCCGTCCAAACTGGGAGGATCGCCATGCCCCTGCAAGACTTCTCGGTCGAACGCATCGATACGCCCACCGGCCCGATGCTGATCGTCACCGATGACCAACATCGCCTGCGCGCGGTGGATTGGGAAGACCACCAGCCGCGCATGCTGGCGCTGTTGCGGCGCCATTATGGGGCGAACGCCGTTCGGCTGGGCGAGGTGTCGCAGCCCTCGGCCGCCCGGCGTGCCCTGCAGGCCTATTTTGCCGGCGATCTGAACGCCGTTGCCGGTCTGCTCACGGCAACCAATGGAACGGCGTTCCAACGCCGGGTGTGGGATGCGCTGCGCGCCATTCCGGTCGGACAAACCCTCAGCTATGGCGCCTTGGCGCGGCGGATCGGCCAGCCGAAAGCGGCGCGGGCAGTCGGGTTGGCCAATGGCGCCAATCCGATTCCCGTCGTCGTTCCCTGCCATCGGGTGATCGGCGCCGATGCCTCACTGACCGGTTTCGGCGGCGGCCTCGACCGCAAGCGCTGGCTGCTGGCCCATGAGGGGGCCTGCCCGGTGCTACCCCACGACCGCCCCGGTCGATCGACCCGGCAGAACCTTCCCGAACGCCATCGATAGGGCTATCCTGAGCCGGAACTTGGTCAAACAGGGTACGCTGAAGGAGCAGCAGGGAGGACCTTGATGCGGATCAGGATTGACCCTAACGGCGCACCGGGCCCCGATGTCGCGGCCCGTCAGCGCATCAACCTCGCTTCTCTCCTGGCCTGGGTCGACCGATGCGCCGACCTTTTCGACTGTCGTTTCGATGGGCTGTCCATCGAGCTTCGGGCGGGCGCCCCGGCCTTTGCCGAACCCGAACGAATCGTCCTGCCGACCGCGATCATCGGCGATTTCTGGTGGAACGATGGCGCGTTGGGGCGGAGCGTCGTCGCTCATGAACTGGCGCATGTCGCCCAATTCCGATTGGCCGCGCCCGCCTCTTCGGTCGCACCTTCGGCCAAGGAATTGGAGGCCGAGGCATCCATTGCCGCCGTCGCCGCATTGGCCGGTCTTCCTTGCCGCTGTCAACTGGCAAACCGCGGCAATGCGCCGCGTTACTGGAACCGCGTCGGCCATTACTACACCGTGTATCTACTGCAGCTTCTGGCCGGGCTTGATCCCCAGGTCGCCCTACGCATGGCCGTCCTGTCGCAACTACCCGACGAAGCCGCAGAATTCGAGGCGGTGTACACCGGCGCCATCGCTGGGACCTACCGATTGAACGGCGGCCTGAACGGCCCGCAGGTGTGGGATGGCGCGGAGTCCGGCATTGCTTACAAGGCCGGCATACCGGTGGCGAAGCTTGAGCACGTCAAGAAACGACTCGAGATGCAGTACTCGGAAAATGATGGAAAATTCCTCAACGACGCTTCAAGAAGTGCCGTTTACGGACATTGTCGAATCATCCAGCGCGGTTTGCATTGCCTTACCGGCGGTGGCTACAACGACGTGCGCAGCTCGAGAAAACAATATCTGCAAAGTCGAGCCTATGGGTCCCTTGAGTTTGGCGTAGCCCTCCACTCTTTTGGCGATTCTTTCGCCCATTCCCAGGAAGGGTGGGGCAACGGTTGGAAATGCTGGGATTTTCCCTTGGGTCATGGCCTGGATGGGCATTGGCCCGATCATCCGGTGCGAAGAGGGGTTGTTTACCAAAAGTATTGTCGTGAGCTCTATGACATATTCATATCACAACAATGCAATCATCTCAGAGTAGCCAATTGGATGAGATTCGGCGAATCCTTCCGTCCTTGGGAAAAGACGGTGGCCGGGGCAATCGCGGCGATGATCTCTTACTGCGGAGGGCCGGAAGATTCGTATGAAAGCACCGCGATTAACACGTTTGCCCATGTCTTGTCGCACTACGCCCCGAACTATCACGTCGGCGGCCCAGCTCCGGACTACGATGCCCAACCCTGGGCGTCATTCCTCGACAGCAGTTTCGCCACGCCCGCCAGAGGCTTCCTGGGCTGGGACAAGGTCTTGAACGTGGCGAAGGCCCTATCGGCCAGCACGTAGCGGCGAGAAAGGGCGATCGGCCTCCGCCGGCCGATTTTTTCCATCGCGCCGGCCCACCCCCCGTTGCGGTCTTTCATTGCATCGGCCATTTGGCATAAGGTCAGCCCTCGCCGCAAAACGCTCAGGACCGCCCGCGCTGGAACGCCGATGGAAAGCGCCAAGGACATCTTCTCCTACCGGAAATATTGGGCCCATCGTTTCGGGCCGGCCCCCTTCCTGCCGACCACGCGGGACGAGATGGACCGGCTCGGTTGGGACAGCTGCGACATCATCCTGGTCACCGGCGACGCCTATGTCGACCATCCGAGCTTCGGCATGGCCATCGTCGGCCGCCTGCTCGAAGCGCAGGGCTTCCGCGTCGGCATCATCGCCCAGCCGGAGTGGGTGACCGCCCAGCCGTTCACCGTGCTGGGCAAGCCGAACCTGTTCTTCGGGGTCACCGCCGGCAACATGGATTCGATGGTCAACCGCTACACGGCCGACCGCCGCCTGCGCCACAACGACAGCTACACGCCGAACGACGAGGGCGGGCGCCGTCCCGACCGCGCCGTCATCGTCTATTCCCAGCGTTGCCGCGAGGCCTACAAGGCGACACCGATCGTCATCGGTGGCATCGAGGCGTCGCTGCGCCGCATCGCCCATTACGACTACTGGTCGGACAAGGTGCGGCGCTCGATCCTGGTCGACAGCCGGGCCGACCTGCTGGTCTACGGCAATGCCGAGCGGGCCATCGTCGCCGTCGCCCATCGCCTGGGCAAGGGCGAGGCGGTGGAGTCGATTCGCGACATCCGCGGCACCGCCTTCCTGTGCGACGGCGTGCCAGAGGGCTGGACCGTTATCGCCGCCGATAGCATCGACCAGCCGGTTAGCACCGGCCCCAGCCGCGGCGCCGAGCCGACGGCGGTGCGCCTGCCGGGTTTCGACCTGGTCAAGGACGATCCGGTGCTGTACGCCCATGCCTCGCGCCTGTTGCACCAGGAAAGCAATCCCGGCAATGCCCGGGCCCTGGTGCAGCGCCATGGCGACAAGGAGCTATGGCTGAACCCGCCGCCGATCCCGCTGGCCACCGCCGAGATGGACGGGGTCTACGCCCTGCCTTATGGGCGGGCGCCGCACCCGGCCTATGGCGAGGCGCGCATCCCGGCCTGGGAGATGATCCGCTTTTCCGTCGCCATCATGCGCGGCTGTTTCGGCGGCTGTTCCTTCTGCTCGATCACCGAGCACGAGGGCCGCATCATCCAGAGCCGCTCCGAGGCCTCGATCCTGGCCGAGATCGAGGAGATCCGCGACAAGGTCAAGGGGTTCACCGGGGTCATCTCGGATCTCGGCGGGCCCACCGCCAACATGTACCGGATGGCCTGCAAGGACAAAGCGATCGAGAGCATCTGCCGCCGCCCGTCCTGCGTCTATCCCGACATCTGCAAGAACCTGGGCACCGATCACGACCCGCTGATCCATCTCTATCGCCAGGCGCGCGGCCTGCCCGGGGTGAAGAAGGTGCTGGTCGCCTCGGGCCTGCGCTACGACCTGGCGGTCAACAGCCCGGCCTATGTCAAGGAACTGGTCACCCACCATGTCGGCGGCTACCTGAAGATCGCCCCGGAGCATACCGAGGCCGGGCCGCTGTCGAAGATGATGAAGCCGGGGATCGGCTCCTATGACCGGTTCAAGGCGCTGTTCGACAAATACGCCACCGAGGCCGGCAAGAAGTACTACCTGATCCCCTATTTCATCGCCGCCCATCCGGGCACCACCGACGAAGACATGATGAACCTGGCGCTGTGGCTGAAGAAGAACGGCTACCGGGCCGACCAGGTGCAGACCTTCCTGCCGTCGCCGATGTCGCTGTCGGCGGCGATGTATCACAGCGAGCGCAACCCGTTGCGGCCGATCCGCCGCAGCGGCTCGGAAGTGGTGTTCACCGCCAAGGGCCTCAAGCAGCGCCGCCTGCACAAGGCCTTCCTGCGCTATCACGACGCCGAGAATTGGCCGGTGCTGCGCGAGGCCTTGAAGCAGATGGGGCGGGCCGACCTGATCGGTCCGGGCAAGCACCAGCTGGTGCCCAACTGGCAGCCGGCGGGGACCGGACTGGCCGGCGGCGAGGGGGCGCGGGCCGGCCGCAAACACGGCACGCAGAAGTTCTTCACCCAGCACACCACCCAGTCCCGCCGCCCCGGCCTGGCCCGGCGGCCGAAGAAAGGGTCTTAATCGGCATAGGGAGAGGAAGAAATAGAGTGGGGCGGGCGTCCCGCCCGCCGGCGGGCGGGAGCCTGTGAAATAATGTTTTTTAGAGCATTGTGCTTTATGACAGAATCACCTTCGTCACCCCCGCGAAGGCGGGGGTCCACGCCGACGCCAGAAATTCGGAGCCGTAATGGATTCCCGCTTCCGCGGGAATGACGAGAGGGGTGATCCGATCTAATCGCATACCGCTCTAGTGGCACCGGCCTCCGTGCCGGTGTTCCGGCGGAGCCGGAAGACCAGCATTTGCGCCGCTCCGCGGCGGACACCGGCAGGGAGGCCGGTGCCACTAATATTTTCACAGCCTGGGACGCCCGCCCCACTGGAGAAATTGCGCTATCCCGCCGCCAGCCAGGCCAGCACGCCCGCGGCCGCCGCCCGGCCGGTGGCGAAACAGGCCTGCAGCAGATAGCCGCCGGTGGGTGCCTCCCAGTCGAGCATTTCGCCGGCGACGAACAGGCCGGGCCTGGCCCGCAGCATGAAATGTGCATCGAGCTGGTCGAAGGCGACGCCCCCCGCGGTGGAGATGGCCCGGTCCAGCGACGCCGGCGCGCTCAGGCGGATCGGCACCGCCTTGATCAACCCGGCCAAGGCTTCCGGATCGTCCGGCGGTGGGGCTGCCTCCCGCAATAGATTGATCGCCAGCGGCGACAGGCCGAGCGCCTTCTTGAGGAAGGTCGACAGGGATTGGCGGCAGCGCGGCCGGGCCAGCCGTTGCACCAATTCGGCGGTCGACCGCTCGGGCTGCAGATCGATTGCGAGGACCGCTTGGCCGTCGGCGGCGATGGCCTCCCGCAACGGCGCCGACAGGGCGTAGACGGCGCCGCCCTCCAGACCGCCGGCGGTCACCATCGCCTCGCCGCGGACCCGCCGCCGACCGAACGACAGGGCGATGGTCTTCAGCGGTTGGCCGGCGAAACGCTGGCGGAACAATTCGCTCCAGGTCACCGCGAAGCCGCAATTGGCCGGTCGCAGGGGCGAAATCGCCACGCCCTGGCCGGCCAGCAACGCGACCCAGGCGCCGTTGGAGCCGAGCCGCGGCCAGCTCGCCCCGCCCAGGGCCAGGATGGTCGCCGCCGGGCTGGCCGTCTCCATCTCGCCATCGGCCCGGCAAAAACTTAAGGCGCCCTCGGCGGTCCAGCCCTGCCAGCCGCAGCGCGTCCTGAACTGCACCCCTTGCCCGGCCAGGCGGGCCAGCCAGGCCCGCAATAACGGCGAAGCTTTCAACGACTTGGGAAACACCCGGCCGCTGCTGCCGACGAAGGTGGCCTGGCCCAGGCCCTCGCACCAGGCGGTGAGGGCCGTCGGCGGGAAGGCGCGGATGGCCGCCTCCAACTGTGGCGGCGCCCTGCCGTAGCGGCCAAGGAACGTCTCCAGGTCTTCCGAATGGGTGAGGTTGAGGCCGCCGCGGCCGGCCATCAGCAGCTTGCGCCCGACCGACGGCATGCGGTCGTAAACGGTGACGGCCAGGCCGGCCCCACTCAGGAGTTCAGCCGCCATCAAGCCGGCCGGCCCGCCACCGATGACGGCGATGGTAACGCTGCTGTTGTTCATCGCCCCGGTTATCCGGGACTGAGGCCCCCAGCGCAAGCCCGACGCTGCGCCGCCGGTCCGTTCATTGGCCCTTGGCCGCCGGCTCGACCCGCACCCGGTCGGGGTAGAAGGCGATCCGCTCCTTCAACCGAGCCATTTCGTCATAGGGCTGCTCGTAGCTCCAGGCCGCGTTCTCGTCGTCGCCGGCGGTGCCAGTCACGGTGAAATAGGAGGCTTCGCCCTTGAACGGGCAATGGCTCTTGCGGTCGCTGCGGCGCAAATGCTCGAGGCGGACGTCTTGGCGCGGGAAGTAAGGCACCGGATCATAGCCGGTCTCCTGAACCCAGAGGATATCGCCGCTTTCGGCGATGACGTCGCCGCCATGGATGGCGCGCCACCGACGCTCTTCGGCGATCAGGTCGACCCGGTGGTCGGGATGTTGGCGCCAGCCTGGCGCAGGATTGGCTGTCATCGACTGTCCCCGGACATTGCGCGGTTGGTTTGCCTGGTTATGTGGTGAACCACGGCCTGCCCCAAGGGGGGTCCCGGATCGGCGGAATCAGCTTTCCTCGCGCAGGCGGAAGCGTTGCAGCTTGCCGGTCGGGGTGCGCGGCAGGGCGTCGCGGAACAGCACCTGGCGGGGGTATTTGTAGGGGGCGATGCTGCGCTTGACGTAGTCCTGCAGTTCGGCAATCAGGCCGTCGGATGCTTCGACCTCGGGCTTCGGCACCACATAGGCGGCGACCATCTGGCCGCGTTCGGCGTCGGGCACCCCGATTACCGCGCATTCGGCCACCTTGGGGTGGGTCAAGAGGACATTCTCGACCTCGGGCCCGGAGATGTTGTAGCCGGCCGAGATGATCATGTCGTCGCCGCGGGCCACGTACCAGAAATAGCCGTCCTGGTCCCGCCGATAGATGTCGCCGGTGATGTTCCAGCCGTGCCGCACATAGCCCTTCTGCCGTTCCGGGTCGTCGAGATAGCGGCAGCCGGTCGGCCCCTTGATCGCCAGCCAGCCCTCGGCCCCGGGCGGCAGCTCATGGCCGGCGTCGTCGAGGATGGTGGCCCGATAGCCGGGCACCGCCTTGCCGGTGGCGCCCGGGCGGATGTCGGCGCCGGCGGCCGAGACGAAGATATGCAAAAGCTCGGTCGAGCCGATGCCGTCGATGATGCCGATGCCGGTGGTTCGCCGCCACAGCTCCCAGGTTGCCTGGGGCAGATGTTCGCCGGCGGAAATGCACAGGCGCAGCGACGACAGGTCGTAGTCCTTGGCCAGGGGGGCCAGATTGCGGTAGCCGGTGGGCGCCGTGTAGAGGCCGGTGACGCGGTAGCGGGTAATGGCTTCCAGCAGCGTGGTGCGGCCGAAGCTCTCAATCAGCACGGTGGCGGCGCCGACCCGCATGGGAAACAGCACCTGGGCGCCCAGACCGAAGGTGAAGGCGATCGGCGGCGTGCCGACGAAGATGTCGTCGGCCCTAAGCCCCGCCACATGGCGCGGGAAGGTGTCGCAGATGGCCAGGATGTCGCGGTGGAAATGGATGGTTCCCTTGGCCCGTCCGGTGGTGCCCGAGGTGAAGGCGACCAGCACCGGATCGTCGCCGGCCGAATCGAAGGCGGTGAACTGGGCCGGCTTGCCGTCCAGCGCCCGGTCGAGCTCGGCCGTGCCGTCGCCCAGCGCGCTGAACCGGCACAGCCTGGCCAGGTGCGGCGTCTGCCGCATCACCGCCTCGACCTCGCCGTCCAGGCTGTCCTGGCAGAGGCATAGGCCGATCGCCGCCTTGTCGACGATGTCACCGAGCTCGGCGGCCCGCAACAGCGGCATGGTCGCCACCACCACCCCGCCGGCCTTGGCGATGGCGAACCAGCAGGCCACCATCATCGGATTGTTGAAGCCGCGCAGCAGCACCCGGTTGCCGGACTGCAGCCCCAGGTCGTCGACCAGCACCCGGGCAATGCGGTCGACCTTGTCGGCCAGCATCCGGTAGGTCCAGCGGGCGTCGCCGAAATACAGGACCGGCCGTTCGGCACGACCGCCGGCGACCATGCGGTCGAGCAGTTCGGTGGCGCAATTGAAGCGTGGCGGATAGGCCAGCTCGGGCAAGGCCGAGAAATCGAATTCCGGCCACAGCTCGGCCGGTGGCAGGCGTTCTTGGACGAAGCGGTCGGTCATCATCGCGGCTCTCCGTTCGCTTGCGACACCGAAGCAGGATGGATTAGTTAACCACGGTTGCACCCGGTAGAACAATCTAGCCGCTGCGGCGAAAGCGGCTGGCACCACCGGAATCGGCGAGCGTCCGACCCGGCATTTTGCTATGCTGTCGGGTCGTCGTCCGGCGGCGGACTTCGCGGCCGGCGGCGTCCGGTTCGGGTTCGGATCGCGGCCCAAGGCCCGGCCTGCGGCGCCAATCACCCATTGTGCCGCCGACCGGCGACCGGCCAACAGCTCAACGCCATCTTCGGCGCCGCCATGCGTTCTGCATCAGGGGGCGGCGCCGCTTTCGTCGGGTGATCCGTGCCTGAGCCTCCACCCCCAAAGGAGGTTGCCATGCAAGTGAAGGATCTGATGACCGCGAACGCCGAATGGGTCGAGGCGGATGCCTCGCTCAAGACGGTGGCAACGACGCTCCGCGACAATGGAATCGGTTGCCTGCCCGTCGGCGAGAACGACCGGCTGGTCGGCATGATCACCGACCGCGACATTGCCTGCCGCGCCGTCGCCGGAGGTCTCGATCCCGCCAATACCAAGGCCAGGCAGGTGATGTCGAAAGGCATCATCTACTGCTACGAGGATCAGTCCGACGCCGATGCGCTGGAGCTGATGCAAAGCAAGCAAATCCACCATCTGCCGGTCTTGAGTCGGCAGAAGCGTATCGTCGGCATGCTGTCCTTGAGCGACTTCGCGCTCAAATCGGACAGTCGCTTCAGCGACGAGGTGATCAACCTGACCTCGCGCGATGCCAGCCGGCACGCCAAGCTGGCGCATTGAACCGGAGGCGGGGACGGCCCAATCGCCGTCCCCGCCCGAACTCTCCCGACAGGTTGGTCCGGGACTCTAGCCGAGGCCCCGGCGTCTCTACTGACACGCCGAGTTCTGGCACAACAGCGACTGTTCGAGCTCGTCTCGATTCGTCGGAGCCATATCGCGCATGATTGTGCCGGCCGCGTGCTGGGCGGACCCATCACGCGTTCGGGAGTGGAGAGTTGTTATTGCCGAAACAAGCTGGGTTCGTGCGGTCCCTGGCGGTTGCATATTGGAGTCGAAACGTCCCATAGCTTCGAGCATATGGCCGTCTTGCCCGGAGACGCGGACCGCAAGGCACGGGTTCTCCTTCGTGCCATAACCGGTCGAGACCATCCGAGCGACGGCCTCTTCACGGGTGGCGCCGACGGCATCGACCTGTCCCGGCGCACCGAAAGACATGATGAGCCCCTTGATCTCGACGCGCTGCCAATCGCGGTAGGTGCAGGTGACGCGAACGCCGCTTCTGGCGTCCGTGGTCGAATGAATGACTTGTGTGTCCGCAGCATCGGCGGAACAGGCCCCGGCGAGGGCCATGCCGAGGGTGATGGCAAATAATTTGGGCCTCATAACAAATCTCCAGTTCCACCTGGACGAGCCACATCGCTCATCCCCACCCTTATGGTTGCCGCATTCACTTGCTTTGCGGCAAAGGCCGTTGCTGCGGGTTAAAGACTGCCAGAAGACTCGCCGCAGGTGAGCGTCATGTCTGTTGTGGCAGATCGCCATATCCTGCAGGTCCAAGTCTATCCGACCGAGAGGAGTTCTAGTGCCTTCGCCGCCCATGCTCCAGCAATCATGGGGCCATTCTGCCATCCATCGGCATATATCCAGGAGTATACCGGCCACGCATATTTAATATTAACGATGCAACAAAGACTGTGACTAAATTTACATTTCTGTAGCAGGCTGAAGACTTGCCGATGCCCGTTGAATTGGCTCCGGCGCATTGAACCGGGGGCGGCCCGGCCGCCGTCCCCACCCGAACATTCCCGACCGACGGATTGACAAGGGTTAAGGCGGGCCGGCGGCGTCGGCGCCTCAATGGCGATGGTCATGCCCATTCCGTCATTGCCGGGGGAGAACTTTTTTGTCGATGGTCGAGGTTCGATGGAACGGCGATTCGTTGCGGACCCGACTCGGCACCTTGATCCTCATCCGCTGGTTGGCCATCGCCGGACAGTCGGCCACCGTTCTCGTGGTACAGTTGTCGATCGGCGGCCTTGCCGTCCTGCCGGTGGCGGCCACCATCGGCGCTTCGGTCCTGCTCAATTGCCTGCTCAGTCTGCAGGGTACCGCCTTCCGTCGCCTCGGCCAGACCAGCGCGTTTTGGCATATCGCCTTCGATGTGCTGCAACTCGGCGTGTTGCTCGGCCTGACCGGAGGCACCGGGAATCCCTTCTGCATCTTCATCGTCGGGCCGGTGGCGCTGGCGGCGGCCACCTTGCCGGGGCGCCCGGCGGCCCTGGTGGCCATTCTGGCTGGGGTGGCGATGTCCGTGGTGACGCGCTGGCATCGGCCCTTGCCCTGGCCGGAACAATTCGTCATCCCGCCGCTTTATACCTTCGGCAGCTGGTCGGCGCTGTCGCTCGGCATCGCCTTCGTCGCCTTCTTCACCTGGCGCATGGCGGCGGAAGCCCGTCGCATCGACGCCGCCTACGAGGCCAGCCGCACGGCGTTGCTGCAGGAACAGCGGATCGCCGCGGTGGGGGAGCTGGCCGCCATGGTGGCGCATGAGCTCAACACGCCATTGGGCACCGTCTGCCTGGTTGCCCGCGAGGTCGCCGCGCAGATGCGCCACGACGATCCCAATCTGGCCGAGATGCGGACCCTGGTCGGACAGGCCGAGCGATGCCGCGACATTCTGGCCCGGCTGACCCGCCGCGGCGAGCGCGAGGCGATGGTGGGTGACGAGAAGGTGCCCTTCTCGAGCTTGGTGGAGATGGCGGCAGCGCCGCATAGGGACTCCCGCATCGACCTGGTCTTCGCCACCGCGCCGCCAGCGGCCGGAGTGTCGCCGGCCGAGCCGTGGATCCTGCGCAGTCCGGAGATCCTGCATGGCCTCGGCAATCTGTTGCAGAACGCCGTTCAGTTCGCCCGACGGCGGGTCGAGGTGCGGATCGGCTGGACCGGAGATCAGGTCACCGTCCGCATCCATGACGACGGACCCGGTTTCGACGAGCATCTGCTCGACCGCTTGGGCGAACCCTACCTGTCGACCCGCGACCACGACGGGGCCCATCTCGGCCTCGGCATTTTCATCGCCAAGACCTTGCTGTCGCGCACCGGCGCCAGTCTGGTATTCTCCAACCACCCGATGGGGGGCGGCGTCGTTACCATCTGTTGGCGACGGGCCGAGCCGTTCACCGGCGGTGGGGGCGCCGATGGCTGACCAGGCCGCGACGTTGCTGGTGGTCGACGACGACGAACCATTCCGCACCAGCCTGGCCAAGGCGATGCAGCGTCGCGGCTTTGTCGTCCGCGCCGTCGGCTCCATCGGCGAGGCGGTGGGCGAGGCCAACGACCTGCTGCCGGCCTATGCGGTGGTGGATTTGCGCCTTGGCGACGGCAACGGCCTCGATCTGGTCGCCCTGTTGCGCGAGATCTCGCCGGCGACCCGCATCGTCCTTCTCACCGGATACGGCAACATCGCCTCGGCGGTCAGCGCCATCAAATGGGGCGCTGCCGACTACCTGCCGAAACCGGTCGATGCCGACCATCTGGCGGCGGTCCTGCGCGGCGACGCGGCGATGCCGGACGAAGAGGCGCCGCCCGCCCCGATGACCCCGGAGCGGGTGCGCTGGGAGCATATCCAGCGGGTCTTCGTCGACTGCCAGCACAATGTCTCGGAGACCGCCCGCCGCCTGCGCATGCACCGCCGCACCCTGCAGCGCATCCTGAATAAGCACGCGCCGTCGTGACCAAGCCCCTCAATCCGGCCTGCGGCCAAGGAAGCGGACCACCTCGGCCGGGCCGCGATGGAAGGTTCCCTCGTCGAGGGTGACGGTTCCCACCAGCAATTCGAGGATCTGCAGGTCGGCGAAATCGTTCTGCAGCGCGTCCGGCTGATACACCGGCGAGCCGGCGCCGCGCCCGGGTTGGCGCTTGTGGAAGGCTTCGATCAGCACCAACCCGCCGGGACGCAAGGCGTCGATCATCGCCCGGTGCATGCGCGGTCGAACCTCCGGGGCAAAATGCATGTAGATCGAGGCGATCAGGTCGAAGGCATCGCGGCCCCATTGCCATTCCAGCAGGTCCGCCTGAACGGTGGTCAGGCGGACACCCCGGTCCACGGCCAGGCGCTGTGCCTTGGCCAGGCCGACGGCCGAACTGTCGACCGACAGCACGTCCAGCCCCTGGCCGGCCAGCCACACGCCATTGCGCCCCTCGCCATCGGCCACCGATAACGCGTTCATCCCCGGCCGCAGGCGCCAGGCCTGGGCCCGCAGGTAAGTGTTGGGTTCGGTGCCGTAGGCGTAGTCGTCGCCGGCGAAGCGCTCGTCCCAGGAATGTCCGGCCATGGTCCCTCCGTTCAAGCCGGCACAGGAAGGCCGGCCCCGCCATTCTGCCCGAACTGGGCCGATTTCTCACCTCGCGCCGCCAGCACGGAGACTAATTTGGCCGCAGGCGAAGCAGAATAGCGCCCGCGGGCAAATACGTCTCGCCTGTTCAGCATCGGCGGCTCCGGGGCCAGGAACAGTCGCTCCTGCGCTTGATCCGGGAGGACAAAATGTGCCGTGAGCGGGCAGTCTGCTTACCGGTTGCGACCCGGGAAAGGGCCGTTCTCGTTATTAAGCAAATTTACATGTCTTTGCCTTATTCTTAAATATATCATCGTTCGCAGTAATCGGTATTATGGAAGAAAAACAGATATTTCACGCTCTATTAAAAAAAATCCGAGACATCTTGCTGAGCTTTGCTTTGTCCACGAATGCTGCCTACGCCACAACCGACGACTTTTCCTCCCTTGGCAAAGGCGCCCACGGCACCACGCTTTCCAAACATAATCCGCGGGTTGAAAAAGCTTCCGCTGCTTTGGCCGACCTTATCAGACATGCCATACCGAAAGCCGACGTTCTTATCGCCGATGGGGATCACAGCAAATTAGAAATGAGAGCAGCGGCTTTGTCCGATGTCGTCTTTGATGCTCTGGCCGAGCGCAACATCGCCCAAGTATCTTGGGAAATGCCGATTGAACTTCAGAGAAAAGTGGATCAGCTGCAAGACGGAAAAATTAGGGATTGTCCCGAGCCGTGTTGAAATTCGCTCGGCAGGCGTCACGGTCTGAACAGGCTACGCGGCCTTGGCGTGCTGTTCAAGATCGGGGTTGATGGAATGCTTGGCCTGATGGGCCAGCAGGGCGGCTCGCAGGGTTG
>CAIOJO010000038.1 GCA_903858635.1 uncultured Telmatospirillum sp. | reverse complement strand
GCACTACGCCATCAACCTCGTCCGCGCCGTCGCCGACAAAAAATCCATCAAGCTCAGGCGAAAGGCCGCCGGCTGGGATGTGCGATACCTCGCCGCGATCCTTGGGCTACCGGCTCGTTAACCTGGATTCGGAGCCCTGCGTCTCCTGCCCCCAGCCGATCGGATGGGCGGTCCGCCGGTCGAACGACGAGGGGAATGCGAAAACCGGGCTAGGTCTGCCGGCAGCCTCCGCTTGGCCAGGGTGCCCTCCGGGTGGATTTGCCGGCCGCCGATGCCCACCTGTGGGGGGCTTTGCCGCCAATGGCCGGCGGCGGCCATGCCTCAAACTGTCAATAAACCAGTGCGGCGACGATGGTATAAGAGGGCGGTCCGCGAGCCCGGCCAGTCGGGCCCCTGGACAGCACCGTCTCGCCGTCGAGCGGAGGAAGGATGCATTGACCAAGATCCGATCGCCTGACCTGAAATCCCTCTGCGTCTTCTGCGGATCGTCGCTGGGAGCCGATCCCACCCATCGCGAGGCGGCCGGACGGCTTGGGGGGATGCTCGCCAAGGAAGGCATCACCTTGATCTTCGGCGGCGGCCATCTCGGCATGATGGGGATGCTGTCCGATGCCGTGTTGCGGGGGGGCGGCCGGGCGGTCGGGGTCATCCCCGATCATCTGCTGCGGATCGAAGCCCCGTCGCGGGAGCTGACCGAGTTGATCGTCGTCGACGGGATGCACACCCGCAAACGGCGCATGTTCGATATGGCGGATGCCTTTTGCGTATTGCCGGGCGGCACCGGCACTCTCGACGAGACCTTCGAGATCCTCACCTGGAAACAGCTTCGGCTGCACAACAAGCCGATCATCCTTGCCAATCTGCGGGGCTACTGGAACCCGTGGGTGGATATGCTCGATGCCATCGTCGCCGGTGGTTTCGCCCGGGCCGATACGCTGCGCCTGTTCACCGTCGTCGATAGCGTCGACGATGTGCTCCCCACCGTTCGCCGTGAGCTCGGCGCCGCCCTGGTCGGCGAACCCCGGCTGTTCTGATCCGGGGCCAATTGCCCCGTCGACCGAGGATCGCCGAGGCCGCTGGAACGGTTCGCCGACCCTTGCGTTCCTGGGCGGTAATGCCTAATGTGCGCCGTCCGTCGCTCATGCCGGAATTGCGGTTGTTGGTGCTTGGGGCGCACCCCAGGGCTGTTCCGTTCTGCTTCGGCGCTTGGTCCGAGCAGGCGCGGCAATGGCCGCATTCACCGCCTTCCTGTATGGCCGTGTGGTCGGCTGCACCGGTGCGATTGATGCCCATCCCGTCATGGGTGCAATCGGCACACCGTTATACCTGCGCCTTGGTGCGGGTACCCTTCGCAGCAGAGGCCCGCGAGCGGAAACGGCAAGGCATTTAGTCGAGGTCGAGAAACATGACAACCGCGAAGATTATTTGGACCAAGGTCGACGAGGCCCCTGCGCTCGCGACCTACTCGTTGCTGCCCATCGTCGAGGCCTTCACCAAGGCGGCCGGCGTTGCCGTCGAGACCCGGGATATCTCCCTGGCCGGCCGCATCATCGCCAACTTCCCCGAGCAGCTGACCCCCGCCCAGCGGATCGGCGACGAATTGGCCGAACTGGGCGAACTGGCGAAGAAGCCGGAAGCCAATATCATCAAGCTGCCCAACGTCAGCGCCTCGAACCCGCAGTTGAAGGCGGCGATCAAGGAATTGCAGTCGCAGGGCTACAAGATTCCCGACTTTCCGGAAGATCCGAAGACCGACGCCGAGAAAGAGATCAAGGCCCGCTACGGCAAGGTGCTGGGCAGTGCCGTCAACCCGGTGCTGCGCGAAGGCAACTCGGATCGCCGGGCAGCCGCCGCGGTGAAAGAGTTCGCCAAGAAGCACCCGCATAAGATGGGCCCCTGGTCGGCCGACTCGAAGTCCCATGTGGCGCATATGAGCGCCGGGGATTTCTACGGCAGCGAGAAATCGGTGACCGTCGGCGAGCCCACCGAGGTGCGCATCGAGTTCGTCGGCCGTGACGGCGCCACCACCGTTCTCAAGCAGAAGACCGCGTTGAAGGCGGGCGAGGTGATCGACGCCGCGGTCATGAGCCGCCGCGCGCTCCGCGCCTTCTACGCCGAGCAGATCGAGGATGCCAAGAACAAGGGCGTTCTCCTGTCGCTGCATCTCAAGGCGACCATGATGAAGATCTCGGATCCCATCATGTTCGGCCATGCCGTCACCGTCTTCTTCAAGGACGTCTTCGACAAGCACGCGGCGGTGATCAAGGAACTCGGGGTCAACGTCAACAACGGCTTCGGTGATCTGCTGGCCAAGATCGCCAAGCTTCCCGAGGCCCAGCGGACCGCCATCGAGGCCGACATCCAGGCCTGCTACAAGGCTGCCCCCGAACTGGCGATGGTCAATTCCGACAAGGGCATCACCAACCTGCATGTTCCCAGCGACATCATCGTCGATGCGTCGATGCCGGCGATGATCCGCGACTCCGGGCGCATGTGGGGGACCGACGGCAAGCTGCACGACACCAAGGCGATGATCCCCGACCGCTGCTATGCTACGATCTACCAGGTGGCGATCGACGACTGCAAGAAGCACGGCGCCTTCGATCCGCGCACCATGGGCAGCGTTCCCAATGTCGGGCTGATGGCCCAGCAGGCCGAGGAATACGGTTCCCACGACAAGACCTTCGAAATCGCCGGCGACGGGGCGGTGCGGGTGGTCGATGCCGCCGGCAAGCTGCTGCTGGAGCAGCCGGTCGAGGCCGGCGACATCTTCCGCATGTGCCAGGCCAAGGACGTGGCGATCCAGGATTGGGTCAAGCTGGCCGTCAGCCGGGCCCGCATCAGCGGCGCCCCGGCCATCTTCTGGCTGGACCAGAAGCGCGGCCACGATGCCCAGATCATCCTGAAGGTCGAGCGCTACCTGAAGGACCACGACACCAAGGGCCTCGATATCCGGATCCTGTCGCCGGAGGACGCCATCCGCGTGTCGCTGGAGCGCATCCGGGCCGGCCAGGACACCATCTCGGTGACCGGCAACGTACTGCGCGACTACCTGACCGACCTGTTCCCCATCATGGAGCTGGGCACCAGCGCCAAGATGTTGTCGATCGTTCCGCTGCTGGCCGGCGGTGGACTGTTCGAGACCGGCGCCGGCGGTTCGGCCCCCAAGCATGTCCAGCAGTTCCAGGAGGAAGGCTATCTCAGGTGGGATTCGCTGGGCGAATTCCTGGCCCTGGGGGCGTCGCTGGAGCATCTGGCCCAGACCTTCAAGAATCCCAAGGCGCAGGTGCTGGCCGAGGCGCTCGACCAGGCCAACGGCAAGATCCTGGAAAACAACCGTTCACCGGCCCGTAAGGTCGGCGAGTTGGATAACCGGGGCAGCCACTTCTACCTGGCCCTGTATTGGGCCCAGGCCTTGGCCGCGCAGACCAAGGACAAGGACATCCAGGCCCGGTTCACCGATCTGGCCAAGGCGCTCGCCGACAACGAGGCCGAGATCAATGCCGAATTGATCGGCGCCCAGGGCAAGCCGGTGGATATGGGCGGTTACTACCATCCGGACTTGGACAAGACGTCGCAGGCGATGCGCCCCAGCGCCACGCTGAACGCGGCTTTGGCCAAGTTGTAAGACGAGCGGGGCAGGGGACTGGTTTCCCTGCCCTCCTGAACGAGGGCGGAGAATCTGGTGGCGGCGTAACCGGCTGTCGCTCTATGATCGCGCCCAGTAGCATGCGAGGGCCTGCGGAGTGATTCGCGGGCCCTCATCTTCCAGTGAAGCAGATGAGTCAGGAAGCGACACGCGACTACATGTACGGCAAGATTCACCGTTGCACGGTGACTCAGGCCGATCTCCATTACGTCGGCTCGGTGACGGTGGACCCGCTTCTCCTGCGCGCCGCCGGGATCCTTCCGCATACGCGGGTCGACGTGGTCAATATCTCGACCGGGGCGCGCCTCTCCACCTATGTGATCGAAGGCCCGGAAGGCAGCGGCGTGATCTGCCTGAACGGCGCCGCCGCCCATCATTTCAAGCAGGGCGACCTGGCCATCATCATGGGCTACGAGCAGGTGCCGCTATCGCAGGTTCCCGGCCGCAAATCGCGGGCGGTCCATGTCGATGCCGGCAACCGCATCCTCGCCATCGACGAATATACCACCCCGTCGCTCGACGAATTGGGCAAGCCGGAAAACGACCGCTTCGCCCAGAGCTACCCGACCCGGGTGCACGATGCCGGCGATCAAACCGAGGCGATCAACGAGACATTCGTCTGACGGGGGCTCTACTGTCCCCGGATCCAGGCGGCGATGGCGCCCACCACGCGCTGTTCGATGCCGAGATAGCCGTGCTGAGCAAACGGTTCGCAGGGTCCCGATTGCGGCGGCGAGCCGCCGGAAAAGCCGATCAGCTCCTTGCGCGGGCTGTGTTCGAGGCGATTGAGGATGCGCGGCGCATTCCACGGCGGCGATGCGTCGCAGCCGTCCTGGTCGTGGCGCACCACCAGCACCGGGACGGTGATCGCTTTGAGATCGACCGACAAGACCGATTCGGCGCTTCTTTTCGTCGGCACGGTGACGCTGGAGGTCAACACCAGCCCATCGGCACCACCTTCCTGCAGCCGGGCTCCGGCATTGGCGACCGACACTGTGCCCATGCTGGTGCCGACCAGCCACACCGGTGCGCCGATCGCGGCACGCAGGGCACCAATCGCCGCCCTGACGTCTTCGGCGTGATTGCGGCCGGTGCGTGCGTTCCACAGGCCGCCGCTGTGATCCGAATCGGCGTCGAGGACGGCGACGGCAAAGCCCTCTTTGACGAAGTCGTCGGCGGTGCGAAACAGGAAGTTGGCGCCGCGCTTGCCGGTAGGCCAGTCTGGCGCCAGGCCGAGATAGCCTCCGGCTCCGACGAACATGATCAGGCTGGCGGCGACCGGTCCCTCGGGTTTGATCAGCAGCATGGCCAGGCTGACCTCGGGTCGCGGCGTCAGGATGCGCACCGACTCCTCGGCGCGGCTGGCCGGGACGAAGGCCAGGAAGAGGAATCCGGCGACCAGGCCGAGGAACGTTCTCATCGGCAACTCAATAATGAGGCGGCGGCTTGTCGTCCTCCGCGGGCCAGTCGCTTTCCAGTTCGAGGATGCGGCTGCGCAGGCGCTCCACCTGTTTGGTCAATACGTCGAGGGTTTGGGTTTGGCGGATCACCAGGTCGGACAAATCCTCCGCCATGCGCTGATTGTGCGCCAGACGGCTTTCCAACGAGATGAGACGTTCCTCCAATGATTCGGTCTTGGCGGCCAAGGTGAACTCCCACAATCGATAATTCTGCGCCCGCAGCTTTTCGCTTGCAAGCGGGGCAAGGGCCGGCCTCACGGTGATCGCTTCGGGTTAACGGCAATTAGGGGAATCCCAAAAGACACGGAATGTGATTCATAGAAGGCTTCGTTGAAGAGCGAGGCCCGCCATGTCGGAAGCGCCAATTTCGAGGAACGT
>CAIOJO010000037.1 GCA_903858635.1 uncultured Telmatospirillum sp. | reverse complement strand
AACCCTGCGAGCCGCCCTGCTGGCCCATCAGGCCAAGCATTCCATCAACCCCGATCTTGAACAGCACGCCAAGGCCGCGTAGCCTGTTCAGACCGTGACGCCTGCCGAGCGAATTTCAACACGGCTCGGGACAATCCCATTGGCGGTGTTGGTGACGGAGTTGCCGGCCCCGCCGACCACCAGGGTGTTGCTGAAGCTGTTCACCCCGGACACGGTGTTGCCCACTGTGTTAGCGGCGAGCGCCGTACCACCGTTGACCGTCTGGTCCAAGGTGATGCCGGCGGTGGCCGACACCGAGTTGGTGACCGAGGTATTGGTGCCGTTGACATGCAATCCATAGCTCAGCGACGTGCCATTCAAGGTATCGATGAAGGTATTGGCCGTCGTATCGGTGTTCGTCACCGCCACGGTGATCGTCGGATTGACGGGTGCCGTGGTCTGGCCAACGGTCAGCGAGTGGGAGTTGTTACCACCGCCGTAGCTGGCCGTCAGGCTGGCGGTCGCCGAGGCCCCGCCCGCCTTGATGGCGCCGAAGAACGCGTCGCCCGATCCGTTCTGGGTGAGGCTGACAACGTCCCATGGACCTTTGATCGGCAATGCGACGCCGGTCGTCGGATTGCCATTGCTGTTGATGACGTTGCCCAGGCCATGCGTGGCATCCTGGGTGATATCCAGGGAATTCACGCTGCCTTGGCTGCTTATGTCGATATTGATGGTGTTGACCAGCGCGAGGGCGGTGCCACTCACCGCCATCAGCGCCGTCGTCGCCAACAATAGCGTCTTCAGGGTTGCTGATCTGGTCATAGTCTATTTCTCCCTCACTGGCGGCGTCGCCGAACGGTCTTTCTCATCGTCGGGATGGCCGGCCTTGCCGCCACACTCCACTACCTCCACCAGCCATCTTGGATTCCTTGGTTGATCAATTGGACCAGGGCGCTGCGCACCGCCGCATGCAAGGCCAGCCCCACCGGCTCGTTGCCGGCGCCGCCGAATTCCAGGTCCATCACATTGGTGGAAAAGATTCGCGTCAGATGGGCCCCGACCTTCAGCGAGGTGATCGACTTGGTGACACTGGTCTGGCCGAGAATCTCGCCGGTCTGCACCGCCACGCCGCGCAAACTGAAGGTGATGACATCGGTCACCATCGTGCCGCTGCCGCCCAGTCCGCCCATGGCGGCCCCGCCGGTCACCTCGCGGGTCGACCGGTCGTAGGCGGACACTTGGCCGACCAGCAGAATCTCGGCCACCCGCAGGGTATTGAGGCGGCGCGGCGAGCGCGCCGAGTCGCCGCTCGAGGCGGCCCCGCCCGACATCTCCTGGCCGCCGGTTGCGGTGGCGTTGGGCAGGCTGTTCAGGGCCAAGGTGGCCAGTTGCCGCTCGCGCAGCAACTCGTCGACATGCTGGCGCTCCACCAGGAACACATAGCCCGGACGCAGCGAACGGATGGCTTCCACCAGATACGGGGTGCAGTCCATCGGCACGGCGGTGCTCAGTTCCTGCGCCACACCGGTCGGACGCCGCTGACCGCTGGTATCGATGCAATTATAGACGCCCACCGTCAGGGCCCGGGGCGGCGGCGGCGGCAAGGTGATTTCCTCGGTGGCCACCACTTGCGGCAGCGCCGAGGGCAACGGATCCTGGACGCAACCGGTCAAGGCGGCGAGACAGGCGATGACAGCGAGCGGTTTGGCCGTCCGTCGTCTCGGGGCCGACATCTCAACCTCCCGACGGGACGGTCAGTGTGGTCGACCCGGTGGGCGAGGTGATCGTCACGGTCAACTGGCCGTCCACATTGGTGGCGACGAGGGTCACGTTGCCCGACTGGATGGTGCTGGTCTGGTTGCTGGGGGTATTGACCAGTTTCTGCGCCACGCTGATGGCGACGATGCCGTTCAACTGGGACATGATCGCATTGACGAAGGCCTGACTGGGGTCGGTCGGCGTCGCCGCCCGGGACGCTGCCGCCTGCGCCGCCGCCTGGGCCGCCTTCAGACTTTGAACGGTCTGCGCCATCTGCAGGGCGCTGGCATTGGAGCCGCCGAAATTGGGCGACATCAGCACATACTGCAGATCGGTCGCCGCGGCCGGCGCCGCATTGTGGAGGGCCAGAAGCGCCACCATCAACCCCAGGCGGCCGCAACGGGCCCCCCAATGGCCGGCGGTCGGCGGTTCGACGAGGCGGGATAGGATCGAAGTCCGCGGCGCTGTTGCCGCGGGGACTGGGTACGGGCGAGCTTGGGAGATTTTCATTTCGGAGCTCCCCTCAAGAAACTCAAATCCCACACTATTCATGTGGTTTTGTCGGCTGCCCTTAGCAAGCCCTGAGGGGGAACGTCGCTACAATTTAACGCAAATATAGATAAATATTTTTCAACTCTCCCGCCGATCGAGCCTCTCCCGCAGGCATCTCGTAGGACGAGCCGGGCCGCGGCCGAGGCGCGCCATTGGCTCAACCATAGATTCCTAGATTGTCCCGGTCAAAATCCCCATTTATGCGTCATTGCTCGGGACGCCCATCGCCGACGCCCCGCTGCGGATGTTCAGGTCGCGCCGTCATGTCGTCTACCCCGCTCGCCATGCCCTTCCAATCCCTCTACCCAGCCGAACCCCTGGTCCGCTTGGGCCGCACCTGCGCGATGGGCAGCATGGCGGCGGCGGCACTGCTCCTGCTCGGCTGGGCGTTCGACCTGGGCCTGCCCCGGCGCCCCCCCACCGGGTGGATCGCCATGCCCTTGTGGACAGCGATTTGCGCAATCCTGGCCGGTCTGGGACTGCTGC
This sequence comes from uncultured Telmatospirillum sp., assembly GCA_903858635.1. Taxonomy (GTDB): domain Bacteria; phylum Pseudomonadota; class Alphaproteobacteria; order Rhodospirillales; family Magnetospirillaceae; genus DUZF01. Next base: position 26,126 of record CAIOJO010000037.1, on the reverse strand, counting down.
TGTCCACCATCGAGGCCACGCCCCTCCGTCAAACCGTCAAAGCCATGACGGTGGTCGGCCTGGTGGCCATACCCGGGACCACCTTGCTGATCGACCTGCTGGCGGCGATGCCCGGGATCGCAAACCCTGCCGGGGCTCGAACGCTCGCGTATCTGCTGCCGTCCGGCTCCACCATGGCCCCGGCCACTGCCCTCGAGTTCCTGCTCCTGGTTCCCTTGCTCCTGCTGACCTCGCGCGGATCGAGGGCGGCCGACCTCGCCTATGCCTGGGTTGCCGGCATCGGCGCCCTGCTGGCGAGTCTGGTATTGATCGGCCATGCCTACATGGCCCAGACCCTGCAGTCGGCTGGCTTGTTCGACGGCGTGGCGGTCTCAGCCGCCGCCACGGTTCTGATCCTCTTCCTCGGATTCTTTTTGATCCGGCCGGAGCTGGGCTGGGTTCGGCTGCTTCGCTCACGGTGTCTGGGCGGGATCTGCGCCCGGCGGATGCTTCCCATCGTGCTGGTGGTGCCGCTGGCCTTCGGCTGGGTGCTGGCCCTGCTGTTGGGCGTATTCGAATGGCCGCGGGGGCTCGGCTTGGCCCTGTTCGTCGCCACCATCGTCCCGTTGCTGCTGGCGATCGTGCTGGCAATCACCCGCCAGTTGTCCCGCATCGACCTCGAGCGGCAAGGGGTCGAAGAGGAGAACCGCCGCCACTTGCAGCGGCTCGCCCTGGCCCAGGAAGTGTCGGGGGCCGGGGCCTGGGACTGGGATCTGACGACCGGCCAGTGCACCTGGTCCGACAGCTATTTCCAACTATTCGGTATCGACCCCAGTGAAGGCGCCAGTCACGAAGCGTTCTTCGCGCGGGTCCACCCCGAGGACGCCCCCGGGCTTCAAGCCTTGCTCGACGAGGTTCTGGCCGGTCGCGACTCGTTCCACTGCGAATACCGCATTGTCCGGCCGGATGGGGTGCTCCGCCACATGGCCACCCTGGGCAAGGTCTATCGGAACGGCTCCGGGCGAGCCGACCGCGTCACCGGCCTCAACCTCGACATTTCCGAGCGGGTCGAGGCGAGCGACGCCCTGCGGGCGGCCAAACTGGAGGCGGAGCGGGCCAGCATGGCCAAATCGCGCTTTCTCGCCGCGGCCAGCCATGATTTGCGCCAACCCGTCCAGGGGCTGGTCCTGTTCGCCGGGGCGTTGCACGGGTGGGAGCATTCCAAGCAGGCGACCAAGGCGATCGAGGGAATCAATCGGTCGGTCGAGGCCTTGACGCTGCTCCTCGATTCGCTGCTCGACATATCCAAGCTGGACGCCGCGATGGTCGAGCCGAAGCTCGCCGCGGTGCCTCTCCACCCCCTCCTGCATCGGCTCGAAGACGAGTATGCGCCCCGCGCCGTCGCTGCGGGCCTGCGGCTCCGTGCCGTCGCCACCTCGGCTGCGGTTCGGGCCGACCCGCTGCTGCTCGAACGCATGCTGCGCAACTTGATCGAGAATGCGCTCCGCTACACCTCGGCGGGCGGCGTCGTCATCGGCGCCCGTTGCCACGCAGGCCGCGTCATGATCCAGGTCGTCGACAGCGGCATCGGCATCGCGCGAGACGAGCAGCAGGCGGTATTCGAGGAGTTCTACCAGTCGGGCAATCCCGAACGGGACCGTAGCAAGGGACTGGGACTCGGGCTGGCCATCGTCGCCCGGCTGGCGCGCCTGATGACTGCGCAAGTGACGCTCCGCTCTAGGCCCGGCCGCGGCTCGTGTTTCACCATCGACCTGCCGGTGGCAGTCGACCAACCGGACGCCGTCGTCGCCCCGCCCGAACCACCGGCCACCCCACCGACCGGAGGGCACAATTTGGTGATGGTGATCGAGGATGACGAACTGGTCCGCAGCGGCCTGGATGCGGCCCTGACCGGCTGGGGCTACGACGTCACGACGGCGGCCTCGACCGAGGAGGCGGTGGCCACCCTCGGCCGGCTGGCGAAGCGTCCGGCCTTGGTGATCGCCGACTACCGCCTGCGCGGAACCGAGGTCGGCACCGGGGCGATCGATGCACTGCGGCAGCGCTGCGGTACGGACATTCCGGCGCTGCTGATCACCGGCGACATCGCCCCGGAGCGGCTCAAGGAAGTGCAATCCCGAGGCTTTGTCCTGGTGCATAAGCCGATCGCCGGCGACGCCTTGCGGAAGCTTGTTGCCGCGTTGACTCATTCGCCATGACTGTTTCGCTCACGAGGCCGGCTGCGCCGTCTTGACCGTCATCCTGACCGGGCCCAGCCTGCGCTCGATCTCCTCGTAGCTCGGCGGGGCGCCTTTCGGGCATCCCGACAAAGCGACCACCATGGCGGCGACATGGAGCGCGGTGGTGCCGCAGCAGCCGCCGATGATGCGCGCCCCGGCATCGCGGGCCAGGCAGGCATAGTCGGCCATGATGGCCGGCGTCCCCGAATAGCTGGTCCGCATGTCCTTGCCGACCACCGGCAGACCGCAATTGCTCTTGGCGACCACCGCCACCTCACCTTCCGCCCCGCGCACCAGGCCGAGGATCGAGTCCAGCATTTGCGCCGGGCCGGCGCCGCAATTGGCGCCGAAGGCCAGTGGTTTGCTCGGGCCGGTGCGGATGCGCCGCATGGCGTCCTCGGGCCGCACCCCCATCATGGTGCGTCCGGCGCGATCGAAGCTCATGGTCGCCACATAGGCCAGCCCGGCTTGGCCGACGGCGCGAATGGCGGCATCCATTTCGTTGTCGGCCAATTGGGTTTCGATCCAGGCGACATCGACGCCGCCCGCCTTCAATGCCTCGGCCTGTTCGAGGAAGGCCTCCTCGGCCTCGGCCACCGTTCGCTTGCCCAACGGCTGCAGGAGTCCGCCCAGCGGCCCGATGCTGCCGGCGACGACGATCGGCCGCCCCGCCTTGTCGGCGATCTCGCGGACGATCGCGGCGCCCGCCATATTCAGGTCCCGCAGCCGGTCGGCCAGGCCGCATTGGGTGAGGTGGAAGCGGTTGGCGCTGAAGGTGTTGGTCAGCAGGATGTCGGAACCCGCATCGGCGAATCCCAGATGAACTTTCCCCACCAGGTCGGGATGGTCGAGATTCCACGATTCTCCCGACACCCCAGTCGGCAGACCAAGCTGCAGAAGAGTGCTGCCCATCGCCCCGTCGGCGATGAGGACGTCCTTTTCGGTGAGCAGCTTGGCGAGGGCATTCGGCATGGGGCACCATTGGCTGGGTGTCTGAGGGCGGGAAGAGCTTACCCGCTGCGCCCGGATTGGAGAAGCGGCACGCCGAGTGCGGTCTTGAAAGGATGGGCGGCAACCCAAATGTGCAAAGTCCCGAAGGACTGTGGAGAGGGGCAGATGCCCGAGAAAGTGGTCGAGAAGGTGGTGAAAAGCGACGCGGAATGGCGGGCCCAACTGACCCCGACGCAGCACTGGGTAACCCGCATGAAAGGTACGGAACGGCCATTTTCCGGGGAATATGAGACAACCTGGACGCCCGGAACCTACCGCTGCGTCGCCTGCGGGCAGGAGCTGTTCGCCTCCGATGCCAAGTTCGACGCCGGTTGCGGCTGGCCGAGTTTCAGCCGGCCGATCGCCGAGCAGGCGGTGGAAAACCACACCGACACCAGCCACGGCATGACGCGGACCGAGGTCCTGTGTGCCCGCTGCGATTCCCATCTGGGCCATGTCTTTCCCGACGGCCCCGGTCCCGAGGGAACGCGCTACTGCATCAATTCCGCGGCATTGAAGCTCGATCCGAAGTAGTGCCGTGTCCGATCCGACCCTCGACTACTACGACCGCCATGCCGAGGATTTCTGGCAAGGGACGCGTCATCACGATGTCAGCCAGAACATCGATGCCCTGTTGGGAGCGATCAAGGGCCCGCCGCCCTTCACCATCCTCGACTTCGGCTGCGGACCGGGGCGCGACCTCAAGACCTTCACCGAGCGCGGGCATGTGGCGGTGGGCCTGGATGGTGCCGCCCGCTTCGTTGACATGGCCAGGGCCCATAGCGGCTGCGCCGTGTGGCATCAGGATTTCCTGGCGCTTGCCCTGCCGGACAGCCATTTCGACGGCGTTTTCGCCAATGCCTCGCTGTTTCATCTGCCGAGCGAGCACTTGCCCCGCGTATTGCGCCAACTGCACGCCACGCTGAAGCCGGCTGGGGTGCTGTTCAGCTCGAATCCGCATGGCCGGAACGAAGAGGGCTGGCAAGGCGGGCGTTATGGCGCCTTCCATGACCCGGCCCGGTGGCTGGACTTGGTGTCGGCCGCCGGCTTCGTCGAATTGACCCATTATTTCCGCCCGGCCGGATTGCCGCGCCAACAGCAACCCTGGCTGGCCAGCGTCTGGCGGCGGGTTTAGGGTTCCGGCCGCAGGATCAGCGCCGCCAGGGGCGGCAGGCGCAGCGGCAGGGAAAAGGGATGGCCGTGCCAAGGTATGGTATCGGCTTCGATGCCGCCGCCCAGTCCGACATCGCTGCCGCCATAGAGGGTGGAATCGGTGTTCATCAGTTCCTTGTACCAGCCGCCCTGCGGCACGCCGACGCGGTAGAAGTCGCGGACGACAGGGGTGAAATTGGCCACCACGACGACGAAGTCGTCCGGGTCGGCCGCCTTCCTGAGCCAGGACAGCACCGAATTGTCCCGGTCGTTGCAGTCGATCCAGGCGAAGCCGCGGCCGTCGCAGTCGAGTTGATGCAGGGGCGCCACGTCGCGGTAAAGGCGGTTCAGGTCGCGCAGACAGTCGCGCACGCCGCGGTGCATGGGATCGTCATAGAGATGCCAATCGAGGCTGCCCTCGGCATTCCATTCGGACTCCTGGGCGAACTCGCTGCCCATGAACAGCAGTTTCTTGCCGGGATGGGCGAACATGAAGGCGTAATAGGTCCTGAGATTGGCGAAGCGCTGCCAGCGGTCGCCCGGCATGCGGCCGAAGATCGAACGCTTGCCGTGCACCACCTCGTCATGGGACAGGGGCAGGACGAAATTCTCCTGGAAGGCGTAGAGCAGCCCGAAGGTCAGATCGTCGTGATGGTAGCGCCGGTGGATCGGCTCCTTGCTCATGTAGCGGAGCGTGTCGTGCATCCACCCCATGTTCCATTTATAGCCGAAGCCCAGCCCGCCCAGATGCACCGGCCGCGACACCATCGGCCAGGCGGTCGATTCCTCGGCGATGGTGACGGCGCCGGGATGCTCGCCGTAGACCACCTGGTTCATCCGGCGCAGGAATTCGATCGCCTCGAGGTTTTCATTGCCGCCGAAGCGGTTGGGAATCCATTCGCCCGGTTCGCGTGAGTAATCGAGATAGAGCATCGAGGCGACGGCGTCCACCCGCAGCCCGTCGATATGGTATTCGTCGAGCCAGAACAGGGCGTTGGAATAGAGGTAGTTGACCACCTCGTTGCGGCCGCAGTTGAAGATCGCCGTGTTCCAGTCCCTGTGCAGGCCTTGGCGCGGATCGGCATGCTCGTAGAGATGGGTGCCGTCGAAACTGGCCAATCCATGGGAATCGGTGGGAAAGTGGCCGGCCACCCAATCGATGATGACGCCGATTCCCTGCTGGTGCAGGCGCTGAACGAACCAGCGGAAGTCGTCCGGCGTGCCGAAGCGGCTGGTCGGGGCATAGAGACCGATCGGCTGATAGCCCCAGGATCCGCTGAACGGATGTTCGTGGATCGGCATCAGCTCGACATGGGTAAAGCCCAGGTCCTTGACATAGGCGCCCAGTTCCTCGGCCAGCTCGCGGTATGACAGCGGCCGGTTGCCCTGTTCCGGGACCCGCCGCCACGAGCCGAGATGCACCTCGTAGATGCTGACCGGGGCCTCGCGGGCGATGGCCGCACCGCGTCGCTCGATCCACGGCCCGTCCTGCCAGTCGAAATCCTTGAGGTCGTAGACGATCGAGGCGGTCTTGGGGGGCTGCTCGGCGGCGAAGCCGAAGGGATCGGACTTGGCCGGCAGCAGGCTGCCGTCCGGCCCCTTCAATTCATATTTGTAAAGGTCGCCGGCCCCGACGCCGGGAATGAAGATCTCCCACACCCCCGCCTCGATGCGCCGGCGCATGGCATGCACGCGGCCATCCCAATCGTTGAAGTCGCCGATCACCGAGACGCTTTGCGCATTGGGCGCCCAGACCGCAAATGCCACCCCGGCAACGCCTTCCACCGTGGTCAGATGGGCGCCGAGGCGGCGATACAGCCGCAGATGGGTTCCCTCGCCCAGCAGATGCAGGTCCAGTTCCCCCAGCAGCGGGGGAAAACGGTACGGATCGTCGATCTCGGTGACGGCGCCGTTGCCGTCATCGAGCCGCAGGCGATAGGCGAAGCGGGTCTTGCCGGGCACCGGCCCGGCGAACAATCCGGCCGCGTGCGCCCGCGCCAGGCTCGCCACCACCCGACCGCTGCCGGCGTCGACCACCTCGACGGTGGCCGCCCGTGGCTGCATGCTGCGCACCACCAGCCGGTCGTCCTCCTCATGCATGCCGAGGAAGCCGAACGGATCGCCATGCTCGGCGCGAACCACGGCCTCGACCGCAGGTTGGGGAGGTGATTGGGTCTTCCTATGCGGACGCGTCACCGGCAATCTCCTCGATGTCCAACAAAGACAGTACACCGCGTACCGGCACCGCCCGCCAAGCTGGCCGATGAGCCAATTCGTAGCATATCTCGTAGCAGGCCTTCTCCAGCAGGAACAGTCTCAGCATTTGGCGGAACTGCATGGCGTCGCCGGGCAGGGTGACGAGACCTTCGGTGGTAATGATATAGGCGCCGATGAAGTGGCGTCGCGCCCGATCGATCCATAAGCGCGCCATCGGCGTCAGCAATGCGCGCGAGCCGGGTCGCGCGGTGTCCATCCGGGCCAGCACCGAGGCGGCGGCGTAATCGAACGAGCGCAGCATGCCGGCCAGGTCGCGCAACGGGCTATCCTTGGCGCGGCGGCCGGCCAGGTCGCGGGCGGGCTCGCCCTCGAAGTCGATGATGGCGACGTCATTCTTGACCACCAACACCTGCCCCAAATGGAAATCCCCGTGGATCCGGCTTTTCTGGGCGTCGACCGCAGTCGGCAGCAGCAGGTCAATCCGCTGCTGCAGCAACGGTTCCGCCTCCAACAACTGCCGCGCCGCGGGGAAATCGCCGGCCGGGCTGCGCAAGGCGGCCAAGGCCGCGTCCACCTGAGCCTCGGCGCGGCGGCGCCACAGGACGATGTCGTCCGGGGCGACCGGCTCGGGATCGAAAGCGGGGTCGCCGTGAGAGCGGCCAAGCGCCATATGCAACTCGCCGGTGCGGTTGCCCAGCGCCTCGATCAGATTGGACAGTTCGGGATCGCCGGCGGCAAGTCGGGACTGCCCCTCTTCGGCCGGCAGCCGGCTGACCTGGTCGAGGAAGCGTTCGAGCTGATGGGTGGCCCAGGACCAGGCATCGCCCTGGTTTTCAATATGGGCATGGGCGGTGGCCAAGGTCATCGGCCGGCCGCCGCCGTCGATCGCGGTGAGCCCGCCCAGCAGCGCCGGACTGAACGGAAATTCCGCCACCTCGGTCAGGTAGCGGCCCATTTCCACCTCGACGCCGACGCCCTCTTCCGGCCGCCGGATCAGTTTCAGCACCGCCGTCTCGCCGATGATGATCGAGCTGTTCGACTGCTCGGCGGTAACGCGGCGCACCGACGGCGCCTCGGTCCCCACCATCGCCGCTTCGATGGCCCGGGTCGAGAAGGCCTCGAACCGGCCTTCGGCGGCCGGGATCTGCCGCGCCTCGCGCATCGCCGCCAGCAGCGCCACGGCGAAGCCTTCGTCGGCCGCCGCGTCGTAGAGGGCGCCAACCCGTGGGCCGGCCCGCAGGCGGGCCAGCAGGGCGGGATTGGCCGAAGCGGCCAATTCCTCGCCGAGGCGGCCCCAAGCCGCCGCCAAAGGCAGCGAATAGAGGCGCAGCACCCCGTCGGCGCGGCGGACCGACAGCACCAGCAGCAGCCACAGACCGCTCCGCCCATCGCCGAGTTCGGCCCAGCGCAGGATCTCGATACTGTCGATGACTTGCCCTTTGTCGCTGTACCAGCGCTGGTTGGGCAGGAAGCGGGGCAGGATATCGCCTTGCAGGGACTGCCGGGCGCTGCCCTGCAGAACGCCACGCAACCCGTCCCGCACCACCAGGGTGACGAGGTCGGGAATGGCCGCGGTGACCTCGTAATGCCATTCCGGCGCGTCGGTCTCTTGGGCCAACAGCAGCCAATAGAAGTTGTAAGCCGGCAGAGTGAGGAAATAGGGCAGGTCGCCGATCGGCGGCAGGGCGCTCTGCCCCATCAACTCGACCGGCACTCGCCCCTTGAACTCGCCCAGGTCCAATTCGGCGCCCTGCACCGAGCGCGACAAATTGGCCACGCAGAGGATGCTTTCGCCTTCATATTCGCGCAGATAGGCAAGGATCCGCCGATTGGCCGGATAGAGGAACCGCAGGTCGCCGCGCCCGAAGGTCTTGCGGCTGCGCCGCACCTGGATCAGCCGACGCATCCAATTCAGCAGTGAGGACGGGTTGCGCGCCTGCGCCTCGACATTGACCGACTGGTAGCCGTAGACCGGATCCATGATGGCCGGCAGGAACAAGCGCGCCGGATCGGCCCGCGAGAAGCCGCCATTGCGGTCTTCGGACCATTGCATGGGAGTGCGCACCCCGTTGCGGTCGCCGATATAGATGTTGTCGCCCATGCCGAGTTCGTCGCCGTAATAGACGATCGGCGTCCCCGGCATGCTCATCAACAGGCTGTTCAGCAGTTCGATCTTCTGCCGGTCGTTTTCCATCAGCGGGGCCAGCCGGCGACGGATGCCCACATTGAGGCGGGCCCGCAGGTCCTTGGCGTAGGTGTCCCAGAGGTAATCGCGTTCGCGATCGGTGACCATTTCGAGGGTCAGCTCGTCGTGATTGCGCAAGAAGATCGCCCATTGGCAATTGGGCGGAATCTCCGGGGTCTGGCGCATGATGTCGGTGATCGGGTGACGATCCTCGCGGGCCACCGCCATGAACATGCGGGGCATCAGCGGGAAGTGGAAGGCCATATGGCACTCGTCGCCGTCGCCGAAATAGGGCAGCACATCCTCCGGCCATTGATTGGCCTCGGCCAGGAAGATGCGTCCCGGATGACTGTGGTCGAGGGCGGTCCGCAGCTGCTTCAGGATGGCGTGGGTTTCCGGCAGATTCTCGTTGTTGGTGCCTTCGCGTTCGCACAGATAGGGCACCGCGTCGAGACGCATGCCGTCCACCCCGACATCGAGCCAGAAGCGCATCACCCCGATCAGGGCCCGCACCACCCGGGGATTGTCGAAGTTGAGGTCGGGCTGGTGGGAAAAGAAGCGGTGCCAATAATAGGCGCCGGCCGCGTCGTCCCATTGCCAGTTCGACTTCTCGGTGTCGGTGAAGATGATGCGGGTGCCGGCATAGCGCTCGTGGGTGTCGCTCCAGACGTAGTAATTGCGCTCCGACGAGCCTGGCTTGGCCAGCCGCGCCCGCTGGAACCACGGATGCTGGTCGGAACTGTGGTTGATCACCAGCTCGGTCAGCACCTTGAGGCCGCGGGCATGGGCCTCGCGGACGAAACGGCGAAAGTCGGCCAGGGTACCGTAGCTGGGATGGACCTCGCGGTAATCGGCGATGTCGTACCCATCGTCGCGCAGCGGCGAAGGATAGAACGGCAGCAACCAGACGGTATCGACCCCCAGCTGCTGGATGTAGTCGAGACGCTCGGTCAGGCCGCGGAAATCGCCGATTCCGTCGTTGTCGCCGTCGAAGAAGGCCTTCACATGCAACTGATAGAAGATGGCGTCCTTGAACCAGTACGGATCACGCTCGCCCATTTCCCACCGTCATCCCCGCGCAGGCGGGGATCCATTTCTGCGCCCGCGCTTGGTTCCATCGCGCAAAACCGTCTTGCCCCGGCATGGATCCCCGCCTGCGCGGGGATGACGAACCAGTCTCATCAGAGACAAGGCTCGCGCCAGCCGACCGAGCGCCAGACGGTAATGCGGAAGATGGCGGCCGGGTTCACTTGCGGATCGAGCCTCAGGCGGTGCACCGGGCCGCGCCACAGATGGCGGCCGCCGCCCAGCAGCTCTTCCACCTCGAAGGTCTCGCCCTCGGGCACGCCCATCGCATCCAGGGGGAAATAGAGGTCGGCCGCATGGGCGTCGAAGGGGTCCAGGTTGACCGCCACGAAGATCATGTTGCTGCGGTCCAGGTTGGACTTGCCATAGAACAGGATGCTGTCGTCATCGGCCCAGTGGAAGGTCAGGTTGTCGAACTCGTGCAACGCCGGGTTGGCCCGCCGAATGGCGTTGAGAAGCGCAATATCGTCCTTGATGTGGCCGGGCCGATCCCAATCCCAGACCTTGTATTGGTACTTCTCGGAATGGAGATACTCTTCGCTCGCCGGTACCGCCGTTGCCTCGCACAGCTCATATCCGTTGTAGATGCCGTACAGCGACGACAAGGTGGCGGCCAGCACCAGGCGAATGCGGAAGGCGGGGCGGCCGCCGGTCTGCAGGTAGGCCGGCAGGATGTCCGGTGTATTGGTGAAGAAATGCGGGCGGAAGTATTCGCGCATTTCGGTGGCGGTCAGCTCGTTGAGATAGGTGGTCAGCTCGTCCTTGAAATTGCGCCAGGTGAAATAGGTGTAGCTTTGGCTGAAACCGGCCTTGGCCAGCATCTTCATCATCTTCGGCCGGGTGAACGCCTCGGACAGGAACAACACATCCGGATGGCGCGACTGCACCGTGCCGATCAGCCATTCCCAGAACGGCACCGGCTTGGTGTGCGGATTGTCGACGCGAAAGATCCTCACCCCCTGGCCCACCCAGAACAGCACCACCGCAAGCAACTCCTCCCACAGGCTGCGGGCCTCGTCCGCTCGGAAATCGACATTGACGATGTCCTGGTATTTTTTCGGCGGGTTTTCGGCATAGCGGATCGAGCCATCGGGACGGAAGGCGAACCAGCGGGGATGCTCCCGTACCCAGGGGTGGTCCGGGGCACATTGGATGGCGAAGTCGAGCGCCACTTCCATGCCGAGTTCGGCCGCCTTGGCGGCGAAGGCGTGGAAGTCGTCGAGGCTGCCGAGTTCGGGGTGGACCGCTTGGTGGCCGCCCTCGTCCGAACCGATGGCGTAGGGACTGCCGGGATCGTCCGGGCCGGCCACCAGGCTGTTGTCGGGGCCCTTGCGATGCACCCGGCCGATCGGGTGAATCGGCACCAGATAGACCACGTCGAACCCCATCCGGGCGATCTCCGGCAGTCGCGCCGTACAATCGGCGAAGGTGGCGCTGCGACCGGGCTCGGTGCCTTGCGAGCGAGGAAACATCTCATACCAGGCGGCGAAACGGGCGGCCTGGCGATCCGCCACCACCTCGAGCCAGCGGTCGTAGCGGACCGCCGCCCGCCGGTCGGGACAATCGGCCATCACCTGGCGCAGCATGGTCGACAGCAGCAGCGCGACGCGCTCCTCGTCGTCGGCGGCGTTGGCGAGATCGGCCAACAGGCGGTCGAAGCGGGGCCGTTGTTCGGCCTTGGCACGGAGGCGCGCCGCCGCCACCAGTTGCCGGCCCTCCGCCAGTTCGAGGACAAGGTCCTGGCCGGCCTGACGCTTCTTGAGCAAGGCCTCGCGCCAGCTCTCGAAATCATCCTTCCAGGCTTCGATGGTGAAGCGGTAGCGGCCGATCCGCGGCAGCGGAAACCGGCCAGTCCAGCGGTCGTTGTCCTGTGGCGCCAGTGGCACCTCGTCCCAGTCCGCCGCCCCCTTCTCCTGGTACAAGATGCGAGCGGCCAGACGGTCATGGCCATCGGCGAAGATGTCGGCGGCGACCGCCACCATGTCGCCGACTTCGCGCTTGACCGGATAGCGTCCGCCGTCGAGCTCGGGCTGTACGGCTTCGATGACGATCGCCCGGCTGACCGTCGCCAGCAGGGTTTCCGGGCGCTTCGACCCGACCTCGGTCGCGCCGCCGCTGGCGGGGCGCAGTAGACGCGCCTCGAGCGGCGCCAGGCGCAGCTCGTCGAAAGCCGCGCCGGCATCGCGCGGCGTCACATCGTCATAGGCGGTCCCCAGCAACGCGGCCGGTGCGATCGGCTGGGCGGCGGCCGGGTCGAGATTGACCAGCAGGACGGCCCAATCCTGTTCGGCCAGATCATAGCGGCGCAACGCCAGAATCGGTCCGCCCGCCGGCAGCAGCCGCTCCAGCCGCCCCTCCTGGTTGAGAGCCGGCGCCGTGGCCTTGACGGCGTTCAGTCGGGCGATCGTCGGCGACAGGTCGAAGCGCGGCTCCTGCCAGTCGGAAGGCCGCGTGCCGACCACGTCGAGGCGCCGCGAGAAGCCGAACTCGTAGCCGATCGGCAGCATCCAACCGGCCGAGGCGAAGATGGCGAACAACAGGCGTAGCCGGTAATGGGCGGGCAGATCGGCGTCTTCCGGCAAGTCCTCGACCAGGCGGGGGGTGTCGTGGCTTTCGGGAAAGGCGATCGACGGGGCGATGCGGCGCAGGATGTCGTACTGCTCGAAGAACCACGGGGCGCGGAAGTCCCACCATTTGGCGCTATTGAACAGGTAGTCGAAGCCGGCGTGGCCGATCGCCGTCGCCTGGTCGGGCGTGCAACCGAGCGTTTCGGCGGCAAAAACCACCTGGGCACCGTCTGTCCTGACGCCGCCGATGATGCCCTCCCACACTGGGGACGGAACCTGATAGGCGGCGTCGCAGCGGAAACCGGCGATGCCGAGCCGCGCATAATGTCCGACCAACTGGCGAAAGAAGGCCACCAGGCCAGGATGGATCGAGGCGTCGGCGAAATCCATCTGGGCGAGATCGCCCCATTCGACGAAGCCGCCCTCGACCGCCGCATCGACCGCCCGCGGCGAGCGCAGGGAGCCGTCCGCGTTATAGGCGAACCAAGCCGGATGCTGCTTGGTCAGAGGACTGTCCTTCGAAGCGTGATTGACCACCAGGTCCATCATCACGCTGAGCCCCAGGCGGGCGGCCGCATCGACGAATCCCTTGATCAGCTCGTCGGCCGTCGCCCGGCTGGCCCCGCGGAACAGCGGATTGAGTTCGTGGTAGTCCTTGACCGCATAAAGGCTTCCCGAGAAGCCGGGGCGGTGGAACGGGTTCAGATAGACCCAGTCGAATCCCATCGCCCGGATGCGACCGAGATGCTTGTGCCAGCCCGCGATATCGCCGGCCAGAAGGGGAAAGAGATTGTAGATTCGGGGGCCCCGCCGCACGCGCCTGCTCCTTCCCTGGACTGGTGAGTTAAACAGACTGGGGAAAGCCGTGTTCGCGACACCGATGCGCCCTGGGGGTGGACAAGTCCTAGCCGATCGGTTAGATCAGAATAGTCCCCTGGCGCTCGGAGGAGTCCCTTATGTCTGCTACAGCCAAAACCCTGGGTTCCCTGGGCATCGCTCTCGTCGGCCTGGTGGTCTATGTGGGCATTTTCGTCGGCCTGGCCGTCTTCAAGATCGCCGCCTTCGGATTCGCCCTTTATCTGGGCCTGGCTTTGACCGCGGTCCTGTTCGTGGTGATCGTCACGGTCACCACTGTCGGCGACGCCGACCCGACGGCCGGCTAAGCGCCCCGGAAGAACCGCATTCCACCGACGCCGCCGGGGCCTGTCCCCGGCGTTTTGCTGTCGACATTTCATTTCGCCGCCCGTCCCTCCGGCGGGGCAATGCCGCACGCGTGCGGCGGAGCAGGGCGAAATCCCCGCGTCGCCGGGAACCTTCCTTGGCATTGGGCGTTTGGGGGTTGGGCATTTCGCGGTGCAACAAGCAGCCGCCAATGCTCTCCAGGCGGGAACTCGGAAATATTGGCAAGGAAAATCGGCCGCTCTTCGGGCACCCGCCGGCGTTTGCGATCACAGAGAGGGCGAGACGATGGCGAGCAAGAAGGACGAGGCGAGCGATGACCTCGGCCGGACGACCGGGGAGGCAACCCAGCAGGCGGCCGGCTTCGTGCGCCGCACCGCCGAGCAGACGGCCGGCATCGCCGACCGCGAGTTGCGCCAGGCGGCCGAGATGATGCGACAAGGCGGACAGGATGTGAGCAAGCTGTTGGCCCTGCCCACCCTGGCCTATCAGGACTTGGCCGAGCATTCGCAGGCCGATTTCGGCGCCCTGGTGCAGTCGAGCGCCCGGCTGGCCCGTGGCATCCAGGAGATGGGTTGGGAAGCGTCGCAGCTCACCCAGGAATCGGTGCGCCTGGGTATGCAACTGGCCAATGATTTGCTGGAATGCCGGTCGGTCGAAGACCTGGTCAACCGCCAACGCGACTTCCTCAAGGAGTCGGTCGAAGTCGTGCTGAGCGGCAGCGCGCGGCTGTTGACCCTGTCAAGCCGGGTCGCCAATGACGCGGCATCCCCGATCAACCAACGCATCGGCGTCGAGGGCGAACAGGCCGGCCACCACAGCGGCGGGGAAAGCCGGCAATAGGCCGGCTCACCGCGGCAGGGTCACGGCGACCCGCAGTCCGCCGCCCTGGCGGTTGCCCAGGGCGATGTCGCCGCCATGCGCACGCACCGCCGAGCGGGCTACGGTCAGGCCGAGACCGGTCCCGCCGGTGGCGCGATTGCGCGAGCTTTCGACCCGGTAGAAGGGGGCGAACACGCGATCCAGTTCGAGCGTCGCCAGCCCCGGCCCGTCGTCGTCGACCACGACACTGACCTGCTCCGCCTCGACGGTCAGGCTTAGGCGGGCGCCACCACCGTATTTCTTGGCATTGTCGAGCAGATTGGCGAAGGCGCGCTTGAGCCAGATGGCCCCGGCGATCACCTCAACATGTTCGGGCCCCTGGTAGGGCACCTCGAAGTCGTCGCACAATCCCTTCAACAGCTCGGCCAGATCGATCAGGAGATGCGGCTCGCGCGCCGCGTCGTCGCGGGCGAAAGCCAGGGTCGAGGCGATCATTGCCTCCATCTCGTCGAGATCGGCCAACATCTTCAGGCGCTGTTCCTCGTCATCGACGAATTCGGCGCGCAGCTTCAAACGGGTGATCGGGGTCCGCAGGTCGTGGCTGATGGCAGCCACCATCTGCGTACGGTCGTCGATGAACCGTTTAAGCCGCGTCTGCATGCGGTTGAACGCCACGGCGGCGGCCCGCACCTCGCGTGGACCGGTCACCGGCATCGGTGGAGCGCCGACGTCGCGGCCCAGCCGTTCGGCGGCCGCGGCCAGCGACGCCAATGGCCGGCTGGCGCGCCGCACGGCCCACACCGAAAGAACCGTCACCACCAGCAGCCCGCCCCCCAAGGGGGCGAAGAAGCCCGGTCGCCAGAGCGGGGCCGGCGGTTGCGCCGGGATGACGAAATTGAGCCAGGAGCCATCCTCGAGGCGCACCGAAACCAAGGTGAGCGGCGGCCGGTTGTTGCGCAGGCCGGGACCGGGTGCCGGGCCTTCCTCGTCCGGGTCCATCATCGGCATGGACCGCGGAAGCCGGAACTCGGCGTGTACCTCACGACCCGGCAAGCGGCGCAGCAGCTCTATCGCCACCGGCAGATCTTCGGGTGCTCCCTCACCCCCTCGCAGCAGCGGGCGGCGGCCCCAGCCGACCCGCAGCCCGGGCCGGTCCAAGGCATGGATGACCCGCCCGCGGTCCGCCTCGGGCGTCTCCTCGACCAATTGTACCACCCCGGCGATCCGTTCGGCGGTTTGTCGGCTGCCCAGCGCGCTGGCCAGTTCCAGCCGGTTGATGGTGAACAGGACAATGCCGGCCAATTGCGACAACAGGAGACCGACCAGCAGGACCAGCACCGTGCGCCCGACCAGGGTGTCGGGAAGCAGGTGGCGCGGCAGGACCTTCACGTCGCGACCTCGGCCGCGAAGATGTAACCGCCGCCGCGCACCGTCTTGATCAGCCGGGGTTCCTTGGGGTTGCTTTCGATCTTGCGGCGCAGACGCATCACCTGGATGTCGATGCTGCGGTCGAATGGCGCCGCCGACCGCCCACGCGCCAAGTCGAGCAGCTGGTCGCGGGTCAAGACGCGGCGGGCATGGGTGACGAAGGCGAGCAGCAGTTCGTATTCGCCGGTCGACAGATCCACCTCGTCCCCGGAGGGCGAGAGCAGGCGACGCGGCCCCAGTTCGAGGGTCCAGCCGTCGAAACGGATCTCATTGCCGGCCGGCGCCTCGGCCGCTAGCGGGGCATGGAAACGGCGCAGCACCGCCTTGATGCGGGCCAGCAACTCGCGCGGATTGAACGGCTTGGCCAGATAGTCGTCGGCGCCCATCTCGAGACCGACGATGCGGTCGGTGTCCTCGCCCATGGCAGTCAGCATGATCACCGGCAGCGACGAGTTGGCCCGCAAGCGCCGGCACAGCGACAATCCGTCCTCGCCAGGCAGCATCAGATCGAGAACCACCAGATCGATGCTGGCCTGATCGAGCACCTTGTTCATCTCGGTGCCGTCGCGGGCCGAAGACACCCTCAGTCCGTGTTTGGTCAGAAAGCGGGCCAGCAGGTCGCGGATCTCGCGGTCGTCGTCGACGACCAGGATATGGGGAGCGGTCGGATCGATCATGGCCCCAGTATAACTCGTGCGATCGGATCGGGGAGCGGATTCGGGTAACGGCTGATTTCACCGCATGGCCTTGTTACAAAATGAAACTTCGGGCCGTCCCGGCGACATCAGGGCGAAACCGAGCTCTGGTGGAATCCCCTCACTGCAGTTCGAAGACCCTCTCGAGATGCACCCCTGCGGTGTCCACCCTCCCCACCGGGTGAACGCCGCGAACGCCCCTTTCCCGACCCATCCCCAATCGCGAGGGAAAGGGGCGTTCATTTTTTCTCCGCTCTGTCGAGCATGCATGGTTCGCCGGCCTGTATTAACATCGCCGGCATGCGCCGCCTGCTGTTCAGCCTGATCGCCCTCCTCGGCCTCGTCCTCGATGGGCCCGAGCTGCGCGCCGACCCCAGCCAGCTGGTGATCGGCATCTCGCAATTCCCCTCGACCTTCAACCCGCTGATCGACAGCATGGCGGCCAGGGAATACATCCTCGACATGGCCCGGCGGCCGTTCACCACCTATGACAAGGATTGGGCCCTGGTCTGCATGCTGTGCACCAGCCTGCCGACCCTGGGAAACGGCCAAGCGGTTGCCGAGCCGGGGCCCGACGGCCGCCGGGGTGTGGCCGTCACCTACAGCATCCAGCCGCAGGCCCGCTGGGGCGACGGCGTCCCGGTCACCACCAAGGACGTGCTGTTCACCTGGGAGGTCGGCCGCCATCCGCAGAGCGGCGTCGCCGATGGCGAATTGTTCCGCCGCATCGTCGCCATCGACGTGAAGGATGCCAAGACCTTCACCATGCATTTCGACCGGCTGACCTACGACTACAACGCCATCAACGACTTCGCCCTGCTGCCCGAGCATCTGGAACGGGCTGCCTTCGCCAACCCGGCGGAATACCGGAACAAGAGCCTCTACGAGGCCGACACCACCAATCCGGGGCTCTATTTCGGCCCTTATCGGATCACCGAGGTGGCCCGCGGGCAATATGTCGTGCTGGAACGGAACCCCAGCTGGTACGGACGCCCGCCGGCCTTCGCCAGGATCGTCGTCAAGGCGATCGAGGCGACGCCCGCCCTGGAAGCCAACCTGCTGTCCGGCGGCATCGACATGGTGGCCGGCGAGGTCGGCATGCCCGTCGATGCGGCCTTGGCCTTCGAGCGGCGCGGCCGGCCGGAATGGGTCGTCCTCTATAAGCCGGGGCTGGTCTACGAGCATATGACGGTCAACCTGGACAATCCCATGCTGGCCGACCGCCGGGTGCGTCAGGCCCTGCTCTACGGCCTGGATCGCGAATCGATGGTGCGGCAGCTGTTCCGCGGCAAGCAGGCGGTGGCCAATTCGCTGGTCAATCCCCTCGACTGGTGCGCCGACCCCACGGTGCGGACCTATCCCTTCGATCCGGCCAAGGCAGCCCAGCTGCTCGACGACGCCGGCTGGCGACTGGGCAGCGACGGCCATCGCCGCAACGCCCAGGGCCAGGCCTTGTGGGTCGAGCTGATGAGCACCGCCGGCAATCGCACCCGCGAGATCATGGAACTGGTGGCCCAGCAGGCGTGGAAACGACTGGGCCTCACCGTCACCTTGCACAATCAGCCGGCCCGCACTTTTTTCGGCGACAGCGTCCTCAAGCATGCCTTCCCGTCGCTGGCCTTGTTTGCCTGGATGTCGGCTCCGGAGAACGTCCCGCGGGCCGAACTGCATTCCACCATGGTGCCCAGCAAGGCCAACAATTTCGCCGGCGAAAATGTCGGCGGCTACCGAAATCCGCGCATGGATGCGCTTCTCGACGCCATCGAGGTCGAGCTCGACCGCGACAAACGGCGCCTTTTGTGGGCGGAACTGCAGGCCCTCTATGCCGAGGACCTGCCCGACCTGCCGCTGACCTTCCGCGCCGACCCGTTCATCCTGCCGGTCTGGCTGAAGGGGGTCGAACCGACCGGCCACCAATACCCGACCACCCTGTGGATCGAGGACTGGCATGTCGCGAAGTAGCGTGACAATTCTTCCAGGGGCGCCGGCGTCGCTGCCGGCGTTCCGGCGGAGCCGGAAGACCAGCATTTCCGCCGCTCCGCGGCGTAGACCGGCAGGGACGCCGGTCCCACTGAAAAAGCAATTGTTTCACCCGCTCCCTTGCCCGCCGGCGGGCGGGACGCCCGCCCCGCTTTGTTTCTTCCCGGTCGCCCCATGACGCGACATCTCGCCGGGCGCTTCCTGCAGGCCCTGCTGGTCATGCTGGTCATGTCGTTTCTGGTCTATGGGCTGATCGGGCTGATGCCCGGCGACCCGGTCGAACTGATGGCTGCCGGCTCGCCCAAGATGACCCCCGACGACGTGGCGCGGCTCAAGGCATTGTACGGGGTCGACCGCCCCTTGCTGGAACGCTATTGGCATTGGCTGAGCAGTGCCGCCAGCGGCGATCTCGGCTATTCCCGGCTGACCTCGCAGACGGTAACGGCGGCGCTGGCGCATCCCCTGTCGAACACCGTGGCCCTGATGGCGACCAGCTTGGCGGTCGCCCTGCTGGCGGCCTTCCCGGTCGGCGTGATCGCCGCCTTGCGGCAGGGCCGTCCGCTCGACCACGGGCTGAATCTGGTTGCCTTCGCCGCCATTTCCCTGCCGGTCTTCTGGCTGGGCCTGGTGCTGATCATCCTGTTCGCCGTCGGCCTGGCCTGGCTGCCCGCCTCGGGGGTCGCCACCGTCGGCGGCGGCGGCCTGGTCGACCGCCTGCGCCACCTGATCCTGCCGGTCGCCGCCCTGGCCGTGGCCAGTTTCGGCCATTACATGCGCTACATGCGGGCGGCGATGATCGGCGCGCTGCGCCAGGACTGGATCCGCACCGCACGCGCCAAGGGCCTGTCCTGGGCCCAGGTGGTGCTGCGGCATGCCTTGCGCAACGCCTTGATCCCGGTGGTCACCATCCTCGCCCTTGATGTCGGCACCTTGTTTTCCGGCGTGCTGGTCACCGAAACGGTGTTCGCCTATCCCGGCATGGGAAAACTGATCTATGACGCCGTCATGGGCAACGACTACAACCTCGCCCTGGCTGGCCTGATGCTGGCCACCGGACTGACCCTGGCCGGCAGCCTGCTGGCCGATCTGCTGTATGGGCTGCTCGATCCGAGGATCCGCTTCCGGTGAAACGCCTGGCCGCTCATCCCCCCGCCGTCTTCGGCCTGGCCCTGTTGCTGCTGCTCGCCGTCGCTGCAGCGGCGGCCGGCATGGCCGAGGGCTGGCTCGGCTTCGACGCCGAATGGCTGGATCTCAGCGCGCAAATGGCACCGCCCTCGGCCCTGCATCCGCTGGGTACCGACGAGGTGGGACGCGACCTGCTGCTGCGCCTGCTGCGGGGTGGCCAGATCTCGCTGGCGGTCGGGCTGGTGACCGCCCTGGTGGCGGCCTTCCTCGGCACCCTGATCGGTTTGACCGCGGGCTATCTGGGAGGCCCCATCGATGCCCTGCTGATGCGCCTGACCGACGGCGTGATCGCCCTGCCGCTGCTGCCCCTGCTGATCGTCCTGGGGGCCGTCGACCCGACCCGTCTGGACCTGCCGGCCGAGCTGTTTCGCTCGGAGCTGGCGGGACTGGTCCGCATCGTCGTCATCATCGGACTGGTGGGCTGGACCACCGTGGCACGGTTGGTGCGGGCGGCGACCCTCACCGTCAAGGTGCAGGACTTCGTCCGCGCCGCCGAGGCCCTGGGCGCCGGCCCCGCCCGCATCATGGCCGTGCACATCCTGCCCAACGTGGTGTCGCCGATGATCGTCGCCACCACCCTGTCGGTCGGCAACATCATCCTGCTGGAAAGCGCCCTGTCCTTCCTCGGCCTGGGTGTGCAACCACCGCTCCCCAGCTGGGGCAATATGTTGTCGGCGGCCCTCGAGCAGATGTACAGCGATCCGGCCCTGGCGATCTGGCCGGGCACGCTGATCTTCCTGACCGTGCTGTCGTTCAATCTGGTGGGTGACGGACTACAGGAACTGATCGATCCCCGTTCGGGCAAGGATTGACCAACTTTCGCGCTGGCCGCCGGGTGGAACACCGCCGCGGCTGGGCTGTTGTGGCTGGACGACAGGAGGGTCCAGCCCATGCCCAATCAACCGTCATCGACCGCCGCCCTGGCGCATTACCTGAGGGGCATCGATTTCCCCCGCAGCCGCGCCGAATTGCTCGCCCACGCCCGCCGGCAAGGCGCCGCGGACGATAGCCTGGCCCTGTTCGAGGAATTGCCCGACGCGGCCTATCATAGCATGGCCGAAGTGTTCGCCGGAATGCGCGAGGCAGCCTTCGGCCGGGCCGCCGACCCACGTCCGGAGCCGGTGCCCCCGCCCATGCCGGCCCCCGAACGCCCGCAACGCCTGGACCCGGTAGCGGGCCAGGAAGACATCCGGGGCCCGGCTGACGGCATCAATGGGACATGAAAACCGGCACCGTCATCTGCCCGAGGATCTGACGGGTGGCGCCGCCGAGGATGACCTCGCGAAAGCGCGAGCGGCCATAGGCCCCCATCACCAGAAGGTCGACGCCTTCATCGGAAACCCGCGACAGCAGCATGTTGCCGACATCGATGTCGTCGGCCTGGATCGTCTCGCAGACCGCCGTCACGCCGTGGCGGGCCAAGTGCAGCCCGATATCGGCCCCCGGCACCTCGCCATGGCTGGCCGCCCCTTCATTCGGGTTGATGACCATCACCACCACCTGCCTGGCCCGCGCCAGGATCGGCATCGCATCGCTGACGGCGCGCCTTGCCTCACGGCCGGCATTCCAGGCGACCAGCACTTTTTCGCCGACCACCGGATAGTGGCCCACCGCCGGCACCACCAGCACCGGCGTGCCGGCCAGCAACGGCAAATGGTCGGACAGCCGATGCGCGCCGGCCAGGCTGCCGTCGTCCTCGTCGGTTTGTCCGATGACCGCCAAATCCGCATAACGGGCGTGCATGGCCATGGTGTCGACGATGTCACCGGTGACGTCGCGCCATTCGTTGGACAGGCCGGCCAGCTGCACCGCATGCTCGAAGATAGCGCGGGCCGCGGCCGAGGACTGGGCACGGTACTGGGCGTGCAACCGTGCCACTTCGCCGCCGAGATCGGGGGCGATGGCCCCCGGCAAATGCAGCGGCAGCCCCACATGCAGTCCGATCAGATGGGCGCCGTAGGTGGTAGCGAGCCTGGTGGCGATCTCCAGCCGCTGCGAACAGGCGGCGCCGTCATCCACATGGACGAGGATGTCCTTGAACGGCATGGCGGGGTCCTCCCTACAGTTTCATTGCTTCGCAACAATTATAGACTTGAGCCTGTTCCTTGACCATCTCGGAGCAGCCTTACGCCCATTCGGCCAGCCCCAAATCACCCAACCCGCGCCGCCTTCGCCGCCTTGATGGCCAGTGCATGGCCCAGCAGCGACAGCACCGCGGCGGCGGCCAGCACGGCGGCGGCGGCGGCCAGCGGCAGGGCAAAGCCGGCGGCGCCCGACGCCATCAGCCCGGCCAACAACGGACCGAGGGCCTGGCCGATGCCGTAGAGCACGGTGATGCGGGCGGTGGCCCGCCCCGCCGCGGCCGGTTCGAGGGCGGCCGCCAGCGACAGGCTAAGACTGACGATTCCGGCGAAAGTGCCGCCGTAGAGCACCGCCGAGACCAGCGCCGCAGCGGCTCCTCCGGCCAGCGGCAGCGCCACGCCGACCGTCTGCACGACATAGGCGACCGCCAGGGCCCGCCACGGACCGATGCGCCGGCCGAGCCGCGCCCACATCAGGACCGAGGGGGCCGCCGCCAGGCCGACGATCACCCAGGCCAGCGGCCCCAGCTGCGCGGTCTCCGGCAAGCCACGCAGCACGCTGACCAAAAAGGTGCCGCTGACGATGTAGCCCAATCCCTCGAGACAGTAGGCAAGGGTGAGGATGCCGATCAGCGAACGCGGTGCGTTGGCGCCGGAACGGGTCGGATGGTCGGCCGGGAGCAGCGGATGGCTCGACAGGCGCCACGCCGGAATAGCCAGGACGACCCCGAGCGCAGCCAGTTCCATCCATTCCCGGTGCCATTCCGGATCGCATTGGACGATGATCCCGGACAGCGTGATCCCCAAGCCGATGCCGGCGAAGTGGAGCGCCGCGCCGGTCGGCCCGGTGGCGGCCCCGTTTTCCAGCACGAAGGCGGTGGCCAATACGAACATCACCCCGCTGGCCAAGCCGGCGGCCAACCGAACCACCGTCCAGCCCACCACGCCCAGCGGCAAGGCCATGGCCGCCAGCATCGCCACCGCGGCGATCACCCCGGCGCGATAGGCGGCGTTGCGCCAGGCCGGCGGCACCCTCCCGCCGGCCAAGGCGCCGACCAGATAGCCGAGCAGATTGAGCGACGCCATCAGTCCGGCGAGGCCATTCGAGAAGTGGGCCTCCGCCTGCATGTTGGGCAGGATCGGGGTGAAGGCGAAACGGCCCATGCCCATCGCCACCATCAGAGCCGCCGCACCGCAGGCCAGGATCTTTCGCTGTTGCCGCCTTCGCACCGGAGCGGTCCGGCCAGCCCGCCGGTTCGCCGCCGCTACTGGCCCGGCATCAACTGCTGATGACCCATCATACGGTCGTGATCCATCATATGGTCGTGGTCCATCATCGGGCCGTTGTCGGGGTTGCCCGATGCGCCTGGCCTGACCACCGTGGCGGTGACCGCCATTTCACCGGCCTTCTGGAAATGCAGGGTGAGCGGCAGGGAGTCGCCAAGCTTGAGGGGCGCCTTCAGACCCATCAGCATCAGGTGCAGGCCGCCGGGCTGCAGGGTGACGCGACCATGGGCCGGCAGGTCGATGCCGGTCACCGGCCGCATCCGCATCACCTGGCCGTCCTGAATCGTCCGGTGCAATTGGGCCGAAGCGGCGCGGTCGGTGGTGACACCAAGCAGGCGGTCGGCCTCGCCGTCGTTCTTCAGCGTCATGTAGACGCCGGCGGTCGGCGTCGCCGAAGCGCGCGCCCAGGCATTCTCGACGGTAATGGCACCCGGCCGCGCATCGTCGGCCGCCGCTTGGCCGAACAGGCCGACGCAAAGGGTAAGGGCGAGAAGGATGGTCGCTTTCATCGGAGTCGCTTTCGGCCAGTGTGGCGGAGCGCAAAGTCTCACAGGCAAGGCGGGAGCTGTCAATCAACCGAGCGTGCCGCGGGCCTGGCCCCGGGCGACACCAATTCGGTGCAATCGCCTGCAAGAATTGGCCCCGCCCCGCTTGTCTCGGCAGCGGCGCGACGCCTAATTCAACGCGGACCTCATTGGACGGGACGCTTTCCCCCGCCTGTTGCTGTCCGACAGCAACAACCTTCGGATCGTCGAGGTCGATCTGGCCGCCCGCGCAAACCGCTCCTGGGTTGAGGAGCCCGAGGATTCGGCGGGTCGCTGTTGCACTTGAGAGGACGCCTCGCTAGGATCGCGCCTTCCGCCGAACAATGGCGTCGAGTGAGGCTGACCATGGACTACGACAAGTTCTTCGCCGAACGTATTGCCGACTTGAAGCGCGAAGGCCGTTACCGGATCTTTGCTGACCTGGAGCGGCAAGCCGGCAATTTTCCGCGCGCCAAGAACTACCGCGACGGCGCGGTCCACGAGGTCACGGTCTGGTGCAGCAACGACTATCTGTGCATGGGCCAACATCAGTCCGTCATCGAGGCCATGTGCGAGGCGCTGCGCCGCTGCGGCGCCGGCGCCGGCGGCACCCGTAACATCTCCGGAACCAACCATTACCACGTCCTCCTGGAAGAGGAGCTAGCGGGCTGGAACCGCAAGGAAGCGGCGCTTCTGTTCAATTCGGGCTATGTCGCCAACCAGACCACCTTGTCGACCCTCGGCAACAACGTTCCCGGGCTGCACATCTTCTCGGATGCGCTGAACCACAACTCGATGATCGAGGGCATCCGCCACGGCAAGGCGCAACGCCACATCTTCAAGCACAACGACCCGGCCGACCTGGCCCGCCTGTTGGCAACGGTCGATCCGGCGGTACCGAAGCTGGTGGCCTTCGAATCGGTCTATTCGATGGACGGCGACATCGCCCCGATGGCCGAGATGTGCGACGTCGCCGAACGCTTCAATGCGATGACCTATTGCGACGAGGTCCATGCCGTCGGCATGTACGGCCTGGCCGGCGCCGGGGTTGCCGAGCGGGACGGCGTGCTGGACCGCATCACCATCATTCAAGGCACGCTGGCCAAGGCGGTCGGCGTGGTCGGCGGTTATGTCGCGGCCTCCCACGCCTTGATCGACTTCATCCGCAGCTTCGGCCCCGGCTTCATCTTCTCGTCGGCGTTGCCGCCGGCGGTCGCCGCCGGCGCCCTGGCCAGCATCCGCTACCTGAAGGACAACAACCAGATTCGCGAACGCCACCAGGAACGGGCTGCCACGCTGAAGCGCCGGCTGACCGCCTTGGGCATCCCGGTGATGCCCTCGGTCAGCCATATCGTGCCGGTGATGGTGGGCGACGCCGCCCTGTGCAAGCAGGCCTCCGACGACCTGTTGCGCCAGCACAACATCTACGTCCAGCCGATCAATTACCCGACCGTTCCCAAAGGGGCCGAGCGCCTGCGCATCACCCCGACGCCCCTGCACGACGATGCGATGATGGACCATCTGGTGGCATCGCTGGTCCAGGTTTGGAGCACGCTGGGCCTCCAGAAGGCGGCCTGAGGCCGCTGCGGACGGGGCATCGGTTTAATTTCCGAGCAAAACGCCCGGCCATCCTGGACGGAAGCCCCGGCTGCGCCTATTATCGGAAGCTGGGAGACGTCCCGGAGGTTGCCGCCATGTTTGCCGATCACACTTTGACCCCCAAAGAAGCCGTGCGCGTTTGCGCGTTGGGCACCATTGCGCGCGGGCCGATGCGGTACAGCGACCTGGCGGGATCGGTCCGGCATTTCTGCAGCCGGGTGATCGGCCCGTCGCTCGATTTGATGGGCACCTCCATTGAGCTTCTGCGCTACGAAGCCCTGGTCGAGGCGATCGACGGCCAGGGCATGGAAGATGACGCCCTGTTGGCCATCACCGAGGCCGGCCGGCGCGAATTGCGCAATCTGCTGACCGCCAAACTGCGGGTTTCGTCGGACCTCACCAAGCTTGTGGTGGCGCTGAAATTCCGCTTCCTGCATCTGCTCGAGCAGAAGGACCAGGCCGGGCAGATCGACATGTTGCTCGACGTCTGCGACTCGGAACTGTCGCGCCTCGAGGACTTGCGCCAGGCCAGCGCCGACGAGGACGCGGCCCTGTTGACTTGGCTCGACCACGACATCGAACAGCTGCGCCAGCGCGTCACCTGGCTGGAAGAGTTCAGGAAGAGTTTATAAAGGTTGTCCCTCAGGCGCCGGGCCGGGCCATCCGGCCCCTTGGCTCGCTCCGCCAAAGCTCCGCGGGGCCTCAATGGCCCAGTCACGAGGCTTCGCCTCGTTCCAGGAGTGCGCTATCTCAATCCGAAATTTTGACCCCCGGAACGAGGCGTCAGCCTCGTGACTAGCCCGCATTTCTCGCACTCTTTAGGTGCATCGGGGCTCTGAATCGGCGAAAATACTTCTGCAACAAAGACTTAACGCAATGCAGAGGAGTTCCCCGATGCCAACAGAGTGTATCTCGGATCTGTTTGGATTT
>CAIOJO010000036.1 GCA_903858635.1 uncultured Telmatospirillum sp. | reverse complement strand
GCCAGTCGCCGGCCATGGCGGGAACGGCGGCGGAAGCGGCGATCAGGGTGGCGAGGGCGAAGATCGAGGTGCGGGTTTTCATCGGGTGCTCTCCTGTCTGGGTTTGGTCGGACATCCTTGTCTCGACCGTTCATGGCGCCCAACTTAGCGACCCGCGAAAGCGCCGACTGTTGGCTGGTTCACAGGCGATGCCGGTTTGCCGCCGCTGCCATCGGAGGCCCCGTATAACCCGCAAGATCGGTTCCACCCCAGGTCGTTTTCCTCCATATGCCGATCAGATCCCTTGGCGGGAGATCGACCATGCGGCCGGGCAAGGGCGCACCGATTGTCGCTGCCGGCTTGGCCGCGCTGGCCGGCTTTCTTGGGCAGGCCCATATGGCGGCCGTGCTTCGCCTGCTTGGCCTGCCGCCCGGCAACCCGCTGCTTGCGGTGATTGCCGATCTGGCCGGCATCCTCGGCTGGCTTGGCCTGGCCGGGGTCGCCACCGGTATCGCCGATGCCGCTCTGCGCCGCTATGCGACCCTGCATCACGGCGGCAGGCCGCCACGGCTGGTGCATGATCTGGTGCGCGTCCTGTTCTTCGGCGCCGCTGTGGCAACCATCGTCGCCGTCGTCTTCGAGCAGCCGATCAGCGGCATGATCGCCACCTCGGGCGTGGCGGTGGCGGTGATCGGCTTCGCCCTGCGCAACATGATCGCCGACGTGTTTTCCGGAATCGCCCTCAATCTGGAGCGCCCTTACCGCACCGGTGACTGGGTCGAGGTGGCGCCCAATGTGATCGGCCGGGTGGAAGAGATCAATTGGCGGGCGACCCGCCTGATCACCCGTGACCACACCTCGCTGGTGGTTCCCAATGGGCTGATCGCCGGCAGCCGCTTCGTCAATTTCAGTTACCCGGAACCCCACTACCGCGCCAATATCCACCTGTCCTTGGATGCCGCCGTGCCGGTCGAGCAGGCCAAACGCGTCCTTCTGGCCGCCGTCCTCGGCTGCCCCAAGGTTCTTGCCGAGCCGCGGCCCCAGGCCCAGCTGGAAGGGGTGGACGAGCGCGGCGTGGCCTATGTCATTCGCTATTGGGTGGCCGAGTTCTCGGCCGATGCGGCCTGCCGCGACGCCGTCCTGGCGGCGATCATGCGGGAGCTCGGCCAGGCCGGCCTCGCTCCGGCCTACCCCAAGCGGGAGGTGGCGCTCGGTCGCCGCAGCGGCCGACCGGCGCCCGTCGGCCTGGCCGAGCAGCTGGCGCGATTGCCGCTGTTCGGCGATTTTGCCGCCGACGAGATTGCCCATCTGGCGACGGCGGCCCAGCCGCGGCATTTCGCCGAAGGGCAAGCCGTGGTGCAGGCGGGAGCACCCGGCGGCTCATTGTTCCTGTTGAGCGAAGGCGCCCTCGACGTCTGGGGCGAAGACGGCACGGTGATGCTGGACCGCATGCTGCCGGGACAGGTCTTCGGCGAAATCTCTCTGCTGACCGGCCAACCGCGTACCGCCTCGGTGATCGCTGCCACCGACGCCGTCGCCTTCGAGATCCGCAAGGAAGACCTGGAGCCGATTCTGCAGGGGCGGCCGGAACTGGCGGAGGAACTGGCCAAGCTGATGGTCCGCCGGCAACAGGCAAACCGCGAGCGGCTGCTTAGCGCTGCCGCTCGGCGGGATTTGCCCCGGGACCCGGCAGCCGATGACCTGTTGCACCGGCTGCGGGTGTTTTTCGGGCTGTCATGAAGCCGGTCGGGTCAGCGGCCGGAATTGCACCCGGCGGTTCTCCGGCGCATAGGGATCGGCCACCAGCGGCTCGCTCTTGCCGCGGCCTTCCACGTCCAGCCGATCCGGCGCCACCTTCCATGTCTCCACCAGATAGGCCTTGACCGAGGCGGCGCGGCGCTTCGACAGCTCCATGTTGTAGGCGTCGCCGCCGACCGCGTCGGTATGGCCTTCGACCGCCACGGCCAGGTCGGGCCGAGCCTGCATCACCTTGCCCAACTGGTCGAGGAAGGGCCGCGACGGAGCAAGGATCGCCGTCGAGTTGAAGGCGAACTGGATGTGGAAGCCGACGGTGGTCGGCGCCGCCGGCCCGTGCCGCCGTGCCGCCGCCTCGGCCTTGGCCGGCGCCGCCGGTTCGGCGGTGGCCGGCTCGGCCTTGGCGGTGGTTTGCGCCGCCGTCACCCCGGCCGTCGCGCCCGAGGCGACAT
>CAIOJO010000035.1 GCA_903858635.1 uncultured Telmatospirillum sp. | reverse complement strand
TCTCGACTGGGCCGGATTGGTGGCCGAAATCGCCGCTCGGCTGGCCGGACCAGCCGAGTCGGACGCGCCGCGTCACCGCGACTAGGGGCCCGAGTAGCGGCAGAACAGAAAACCGGCATGGGCGGTGCCGGGGTTGGCAGCCGGCCGAGACCGGCGACCTGGTCTTCCGCGACACCGCGATCCGACATGTGGAAAGCCGCCGGTGGCGCCAGCAGCCGGGCCCCGAACGACTGGCAGGTTCTGTAACCGGGGCAAAAGCCCGGGCAAATTTTTTGCGGGTCGACTCATCTTTGGTTGAATCGGCGAATCTGGCGTGATTCTATGGCGGTATGCTAAAGCTCCGCGCCATTCCCGATATCGACCAGCTTTCCGACAGCGATCTGCGAGCGCTAGTGATCGCGCTGCTGGAGAAGGTGGCGGCTCTGGAAGAAAAGGTGGCGGCGCAAGCCGATGAGATCGCCCGGCTGAAGGGGCTGAAGGGCAAACCCGACATCAAGCCGCCGTCGAAGCCATCGGGCATGGACACGGCGGCGGAGAAGGCCAGGCGCCTGGATCGGAAGAAGAAGCGGCGCGGGCCCAAGCGGCCGCGGGTGCCGGTGGAAGAATGCGTGGTGGCGGTCGAGGGCGTTCCGCCGGATGCGCGGTTCAAGGGCTACGAGGGCTATACGGTCCAGGACCTGAGGATCGAGGCCCGGGTGCTGCGCTATCAGCGTGAGCGCTGGCTGTTGCCCGACGGCCGCACGGTGATCGCGCCGTTGCCGGCCGGGATCGGCGACCATTATGGGCCGGAGCTGAAGCGGTTCATTCTCGCCCAGTATCACCAGGGGCAGACGACGATGCCGCGCCTGGTTGAGCTGTTGCAGGGGTTGGGCCTGGACATCTCCAAGCGGCAGGTCGTGCGCATTCTCAACGACAACAAGGGCGCCTTCGTCGCCGAAGCCCGCGAGGTGCTGCGGGCCGGCCTGCTCCATGCCGACTGGATTTCGGTGGACGACACCGGCGCCCGCCATCAGGGCAAGAACGGGTTCTGCACGCAGATGGGCAATGACCACTTCACCTATTTTGCCACCACGACCTCGAAAAGCCGGATCAATTTCCTCGGCCTGCTGCGGGCCGGCCATGCCGACTACGCGCTCAACGACCAGGCTTTCGCCTACATGCGCGACCGCAATCTTGCCGCTCAGACCATCGCCAAGCTGGTGGCGGACCCGGCCCGCCACTTCGCCGACCAGGCGGCGTGGACCGCCCATCTCGATCAGCTCGGTATCTCTGGGCTCGAAGTCCATCCCGACCCGGTGATGGTCGCCACGGAAGGCGCCTTGTGGGGCGCGGTCTCCG
Source organism: uncultured Telmatospirillum sp. (assembly GCA_903858635.1). Lineage (GTDB taxonomy): Bacteria > Pseudomonadota > Alphaproteobacteria > Rhodospirillales > Magnetospirillaceae > DUZF01. Next base: position 1,488 of record CAIOJO010000035.1, on the reverse strand, counting down.
CCCATGGTTTCCTCAAGGACGCCGTCATCGTGTCCGACGACGCCGGCCAATTCAATATCGGCCTGCACGCCCTGTGCTGGGTTCATGCCGAGAGGCTGGTCCACAAGCTCGACACCTTCACCGCCGTGGCCATTGCCGCCAAGAGGAGGGTCCGCTCCCTGATCTGGTGGTTCTACTCCGATCTCAAGGCCTACGCCAAAGCCCCCGACCCCCGCCGCAAGGCGGCGCTCAAGGCCCGCTTTGATCGCCTCTTCAAACGCCGGACCGGCTTCGAAACCCTCGATCGCCTGCTGGCTCGGCTCCACGCCAACAGGCCCGAACTGTTGCGCGTGCTCGACCGCCCGGAAATTCCCCTGCACACCAACGGTTCGGAAAACGACATCCGATGCCAGGTCATCCGCCGCAAGGTCAGCGGCACCACCCACAGCGACGATGGACGCGATTGCCGCGACACCTTCCTCAGCCTAGTCAAGACCTGCAGCAAGCTGGGCATTTCGTTTTGGGATTACCTGGGCGACCGCCTCGGCGCCGCGGCCGTCACCGTGCCGCCCCTCCAGGACATCGTCGCCGCCCGCTGCGCAGGCTGACCGCCCGGGCTTTTGCCCCGGTTACTGACCTGCCGACCAACCGTCTGGAATTCAACGAAGAACTGGTGCTGCGGGTGCGCGAGCTGATCGATCGCCACGAGATCGAAATGGTCTACACCCACTGGCACGACGACGTTCATCTCGACCACCGTAATTTGAGCCGCGCCACCATCAACGCGGCCCGCCACGTTCCCCGGCTGCTGATGTATCGCAGCAACTACTACGAAAGTTCCGAGGTCTTCCGCGCCAACATTTTCGTCGACATCACCGAAACCATCGAGGTCAAGCGCCGGGCGATCATGGCCCACGAATCCGAATACACCCGCATCGGCGAGAAGTGGCTGCGGTTCTTCACCAATCAGCACCAGAACGATGGCCAGAGGATCGGCGTGGCTTACGCCGAATCCTTTCAGGTCATCAAGTACCTGTTCTGACCGGGGGGCGCCGCAGCCATGTTCCCGGGCAATGTCATCGCCATCTTCGACCTCGAACTGACCGCCTGGCCGGGAACCGCCGCCCGCAACTGGAGCGGTCCGGGCGAGTACCGCGAGATCATCCAGATCGGGGCGGTCGCCGTCGACATCGCCGCTGGCTGGCGCGAGACCGCCGCCTTCCAAATGCTCGTGCGGCCACGCCTCAATCCCCGGCTCAGCCCCTACATCACCGAGCTGACCGGCATCACCCAGGCACAGGTCGACGAGCGGGGCGTCGCCTTCCCGGCGATGCTCGACGCCTTCCTGGCCTTTCTCGAACCCGACACCGGCGCGGTCTGTTACAACGGCCACGATGACGAGGTGCTGCGCGAGAATTGCCGGTTCGGCGGTCTCGACCCGGCCCGCCTGGACGGGCTGCCCTTCCACAATCTGCAGCCCTTCTTTCGCGAGCGGCTGGGCCGCGACGG
>CAIOJO010000034.1 GCA_903858635.1 uncultured Telmatospirillum sp. | reverse complement strand
TGCACTGCCGACGCATCGATCATCTGCGCAGGCCTCCGCCAAGACAGCCGGCCAATCCCGCCCAGATCGAATTCATCTGGGACGGAGTATGAAGCAAACCCCGTGCCGGACAGCCGTGGGCTTGACCCGGCAATCCATGGACCCTCGGGTCAAGCCCGAGGGTGACGAGAGAATGGTAGCGCCTGCCTCCGGGCAGGCGTTTCCCTCCCGCCAAATCTCATTTCCCCCTAAAAATCGAGATATCTGAAAGGCTTATCTTGACGGTCAGGCCTTGCTTTGGCAGGCTCATGCGCTGTCGACGACGACTCGATTAACGGGCAGGAGCCACCAGCGCCATGACAAAGTCGGAGCTAATCGCCCGTTTGGCGGAGCTCAATCCGCATCTCTACCAACGCGACGTCGAGCGCATCGTCACCACCATCTTCGATGAGATCGCCGCTGCCCTGGCGCGTGGCGACCGGGTCGAGTTGCGCGGCTTCGGCGCCTTTTCGGTGAAACGCCGCGACGCCCGCCAGGGCCGCAACCCGCGGACCGGCCAGTCCGTCGACGTGTCCGAGAAGGCGGTGCCTTTCTTCAAGACCGGCAAACAGTTGCGCGAGCGGCTGAATACCGGCAAATAGGCCAAGCTCCAGGGCTGCGGACGCCCGGCGCCGGAAGGACTGTTGAGAGATGAGGCTGTTGTCCTGGCTGATCGGCCTGCCGCTGGCCATCCTGGTGGTTCTGTTCGCCCTGTCCAATCGCCAGACGATGACCGTCGGCCTGTGGCCCTTCGACGAAGGCCTGGCCCTGCCGGCATTTCTCGCCGTCTTGCTGCCGCTGCTGGCCGGTTTCCTGGCCGGTTTCCTCCTCGCCCTGGCCCGTGGCCTCGGCCATCGGCGGGCCGCCCGCCGGCACGGCAAACGGGCCGACACGCTGCAACGCGAGCTTGACGCCTTGCGCGCCCAGGCCCCCGCCACCACTGCCGTCCCGCCCACCCCGGTCCCCACCACTCCCGAGTTGCCCTTGCCGCCATCATGAAAAACCCGGTTTTCTGCGCCCTCGACACCACCGAGACGGAAGCCGCGCTGGCCCTTGGCCGCCGCCTCGGCGGCCTGGTCGGCGGTCTCAAGCTCGGCCTCGAATTCTTCACCGCCAACGGGCCGGACGGCGTGCGCGCCGTCGCCGCGGCCGGCCTGCCGCTGTTTCTCGACCTGAAGTTCCACGACATTCCCAACACCGTCGCCGGAGCCATCCGTGGCGCGGTGCGTCTCGCTCCCGCCATGACCACCCTGCATGCCGCGGGGGGCATTGAGATGATGCGGGCGGCGCTGGACGCCGCCGGCGAGGCGGCGGCCCAGTGGGGAGTGGACCGCCCGGCCATCCTGGCGGTCACCGTGCTGACCAGCATGGGCCAAGCGGAACTGCCCGGCATCGGCGTCGCCGGCGCCGTGCTCGACCAGGTCAAGCGCCTGGCCGGCCTGGCCCAGGAGGCCGGCGTCGACGGGGTGGTGTGCTCGCCGCATGAGGTCGAGGCCCTGCGCGCCCAGCTCGGCCCGGCCATGCGGCTGGTCATCCCGGGGATCCGGCCGGCCTGGGCGGCGGCCAACGACCAGAAGCGCGTCCTCGGCCCGGCCGAGGCGATCGCCAAGGGGGCCGACCTGCTGGTGATCGGCCGCCCGATCACCGCCGCCGCCGATCCGGCCGCCGCTGCTCGACGCATCCGAGAAGAACTGGAGGCTACCGGCTGATGTCCAAACCGATCCTGGTGAAGATCTGTGGGTTGACCGACGAAGAATCGATGGAGGCCGCCATCGAGGGCGGCGCCGACCTGGTGGGCGTGGTGTTCTTCGACAAGAGCCCGCGCGCCGTGTCGCTCGAGCGGGCGGCCGAGCTGTTGCAGTTCGTGCCCGACGGGGTGCGCCGCGTCGGCCTGTTCGTCGACCCCGAGGATGCCCTGCTGGACGCGGTGATGAACCATGTCCGCCTCGATTTCTTCCAGCTGCACGGCAATGAACCGCCGGAACGGGTGGAAAGGCTGCGCCTGGAATACGGCATGCCGGTGATCAAGGCGGTGGGTGTCGCCACGGCGGACGATCTGGCCCTGGCCGAGAATTATACCGCGGTGGCCGACTGGCTGATGTTCGACGGCAAGGCGCCCGCCGCCGCCGAACGTCCAGGGGGCAATGCCGCCAGCTTCGACTGGAGCATCCTCAAGGAACGCCGCTGGCCCTGCCCATGGATGCTGGCCGGAGGCCTGACGGCGACCAATGTCGGCGAAGCGATCCGGCGGTCGGGGGCCAAGGCGGTGGACGTCTCGTCGGGCGTCGAGACGGCGCCCGGCGTCAAGGACCCCGAGCTGATCCGGCAATTCATTGCGGCAGCGAAAGGAAAGCCCTAGGGGCCTATTCCCCCGAGCGAACGACTCCGACGCAACGCCGGCCTATCCAATCACTTTCTTTTCTCGTCATCCCCGGACTTGATCCGGGGATCCATGGATTGCCGGGTCAAGCCCGGCAATGACGGATAGAATGAGGCCCCGCCCGCCACCGCGGCGGCCTCTTACGCCTCTCTGACGCCGGCCAGGAACTGCTCCACCTCGTGCTCGAGGGTTTCGGTTTCGGCTCGCAGCCCGTTCGCCGCCTGGAACAGCTCATGCGCCATGCGGCCGGTCTCGCTGGCGGCGCGGGCGACATCGGCGATATTCGCGGCGACCCGGCGGGTCCCTCGGGAGGCCTGCTCGACGTTCTGGGAGATCAGGGCGGTCGCCGCGCCCTGTTGCTCCACCGCCCCGGCGACCGTGATGGAGACGGCGTTGATGCGGCCGATGGTGTCGCCGATTCCCTTGATCGCCGTCACCGCGGCCCGGCTCTCCTGCTGCACCGCGGCGATCTGCTGGCCGATATCGCCGGTGGCCCGCCCGGTCTGGCCGGCCAGGTTCTTCACCTCATGGGCCACTACGGCGAAGCCCTTGCCGGCTTCGCCGGCCCGAGCGCTCTCGATGGTGGCGTTCAGCGCCAGCAGATTGGTCTGCGAGGCGATGCTGTCGATCAGGGCGACCACTTCGCCGATGCGTTGCGCGGTTTGGGCCAGGCCGGCGATCTTGCCGTTGGCGTCATCCGCTTCGGTGGCGGCCGCCTGGGCGATATCGGCCGACTGACGCACCTGATCGCATATTACAGGCGTATATCTGGGGAGGAAGAATGAATCACAACGTGTAACATCATAGGTGTCATGCTAATAACGCATCTACAAATGAGTTACGTTGGAACATATGGCAGAAAGCAGTCATCTCTCTTGGAGACATGCCCGCGAAAGCTGTGTTTATGATGTGCCCATGATGATACGAGCCAAGTCTTCATGACACATGTCATGTTATTACATCCGTCATCGGCCCGGCCGGCATCGCCATAGCCGGTCGGCAAGCCCGTGGCTGGCCTACGGTCTGGCGGAAAACCGCTGCGCATCGCCGGTTGTTTGTGCTTTATTAGCGGCCTTTCGAGGACCCGATCGTTTGATGCAAAGCAAGAACACCCTTCGCGCCGGACCGGACGACAGCGGACATTTCGGCATCTTCGGCGGACGCTATGTCGCCGAGACGCTGATGCCCTTGATTCTCGCGGTCGAGAAGGCCTATGGCGAGGCCAAGGCCGATCCCGCCTTCACCGCTCAGCTGCGGCAATACCTGAAGACCTATGTCGGCCGGCCCAGCCCGCTCTATTTCGCCAGTCGTCTCACCGAGGCTTTCGGCGGCGCCAAGATCTATCTGAAGCGGGAAGACCTCAACCACACCGGGGCGCATAAGGTGAACAACTGCGTCGGTCAGGCGCTGTTGGCCAAGCGGATGGGCAAGACCCGCATCATCGCCGAAACCGGGGCGGGCCAGCACGGCGTCGCCACCGCCACCGTCTGCGCCCTGTTCGGCCTCGACTGCGTCATCTACATGGGCGCCACCGACATCGAGCGGCAAGCGCCCAACGTTTACCGCATGAAACTCCTGGGGGCCGAGGTCAAGCCGGTGACGGCGGGCGCCGCGACCCTCAAGGACGCCATGAACGATGCCATGCGCGACTGGGTTTCCCATGTCGACGACACTTATTACATGATCGGAACGGTCGCCGGCCCGCATCCCTATCCGATGATGGTGCGCGATTTCCAGACGGTCATCGGCGAGGAGGCCAAGGCGCAGATCCTCGAGGCCGAGGGCCGCCTGCCCGATTCGCTGGTGGCCTGCATCGGCGGCGGCTCCAATGCCATGGGCCTGTTCCACCCGTTCCTCGACGACAGCGAGGTGCGCATCATCGGTGTCGAGGCGGCCGGACACGGACTGTCCAGCGGCCAGCATGCCGCCTCGCTGCAGGGCGGCCGGCCCGGCGTGCTGCACGGCAACCGCACCTATCTGCTGCAGACGGCGGACGGTCAGATCACCGAGGCCCATTCCATCTCGGCCGGCCTCGACTATCCCGGGGTGGGGCCCGAACATGCCTGGCTCTACGACATCGGCCGTGTCGAATATGTCTCGGCCACCGACGACCAGGCCCTTGAGGCGTTTCTGCTGACCACCCGCCTGGAAGGGATCATCCCGGCCCTCGAATCCTCCCATGCCATCGCCTATGCGAAGACCGTGGCCAAGGGGCTGGGGCCCGAGCATGTGATGGTGGTCTCGCTGTCGGGGCGCGGCGACAAGGATGTGGCGACGGTGGCCAAGGCCCTCGGCGCCGCCGGCCAGACCCTTGCTGGAGACCTGTCGTGAGCCGCATCGCCGCCCGCTTCGCCGCCTTGAAGGGCGCCGGCCGCGCCGGGCTGGTCACCTTCGTCACCGCCGGCGATCCGGATGCCGCCACCGCCCAGGCGATCCTCGACGGGCTGCCGGCGGCCGGGGCCGACCTGATCGAGCTCGGCATGCCGTTCTCCGATCCGATGGCCGATGGCCCGGCCATCCAGCTGGCCTCGCAGCGTGCCTTGGCGGCGGGAGCGACCCTGGCCTCGACCCTGGACATGGTGCGCCGCTTCCGGAGCAAGGACGCGGCCACCCCGATCATCCTGATGGGCTATTACAATCCCATCTACAGCCACGGCGTCGCCGCCTTCTGCGGCGAGGCGGCGGCGGCCGGGGTGGACGGCCTGATCATCGTCGACCTGCCCCCCGAGGAGGCCGAGGAGCTGGCGGCGCCGGCCCGGGCCCAGGGCATCGACTTCATCTTCCTCACCGCGCCGACCACCGACGAGGCCCGCCTGCCGGTGGTGCTGCGCCAGGCCTCCGGCTTCGTCTACTACGTGTCGATCACCGGCGTCACCGGCACCGCCTCGGCCAGCCAGGACGCCATCGCCAGCGCGGTCAGCCGTCTGCGCCGCCATACCAGCCTGCCGGTGGCGGTCGGCTTCGGTCTGAAGACCGCCCGACAGGTGGCCGAAGTCGCTGGCGTGGCCGATGCGGCGGTGGTCGGATCGGCCATCGTGCAACGGCTGGCCGCCGGTCTCGACGCCAATGGCAAGGCGGGGCCGGGGTTGGTCGACGACGTGCTGGGCCTGGTTGCCGAGCTTGCCGCCGGCCTCTGCTCCAAGCCGCAAGGGAGCTTGCCGCAATGAACTGGCTGACCAATTTCGTCCGCCCGAAGATCCAGAGCCTGGTCCGCCCGCGCGAGGTGCCGGACAATCTGTGGGACAAATGCCCGCAATGCGGCCACATGATCTTTCACCGCGACCTCGCCAAGACCCTGTCGGTCTGCCCGCATTGCGACCATCACATGCGGCTTGGCGTCAAGGCACGGCTGGATATGCTGTTCGACGGCGCCAGCTGGCAGCGCATCGAACTGCCCAAGGGCCCGGTCGACCCGCTGAAGTTCCGCGACAGCAAGCGCTATGTCGACCGCCTCAAGGACAGCCAGGCGAAGACCGCCGAGCATGACGCCATCGTCGTCGCCCACGGGCGGATCGGCGGCACGGCCGCGGTGGTGGCGGCCTTCAACTTCGCCTTCATGGGCGGCTCGATGGGCATGGCGGTCGGCGACGGCATCGTCGCCGCGGCCGAACTGGCGGTCCTGCAGGACGCGGCGCTGCTGATCATTCCCGCCTCGGGCGGCGCCCGCATGCAGGAAGGCATCCTCAGCCTGATGCAGATGGCCCGTACCACGGTGGCGGTCGACAAGGTCAAGGACAAGGGCCTGCCCTATATCGTGTTGCTGACCGACCCGACCACCGGAGGCGTCTCCGCCTCCTTCGCCATGCTGGGCGACATCCACATCGCCGAGCCGGGTGCGATCATCGGATTCGCCGGGGCGCGAGTGATCGAAACCACCATCCGCGAGAAGCTGCCGGAGGGTTTCCAGCGAGCCGAGTACCTGCTCGACCACGGCATGGTCGACATGGTGGTGCATCGCGCCAAGCTGACGGAAACCTTGGGCCGCCTGCTCGGTCTGTTGCGCCATCGCGGGCCGGCCGGCCAGCTGTTGGCGTTGCCGGTCGACACCCCGGACCACTTCGGTGACGAATTCGAGGCCGACACGAGTGTATGACGCCGTTCTCGCGCGGCTGACCGGACTGCATCCCAAGGTCATCGATCTGGCCCTCGACCGCGTCCTGCGGCTGCTGGCGGCGCTCGGCCATCCGGAACGCCGCCTGCCGCCGGTGGTGCATATCGCCGGGACCAACGGCAAGGGCTCCACCCTGGCCTATCTGCGCGCCATGGTGGAGGCCGCCGGCGGCCGGGCCCATGTCTATACCTCGCCGCATCTGGTGCGCTTCGCCGAACGCATCCGCCTGGCCGGAGCGCTGATCGACGAGGCCGAGCTGGCCGCCATCCTGGCCGAATGTGAGATGGTCAACAGCGGCCGGCCGATCACCTTCTTCGAGGTGACCACCGCCGCCGCCTTCCTCGCCTTCGCCCGCCATCCGGCCGATCTCTGCCTGTTGGAAACCGGGCTCGGCGGCCGCTTCGACGCCACCAATGTGATCGAACGCCCGGCGCTGACCCTGTTGACGCCGATCTCGCTCGACCATCAGGCCTTCCTCGGCGACCGCCTGGAACTGATCGCCGCCGAAAAGGCCGGCATCCTCAAACCCGGGGTTCCCTGCCTGTCGGCCCGCCAGGAGGCCCCGGCCCTGGCGGTCATCGCCGAGCGGGCGGCCGCCATCGGCGCGCCGTTGCTGGTGGAAGGCCGCGACTGGACGGTGGCCGAGCAGGATGAGGGAATGCTGTTCAGCATGGCCGGGCAGACCATGGCGCTGCCGCGGCCGGCCCTGGCCGGGGCGCATCAGATCGGCAATGCCGGGCTGGCCGTCGCCGCGGCCTGTGTGTTGGGCCGGATCGGCGGCGCGCTGCCGTCGTTCGATATCGCCGAAGGCCTGCGGCGGGCCGAGTGGCCGGCCCGCCTGCAACGGCTGACCCGTGGCCCGCTGCCGGCGCTGCTGCCACCCGGCGGTGAGTTGTGGCTGGACGGCGGCCACAATCCGGCGGCCGGGCAGATCCTGGCCGATTTTGCGGCGGCCCGCTGGCGGGATCGGCCGCTCGATCTGGTGGTCGGCATGCTGGCCAGCAAGGACAGCCACGGTTTCCTCGAACCGCTGGCGCCCCGGGTGCGCCGGCTGGCGGCGGTGACCATTCCGGGCGAGGCCAATGCCCTGCCGGCCGCGCAGGTGGCGGCGGTGGCCGCCGCCGCCGGCATCCAGGCCCAACCGGCCACCAGCCTCGGTGAGGCGGTGTCCGCCCTGGCCTCGGCCGACCGCCTGCTGATCTGCGGCAGCCTCTACCTGGCCGGGGCCGTGCTGGCGGAAAACGGGTAGAGCAAGAGTTTTAACCACCAAGACACCAAGGCCCGCCGATGGCGGGCTTCACCAAGACGTCGTCATCACCGGGTGCGATGAAAACAAGGATCGGTGTTTTTCCACCGGCAGGGTGGCTTGGTGTAGCCCGCCAAAGGCGGGCGCTTGGTGGTGAATTTCCGATTTAGGGCTGGCGCGGGACTCTACACCACCGATTCGACCCATTCGTAGAGCTTGCTCTTGGGCAGGGCGCCGATCTTGGTGGCCGCCACTTGGCCGTCCTTGAAGATCATCAGCGTGGGAATGCCGCGCACCCCGTATTTGCCGGGCGTCAACGGGTTCTCGTCGATATTGATCTTGGCCACGGTCACCTTGGTGGCCAGGTCCTTCGACAGTTCCTCGAGGGCCGGGGCGATCTGCCGGCAGGGACCGCACCATTCGGCCCAGAAGTCGACGAGGACGGCGCCATCGGCCTTGAGGACGTCGGTGTCGAACGAGGTATCGGTCACTTGCTTCATGTGCATTCACCTCAAGTATTGCGGCCTCATGCCGTGCCGTTGTCGAGCCGACGACTCTAGGTTAAGCGCCGGCGTGGCGTCAAGGCGGGCGGTTCCACCCATCGATGTGGGCCGAATTTGCCGTCCGGCAAGGGCCTTCTTCAGCCCAGCAGGTCATCCAGGCGGTGGCCGTCGAGGGGCATCAGGCGGGGCCCGTCGGTCCACAGCAGGGCGCAACGCACCCGCCGCCCGGGATAGACGCAGGCCAGGGCCGCCCGATAGGCAGCCATCTGCCGCAGATAGACAGCCGGCACCGCATCTGCCGCGGCGGGGGGCGGCCGGTCGGTCTTGTAGTCGATCACCAGGACCTCGTCGGCGGTGACCAGCAGGCGGTCGACCTGGCCGGACACCACGCGCTCGCCCACCAGCCCCACCACCGGCACTTCGGCCTGGCTGCCCGGACCGAACAGCGGCGCGAATGACGGATCGGCCAGCACGGCGGCCACCTCGGCGGCGATTTGCGCCTGCTCGGCATAGGCCAACCCCCAGGCCGGACGGCCGAGGAAGCGCGCCGCCGCCGTCGCCCGCGCCGCCGGCTCGAGATCGGGCAACGACTGCATCAGCCGGTGGATCAGACGCCCGCGGCGAAACCGCGCCCCGCCGTCACCGCCCAACGGCGAGCGGACCGGCGGCACCTCGTCGGGGCGCGATGGGGCCAACGGCCGCGGCGGGGCGGGCTCGGCTGGCGGTGGCCGCCGCAGCCAGGCCGGCGGTGGCGCAGCGGCGGCGCGGCCGGGCGGCGCGCGGTCGGCTTCGGGCGGCGCGCTCTGCGGACTGGCCAGCCGCAGGATCGTGCTGCCGTCGGCATCGGGCCGGCTCGCCAGGAAGCTGTCCTCGACCACTTCGCCATGCGGCGCCAGGGCGTCCTGCACCAGGTTGTACCAGCAGGCCGCAGGCGCCGGCCGCCGGGTCGCCCAGCCGCAGACGATCAGCCGGTCTTCGGCCCGGGTCATCGCCACATAGAGCAGGCGGCGGTATTCCTGGTCCCGCCGTGCATTGGCCGTGTCGCGGGCGGCGCGGCAGCGGGCGTCGTGGTCCTCGGCCTTGGGCGGCCACAGCGGGAACGGCGCGGCGTCATCCAGCCACAGCAGGGTGGGCGATTTCTGCGGCGCCTGCAGGGTGTCCGGCAGGAACACGATGGGGGCCTGCAGGCCCTTGGCCCCATGCACCGTCATGATGCGCACCGCATCGAGGCGGCCCGGTTCGAGGTCGCGCTTGATCTCCACCCCGCCTTCCTCCAACCAGCGCAGGAATCCCTGCAGCGATGGCGGATGCAGTCGCTCGTAGGCGAGGGTCAGGGTCATGAACTCGTCGAGCGGATCCTCGGCGTCCGGTCCCAGCCGGGCCAGCAGCCGGGCCTTGCCGCCGGCCTCGCCGACCCGGCCGGTCAGGATATGGGCAAACAGGTCGTGCGGCGGCATGCGGTCGGCCATCGCCAACAGGCCGGACAGCCAGTGCCAGGCGGCATCGTAGGGTGCCTCGCCGGAGCGTTGGCGCAAGGTCTCCCACAGGCTGCCCGGGCGGTCCCAGGCCAGGCTGAACAGCGCCTCTTCCGACAAGCCGACCAACGGCCCCTTGAGCACGGTGGCCAGGGTCAGGTCGTCTTCCGGCAACAACAGGACATTGGCCAGGGCCATCAGGTCCATCACCGCCAGCTGTTCGGTCAAGACCATGCGGTCGGCCCCGGCGACGCCGATGCCGAGCCCCTTCAGTTCGCGCACCAGCTCCTCGACGAAGGCGTTGCGCCGGCGGACCAGCACCAGGACGTCGCCGGCGCGGATCGGCCGCGCCTTCGAGCGCAGCGCCTCGCCGCCCTTGACCATCGCCTCGATGCGGCCGGCCACCAGGCGGGCCAGGCGGGCCCGCGGACTGTCCCCCTTGACCCGTTCCACCGGCGGCTTCCAGGCTTCCGGCTCGTCGAGCGGGCGCGGCGTGGTCGGCGGCCATAGTTCAACCAGGCCGGCGGCGCCCTCGCGCCAGGCCAGATGCTGCACCGTCTCGCCGGCGCCGACCACGCCATTGCCGCCGGCCGGGGTGTTGATCACCCGATCGACCGCCTGCAGCACCGCCGGAGCCGAGCGGAACGACACCGCCAGCGCCACCTCGTCCCAGCGGCCGCCGGCAGCCGGCACCGCCGTGGCAAGCCGCCCGCGCATCGCCTCGAATTCGCGCGGATCGGCGCGCTGGAAGCTGTAGATCGATTGCTTGGCGTCGCCCACCGCGAACACCGTGCGTCCTTCGCGGCGGCCTTGACCGGCGAAGAATTCATCGGCCAGGGCGCGGACCACCCGCCATTGGTCGGGATTGGTGTCCTGCGCCTCGTCGATCAGCAGATGGTCGATGCCGCCGTCCAGCTTGTAGAGCACCCAGCTCGGTCCACCCGGTCGTTCCAGTAGCGCAATGGTCAGATGGATGAGGTCGTCATAGTCGAGCAGGGCACGGTCGGTCTTGGCCCGTTCGTATACGCTAAGGATCGCCGCCCCGAGGCGCAGCAGGGCGGAGGTGGCCTTGGCGGTGCCCAGGGCGCGCAACCGGTCGGCCAACAGGGCCAGCCGGCTGGCCTCGGCGGCCAGGACCTCCAGGGTGCCCGGCGCGGCGGCCTCGACATCCTTGGTGGCCAGTCGTTCCAGAACCTGGCCTTCTTTGGTCAGGAAGGCCTTGCGCCACTGGGCGATGGCCCGTTGCTCGGGGGCGGCGGCCAGCCAGGATTCCATCAGCCCGGCGCGGGTCTGGTCGGTCGGTTTGCCGCCGGCCAGGGCTCGGATCGCCTTGCGGCAGCCGGCCAGGTCGAAGGCGGAGTCGGCGCAGGCGGCGGCGATCATCGCCGCGGCGGTGCTGCCCGGTTGCAGGCCAAGCCGCCGATAGACCTCGGCCGCCAGGTCGTCGCCATGACGCTCGAACAGGGCGCCGAGGCGGCCGCGCTCGCCGACCAGGGCGGCCATCAGGGGTGGGAAATTGCTCTCATGCACCGCGCCGGTGACCACCGCCAGGGCGGCCGCCAGCGCGGCCGCGCCACCGTCCTCCGCCTCCCCCGCTGCCTCGGCGCCCCGGCGGGCGGCGGCCAGGACCTCCTCGCGGGCGGCGGTCAGCAGTTCGCCCGCATCGCGTTCGTCCATCACGCCGAAATGCGGGGCGAGGCCGGCTTCCAGCGGAAAACGGCGCAACAGCGATTGGCAGAAGGCGTGGATGGTCTCGATCCGCATGCCGCCCGGCACGTCGAGCACCTGGGCGAATAGCCGCCGGGCCCGGGTCAGGGTGGCGGCGTCGGGGGTGGCATCCAGCAGCTCGGCCAGCCGATCGCTCAGAGTCCTGTCCTCGGCGGTGGCCCAGTCGCGCAGCTGCAGGGCGATGCGGTTGGCCATCTCGGCCGCCGCCGCCTTGGTGAAAGTCAGGCACAGCAGGCGATCGGCCGGCGTGCCGCCCAGCAGCAGGCGCAGCACCCGGTCGGTCAGCACCTTGGTCTTGCCGGTGCCGGCCGAGGCGGCGACCCATACCGAGCTGCCGGGATCGGCGGCGCGGCGCTGCGGGGTGACCGGATCGACGGTGGGGACGGACAGGGTCATTCGTCTCCCTCCTCGCCGCTCAGCCATTCCTTGACCCGGGCCAGATGCAGGTAATCGCTGTATTTCGGCGCATGTTCCGGATGCGGTCGGGCGGCATAGGGGGTGTCGGGGTCGTCGAAGGTGCGGATCAGCCGGGTCAGGCCGGCCAGCGCCCGCTCGGCCAGGCCGGCCGGGTCGTCGCCGGCCGAGCGCTCGGCCCCGCCCTCGGCCCCGCCCAGGCGCCAATACAGCAGGCGGCTGACCGTCCGCTCGGCGATGCCGGGGAAGCCGCCAAGGCCGGCGATCGCCGCCTCGATCGGCAGCTGCGGGGCGAAGCCGGCCGCCACCTCCTTGGCCTTGGGTGGCTCGCCGGTCTTGTAGTCGATGATGGCCAGGCTGCCATCGGCCAGCCGGTCGATGCGGTCGGCCTTGGCGGTAATGCGGAACGGTCCGCCCGGTCCGCTCAGTTCGATCGCCCCGGACAGCTCGCTGCAGGCCTCGGTCAGCTGGTCGCGGCGGGTCGCCTCATGGGCGACGAACCAGGCGGCGGCCCGCTCGAAGCGCGGCCACCAGAAGGCCCATAGCCCGGGACGGGCCAGCGCCTCGCCGAAACTGGCCCGTCCCAGCCCCAGCAACAGGGCCAGGGCGTCGGGCGGCAGCGGACCGGCCGGATGGGCCTTGAGGAAGGCATCGAAGGCGGCATGGACGAAGCTGCCGTAGTCGGCGGCGCCGGGATCGGCGTCGATCGGCTCGAGGGCGGTCAGCTTGAGAATCTTCGCCGCATAGATGGCATAGGGGTCACGCATCCAGGTCTCGACCGCGGTGACCGACAGTTGGCGCGGCCGCGCCGCCAGCGGCGGCCGCGGCATCGGCGGTGCCGTCTTCAGCAGCCGTGCCGGCCGGTCGAGCCCGTCATGCCAGGCCAGCCAGTCCCCTTGCGGCCAGTCGGTCGGACCGCCGCAGGCGCGCAGGACCGCGTCGAGGCGCAGCAGCCAGCGCGACGGCACCGTCGGCGTGCCCTCGACCCGCGCCGCACGGGTCAGCACCACCTGTGGCGCCGTGAAGGCCTGGGCGAAGTCGTGGGCCGCCAAGCCGATCCGGCGCTCCGGCAGGGGCAGCCCGAAATCCTGGCGCATCGGCCGGCTCATCCACGGGTCGGCGGTGGTTTCGGGCGGCCACACCCCTTCGTTGAGGCCGCCCAGGACCAACAGGTCGGCATGCTGCAGCCGGGCCTCGAGCGGTCCCCAGATGGCCAGGCGCGGATGTCCGCCCCAGCTCGGCCGCACCACGACGGCGGCCATCAATCCCCGCAGCAGGCCGGGATAGCTATGTCCGGCCAGGGGCGGCAGGGCGTCGGCCGCCGCGGCCAGATCCGCCACCAGCCCGGCCGCCGCCTCGCCGGCGTCGCCGCGCCACAGGCGGGCGGCTCCGGCCTCGCGGTCGTCGTCGGCCAGGCGCTCGGCGAAGGCGATATGGGCTCGCAGCAGATCGGCCAGGGGCGCCGCCGGCCGGCGCATCTGCGCGATCAGCGGGGCCGCCGCCGCCGCCAGATTGTCCAGCCAGGCGGCGAGGTCCCGGCGCGTCCCGACCGCGGCGATCAGGCCGGCGATGCCCGGGCCGGGTCGCGGTCCGCGCAGGGCGGCTCGTTCCAGCCGCCGGACCTGGGCGCGGAAGGCGCCGGCCGCCATGTCGCCGCCGGCCAGCGGATTCTTCAGGGCGGCCAGGGTGGCGTGGGGGGCGAAGTCCTCGGCCACCATCTGCGCGGTGAGCAGCAGGAAGGCGCCGGGCGGGGTCAGATCGAGCGGCCGGCCCGCCGAATCATCGATTTCGATATCGTAACGGCGCAGCTCGGCGGCCACCCGGCGGGCCAGGCCGCGATCCGGGGTGACCAGGGCGGCGGTGCGGCCCGCGGTCTCCAGGGCTTCCCGCAGGATCAGGGCGATGGCGCCGGCTTCCTCGCGCGGGCCGGGGCAGTCCAGGCGGTGCACACCGGCCAGGGCGGCGCCGGTGTCGCGGCGGGTCAGGTGGCGCCAGCGCTCGCTGGTGGCGGCCGGCCGCATCGCCTCGGCCACCAGCCAGCGGCGCGGGCTCTCCCGGCAGTCCGGCCACTCGGCCACCGCCTCGGGCTCCAAGTTGAGGCGGTCCAGCAGCTGCATCAGCCCGTATTGCGGATGGGTCTGGTCGAGGGCGGCGCGGTCGGCGGCGTCGAGCTGCTTGTCGAGCCCCGGCAGCACCAGCCGGCCTTGCGGCAGCCGGGCGACCACCGACAGCAGGCGGGCGGTGGCCGGGACACTGCCGGTGGAGCCGGCGGCGATCACCGGAAACGCCGGCGGCGCTGCTTCCCAGGCCGCCGCCTGCGCTTCGAGCAGCCGGTTGCGGCGCAGGGCGCCGTCCATCCAGCCCTGTTCGGCCAGGATCTGCGGCCAGTGCTCGGTAAGGATGGCGAGGAAGTCGAGGGTGATCTGCCAATGGGCGGCGTAGTCCTCGGGCACCAGGCGGGCCAGACGGTCGAAGCCGAGGCCCTCGGTCTGCACCTGGTCGAGCAGGCGGCCCAGCTCGGCCGCCAGCCGCGCCGCCTGCTCCGCTTGCGGCGGGCGGCCGCCGCGGCCGCTGCCGATGGCCATGATCAGGCGGGCCAGCAGCAGCTGGCGGTGCAGTTTGGGCACCGCCGGCGGCAGTTCGAGCCCGTCGGCCAGGCCCAGTTCGTCTTCGTCGGCATCGCCCAGCGGCTGGGTCCGCGGCAGCAGCAGCGGCCGCCCGCCGGAGGCGCGCAGGAAGGCCTCGCGCAGCGCGCGGCAGGCGCGGCGGGTCGGCAGCAGCACCAGCATGCCCGACAGCGCCAGCGGATCGCCGGCGGTTTCCACCAGCAGCCGGCCGGCCAAGGCGTCGACGAAGCTCTCGCCGGAGGGGATGGTGAAGACGTTCATGATAGCCCCTCGCCCACGCAGTGGGAGAGGGAGGGGCCCGCGTCAGCGGGAGGGTGAGGGTTGTTCGGGCAGCCGTGGCGCTGCACCGGCACCCCCCTCACCCCGACCCTCTCCCCCCGCCGTCGCGGGTGGCGAGGGAGATGATTTTCTCGGCCTCGGCCAGCGCGGCCGGGGTGCCGATGTGGTACCAGGCGCCGTCATGGACCAGGCCGCACAGGCGGCCGGCCGCGGCCGCCCGGTCGTACAGCCGGTTGAGCGAGAACGGCGTCACGGTGCAGCCGGCGAACAGGCGCGGATGCAGGATCTGCACCCCGGCGAACAGCAGCGGGCTGACCCCGGCGGCCGGCCGCCGGCGGGCTCGGCCGTCGGCGTCGAGCAGGAAGTCGCCGGACCCCGCGTAGCCGAAGGCGGTGGCGGTCGACTGCAGCAGCAGCAGGGCGTCCATCCGCTGGTCGTCCCAGGCGGCGGCCAGCCGGGCCAGGGCCGGTTCGCTGCCGTTCTGCCAGACGATATCGGCGTTGCAGACATAGAAGGCCGCCTCGCCCAGCTGCGGCAGTGCCTGGGCGACGCCACCGCCGGTTTCCAGCAGCACGGCCTCGTCGGAAATGGCAATCCCCGGCCGCCCGGCCAGATGACGATGGATGGCCTCGCCCAGCCAATGGGCATTGACCACCTTGTCGGCCACGCCGACCTGGTCCAGGTGATCGAGCACGCGGTCGAGCATGCAGCGTCCGGCCACCGAAATCAGCGGCTTGGGCAGGGTCAGGGTGAGCGGACGCATGCGCAGCCCGAGGCCGGCGGCGAGGATCATCGCGTGGCTCGGCCCGGCTGTCATGGTTGCGGCACGCCGCGCCGCCCGTGCGGCAGCACCCGGTCCAGCCAGGCGGCCAGCCCGGCCAGCTGCGGATGGTCGAGGGCCGCCTCCAGCAGGCGCCACACCCGCGGAATGTGCTGCAGGTAGATCGGTTTGCCGTCGCGCCGGGCCAGCCGCGTGAAGATGCCGATCACCTTGGCATGGCGCTGTGCCGCCAACACCCGCCACGACAGATCGAAGGCCGCGGCGTCAAGCCGGGGGAAGGCGGCCAGGTAGCGCGCCCGCATGGCGGCCACCAGGGACGGATCGATGTCGCGCCGGGCGTCCTCCAGGAGCGACATCAGGTCGTAGGTGAGGGGACCGGCCACCGCGTCCTGGAAGTCCAAGACGCCACAGGCGGCGATGCCGGGGCGGCCTTCCAGGCGCATCAGGTTGTCGACATGGAAGTCGCGCAGGACCAGGCTGTCGGGCACCGCCCGGGCCAGCGGGAAGAGCTCCCGCCACAGCCCGGCATAGGCCTCGCGCTCGGCCTCGGGCAGGCGACCGCCGATCATTTCGGGGATGTACCAATCGCTCAGCAGCAGGGCCTCGGTCAGCAGCCGCGGATCGTCATAGGGGGCCAGTCCGGCCGGGATGGCGGCCGCCCCCCGGCCGTGCAGGTCGATCAGCAGATCGATGGCCAGGCCGTAGAGCGAGGCTTCGGCGACGCCGGTGGCCAGCAGCCGGGTGAAGGTGTCGTCGCCCAGGTCTTCCAGCAGCAGCAGTCCGGCCTCGGCGTCGACCGCCAGCAGGCGGGGCGCGCTGTAGCCGAGACCGGCCAGGTGGCGGGCGATGTGGACGAACGGGCGGACGTCCTCCTGCGGCGGTGGGGCGTCCATCAGCACGGCGCGGCGGTGGTCGGCGGCCAGCCGGTCGTAGCGGCGGAACGAGGCGTCGCCGGCCAGCCGGCGCCGCGACCCTGGGTCCCAGCCATGGCGGGCGAGAAAGCTGCCGATCACGTCGTCGCGTTCAGGCACCGAACATCTCCCTCAGTCGCTGGCTCCAGGGGCTGCCGCCGTCCAGCCGGGCGCGGCGGGCGGTGGGCCGGTGGCCGGCTTCCAGGCGGACGCTCAAATGGTCGGCCGGCAGCCAGGGTCCCAGCCGTTCCGGCCATTCGATCAGGCTGATGCCGTCGGCAAAGGCATCCTCGATGCCCAGCTCCAACGCATCCTCGGGCTTGTCCAGCCGATAGAGGTCGAAATGCCAGATCGGGCCAAGCGGGCAATCGTAGCTCTGGACCAGGGTGAAGGTGGGGCTCGGCACTTCTTCCTCGGCGTCAGTCAGGGCACGGATGAAGGCCCGCGCCAGGGTCGTCTTGCCGCTACCGAGATCGCCGCCCAGGGCGATGACGTCGCCCGGCCGCACCGCCTGGGCCAAACGATGGCCGAGGCGCTCGGTGGCGGCCTCGTCGGGCAACTCCAGGATGATCGGCTGCGACGGCTCCATCGATCGGTTTTATCCTTCCCATCGGCGGCGCGCAACGAGGAGGCGCCGCCGAAATTGATCCCATGCCTTGACCGGCTTGCCACCGGCTGGTCATTTTGGAAGGAACGGGTAAATGGGGAATGAAGGATGTTCGGCCATGAGTAGTCAGCAGCCGCCGCGTCACGAGACCGACGCCATCGTCATCGGGGCCGGTCCGGTCGGGCTGTTCGCCATCTTCGAGCTGGGCATGGTGCGGCTGCGCTGCCAGGTGGTCGACGTCCTGCCGGCGATCGGTGGGCAATTGACGGCGTTGTATCCCGAGAAGCCCATCTACGACATCCCGGGCTTTTCCCGCATCCTGGCGGCCGAACTGGTGGAGCGTCTGGCAGAGCAGGCGGCGCCCTTTCATCCCCGCTTCCATCTGGATGTGCAGGTGGAGTCCCTGTTGCGCCTGCCCGACGGGCGTTGGGAGGTCGGGCTGTCGGATGGCCAGGGGCTGATCGCCCCGGTGGTGATGATCGCCGCCGGCGCCGGCGCCTTCGGTCCCAACCGGCCGCCCCTGGCCGGTCTCGAGGCCTACGAAGGCCGGAGCGTGTTCTATCTGGTGCAGCGGCGCGACGACTTCGCCGGCAAACGCGTGGTGATCGCCGGCGGCGGCGATTCGGCGGTCGACTGGGCGATTTCCCTGGCCGAACTGGCGGCCAAGGTGACGGTGGTGCACCGGCGCCCGAAGTTCCGTGCCGCGCCGGAATCGGAAGCGCGGCTGAAGGCCCTGGTCGCCGCGGGCGTCATCGAGCTGGCGGTCCCCTACCAGCTGCATGGCCTGCAGGGTCCGGGCGGCCGCCTGAGCGCGGTCGAGCTGGCCCATCTCGATGGGCAAACCATGAAGACCGTGCCGGCCGACATCCTGTTGCCGTTCTTCGGCCTGGCCAGCCATCTGGGGCCGATCGCCCAATGGGGCCTGGCGATGGACGGTCACACCATCGCCGTCGATCCGGCGACCCTGGCCACCAACCTGCCCGGCGTTTTTGCCATCGGCGACGTGGCCAGCTATGCCGGCAAGCTCAAGCTGATCCTGCAGGGCTTCTCGGAGGCGGCGATGGCAGCCCAGGCCGCCTTCGCCCGCGTGCATCCGGGCGAGGCCCTGCATTTCGAGCACTCCACCACCACCGGTGTCGTTGGCTTGGCGGAATGATGGCGAATTCCTCGTCATGGCCGGACTTGGGTGGGCATCCATGGATCACCGGGTCAAGCCCGGTGATGACGAAAAAGAAATTGCATGGAACGAAGCGTCAGCTTCGTGACTGGCCCGTTGAGGGCCCCGGAGCTTTAGCGGAGGAGCCAAGCCGGCGGATGCCGGC
>CAIOJO010000033.1 GCA_903858635.1 uncultured Telmatospirillum sp. | reverse complement strand
GCCGATCCCGAAACACCGCTCCCGGTTGGGCCGGATCGCGTTGCGGCTGCGGCTGTCGACAGGGTTCCCGTCCGGCCCTACGCGCGTACGCGAGGCATCGTCCGGGCACGTCCACCCTTATTCGCTCTTAGCCGGTGTCCGAGTAGGGGTAGGAGTATAGGTAGGCGGGCGCCCCGACTGTCGATGATGGTTCGGGGAACATGATTGCGGTGGCAGGATTTGAACCTGCGACCTTCAGGTTATGAGAGCAGGCGAAAACCTGGGGATGTCCCGGCCGATGTTGAAAATGTGAGGTAGGCGTTGCCCGCCTTGAGCCGATAGGCTCGGGGTGTCGAATCCGCAAAGGAGAGCAACGCCATGAAGAAATCTACCACATCGGCCGCCGTGGTTCCGGCGACAATTGTCGACGAGGCTTGGCAAGAGGTCGGTGCCAGCTTCGAGCGCTTCTGCCTGACGGCGGGCATCGCGACCTTGGCCACCATGATGGACGAGGACGCGGCCCAACTGTGCGGCCCGCGATACGGTCGGGCGGACGGCAAGGACGGCCACCGCTGGGGAAAGACCAAGGGCAAGGTCGGCTTTCACGGCGGC
Source organism: uncultured Telmatospirillum sp. (assembly GCA_903858635.1). Classification (GTDB taxonomy): domain Bacteria; phylum Pseudomonadota; class Alphaproteobacteria; order Rhodospirillales; family Magnetospirillaceae; genus DUZF01. The sequence continues at coordinate 1,160 of CAIOJO010000033.1, read as the reverse complement.
AAGGTCGAGGTCGAGCGGCCGCGTGTCCGCGCCCGCGACGGCGGCGAGATCGCGTTGCCGAGCTGGGAGGCCGCCATGTCCGAGGATCTGCTCGGCAAGTGGGCGTTGAACCTGATGCTGATCAACGTCTCGACCCGCAAGTTCGGCCGCGCCGTCCGCCTGCCGGGTGGCGACATCCCGGCCGCCAAGGGCGCAGGCGTGTCCAAGTCGGCGGTGTCGCGCCGGTTCGTGGCGCTGTCGGCGGCGCAGATGACGCAGTGGATGGCGGCCGACCTGTCCAAGCTGGATTTGCTGATCATCCAGATCGACGGCATCCACATCGAGGAGGATCTCATGCTGCTGGCCGCCATCGGCATCGACGGCAATGGCGACAAGCATCCCCTCGGCGTGATCGAGGGGGCCACCGAGAACGCCGCCGTGGTGCAGGCGTTGCTCGACAACCTGGTCGGGCGCGGCCTCGATCCGGCGATCTGCCGCCTGTTCATCATCGACGGGGCCAAGGCGCTGTCCAAGGCGATCCGCAACACCTTCGGCCGCCATACCCCGATCCAGCGCTGCCAGGTCCACAAGGCCCGCAACATCACCGAGCGACTTGCCAAGCCCCTTCACGCCAGCGTCCGCAAAGCTTTGCGCCAGGCGTGGGAACTGGACGACGCCGACAAGGCGGAGAAGCTGATCCGCAACCTCGCCCGCCGCCTGGAGCGCGAGGCGCCCGGCGTATCCGGCAGCATCCTCGAGGGCATTGATGAAATCCTCACCGTCACCCGCCTCGGCTTGCCGGCCGAACTGCGCCGCTCGCTCGCCTGCACCAACATTATCGAGAACATGAACGGCACCATCCGCCAGGTCTGCCACAACGTCAAACACTGGCAGGACGCCACCATGGCCCTGCGCTGGACCAGCGCCGGCATGCTGGAAGCCGCCAAGGGCTTCCGCCGGCTCAAGGCTTACAAGCAATTGCCGATCCTGCGGGCTGCCCTCGCGGCCCATCAGGCCAAGCACGCCATCAACCCAAACCTTGAACAGCAGGCCGTGGCGGCATAGCCTGCTCAACCGACCGCGCCTGCTGAGCAAATTTCAACACGGCGCGGGACATCCCCCCCGATAATGCCCGAACTTTTAGGATGGATCCACCCCCGATCCGATCAGGCCGGCCGGCT
>CAIOJO010000032.1 GCA_903858635.1 uncultured Telmatospirillum sp. | reverse complement strand
GGCACGGAGGCCGGTGCCACTAACGGTCATTTCCCACCCTCAGTAAGAAAACGGATACAGCTTCCAGTAGAGCTTGATCATGCGCCAGCGATGCGCCAGTCCTTGCGGCTCGAAGATCAGGAACAGGACGATCACCAGGCCGATCATCGCTTCCTTGAAATAGGCCAGATTGGTCGTCAGCAGCGGCGAATCGCCGAACACCGACTTGGCCAGCCCGGCCCCGGCCCCGGTGACCTCAGGCAGCAGCACCATGAAGGCCGTGCCCATCAGGGTCCCCATCACCGAGCCCATGCCGCCGATGATAATCATGCCGAGGAATTGGATCGACAGCAGGATGGTGAAGCCCTCGGCGGAGACATAGTTGAGATAATGGGCGTACAGCGCTCCGCCCAGCCCGGCATAGAAGGACGAGATGCCGAAGGACTGGATGCGGTATTTGGCCAGGTTGATCCCCATCACCTCGGCCGACAGGTAATGGTCGCGCACCGCCACATAGGCCCGGCCGTCGCGGCTTCGCAGCAGGTTGCTGGCCGCCAGGTAGAGCACCACCACCCAGCCCAGGACCACGTAGAAGAAGCCCTTTTCGCTCGACAGTTCGGTGCCGAACAGGGTGACCGGGCCGGCGACGCAGCCGGCCGAGCCGCCGGTGAACCAGTTGGCCCGGCCGAAGAAGTCCTCGAGGATGAACTGCGAGGCGAAGGTGGCGATGGCCAGGTAAAGGCCCTTGAGCCGGCCGGCCGGGATGCCGAACAACAGGCCGAGCAGCGTCGTGGCGATGCCGGCCAAGGGGATGCTGAGCATCACCGGAATGCCGAGATTGTTGTTGAGCCAGGCCGAAGCGAAGGCGCCGAAACCGAAGAAGCCGGCATGACCGAGGGAGATCTGGCCGGTGCAGCCGACCAGGATGTTGAGACCGAGCGCGGCGATCCCGTAGAAGCCGATCTGGATCAACAGGGTCAGGTAATAGTTGTTGAGCACGAAGGGCGCCGCGATCAGCAGCAGCACCCCGGCCACGGCGAAGCCGCGCGACGCCGGGGTCGGAAAGATGGTGGTGTCCTTGGCATAGGAGGTGCGGAACTGACCGCACGGGATGATGCTCGTCGCGATCATGGTCAAACTCGCTCGATCTTCTTGGTGCCGAACAGGCCGTAGGGCTTGACCATCAGGATGATGACCAGGACGTAGAAGGGCGCCACGCCATAGAGGTTGCCCAGATGCAGCCATTGGCCATCGACATATTCGGCCAGATTCTCGATCAGGCCGACGATCAGCCCGCCGATGACGGCGCCGACGATCGAATCGAGACCACCGACGATAACCGCCGGGAATACCTTGAGGCCGAAGAACGACAGGGCGGACGACACCCCGTTGACCATGCCGACCACCACCCCGGCCAGGGCCGAGACCATCGCCGAAATGGCCCAGGCCATGGCGAACACCCGTTTCACCGAGATGCCGAGGCTTTGCGCCACCTGCTGGTCGAAGGCGGTGGCCCGCATGGCGAGGCCGAACCGCGAGTATTTGAAGAACCAGGCGAACGCCACCATGATCAGCAGCGACACCGCCATGCTCATCAAATAGGCCGGCTGCACCTGCAGCCCGAGGACATCCACCGACTTCACCGGGAAGATCTCGGGGAACGGCTGCGGCCACACGCCGAAGATCCATTTCATCATCGCCTGGAAGAAGATCGACAGGCCGATGGTCACCATGATCACCGAGATGATCGGTTCGCCGATCAGCGGCCGCAGCACGATCACCTGCAGGGCGATACCGAACGCCATCATGAACAGGAAGGTCATCGGAAACGCCGCCCAGAACGGCAGATGCGCCTGTACCACCAGCCACCAGCAGGTCCAGGCGCCGATCAACAGGAACTCGCCCTGGGCGAAGTTGACCACCTGGGTCGATTTGTAGATCAGCACGAAGCACATGCCGACCACGCCGTACAGGGTGCCGACGATCAACCCGTTGACCACCAGTTGCAGCAAGAGGCTGGAGCTCATTCGGCTCTCTCCCATTCCGCGGCTTGGGCCGGCCGGGCCGGCGCCGTGGCCAGGGTGACCACCGCCAGCTCGGTCTTGACCCGGGTGGTCGAGCCGTCCTGAAAGGTGATCACCGCATCGACCGGCACCAGGTCGCGCTCGGCGTAGATGGCGCCGATGATCTCGCCGTAACGCTCGGCGATCACCCCGCGGCGAACCTTGCGGGTCCGCGTCAATTCGCCGTCATCGGCATCCAGTTCCTTGTACAGCAGCAGGAAGCGCCGGATGCGCTGCGCCTCGGGCAAGGTTGCGTTGACCTTCTCGACTTCGCGTTGCAGCAGGCCGTAGACCTCGGGATGACAGGCCAGATTGGTGAAATTGGTGAAGGCGATCCCACGGTTCTCGGCCCATTTCGAGACGATCGAGAAGCGAATGCAGATCATCGCCGCCAGGAACGGCCGGTCGGCCCCCAGGATCACCGCCTCGGCGATGAACGGTGAGAATTTCAGCTTGTTCTCGATGAATTGCGGCGAGAAACGCACGCCGGTGCTGGTGGTGGCGAGGTCCTTGATGCGGTCGATCACCACCAGATGGCCGTTCTCCGGCTTGATATAGCCGGCGTCGCCGGTCTTCAGCCAGCCGCCGTCCAGCATCTCGGCAAGGCTGGCCTCGGGGTTGTTGAAGTAGCCGCAATACATTCCGGCGTTCTTGGCGACGATCTCGCCGACACCGGCCGCATCGGGGGTGTCGATGCGCAGTTCGGCATCGTCGAAGGCCACGCCGACGCTGTCGAAGTCGATGTCGCCGGCGCGATGCACCGTATAGGCGCCGGCCAATTCGGTCTGGCCGTAGATCTGCCGCAGCGGCACCCCCATCGCCTGGAAGAAGCGGAAGGTCTCGGGCCCGAGGGCGGCGCCACCGGTGGCCGCCGATTTCAGGTAGGTGAAGCCGATGCGATCGCGCAAGGCGGCAAACAGGATCAGATCGGCCAGCCGGGAGCGCCGACCCCGATCCAGGGCGCGCATGCCCAGCTTCATGCCCCAGTCGAACATCCGCTGCTTGAGCGCCGAGGCGTCCATCATGCGGGACCGCACCTCGGCGGCGATGGCTTCCCACATGCGCGGCGCCAACAGGACGAAATGGGGGCCGATCTCCCGCATATCGGCCATCATCGTCTCGGCTTCCTCGACGAAATTGACCACGTTGCGGCAGATCAGCGGCTGCCCCAGCACATAGATCTGTTCCATGATCCACGGCAATGGCAGCACCGAAACGTAATTGTCGCCCGCCTGCTTGGCATCGCTGCGCAGATAGGACAGGCAGTGGCGCAGGAAATGCCCGCCTTGCAGCATCGCAAGCTTGGGGTTGGCCGTGGTCCCCGAGGTGGTGCACAGGATCGCCACGTCGTCGCCGCGGCCCTTGGCCAGCTCGGCCTCGAAGAACCCCGGCTGCTCGGTGGCGAAGCGATCGCCATGCGCCTTCAGGGCGTCGGCCGAGATGAGGCGCCGATCATGGTATTTGCGCATGCCGCGCGGGTCGAAATAGACGATGTGGCGGATCGACGGGACCTGGTCGGCGATTTCCAGCAGCTTGTCGACCTGCTCCTCGTCCTCGGCCAGCACCGCCACCGCCTTGGTATAGGCCAGCAGATAGGCCACTTCCTTGGCCAGGGCGTCTTCATAGAGCCCGAGCGACATGGCGCCCAAGGCCTGGGCCGCCATCTCGCCCCACACCCAATGCGGCCGGTTCTTGCCCAACAGGGCCACCACTTCGCCCCGCTGCACCCCCTGCGCCGCCAGGCCGAGGGCGATGCGGCGGACTTCGGTCAGGCAATCGGCCCAGGTGAATTCGTTCCAGATGCCGAATTCCTTTTCCCGCATGGCGACGGCGGTCGGCCAGGTGGCGGCATTGTGGGCCAGCAGCTTGGGAAAGGTGTCGAAGGTTTCGACGTCGCTCCAGCCCTGGCCGGCGTCGCCGATCCCCGTCTTGACGATGGGGGCCGGGCCGGTCATAGGCGGGTCACCCCGGTGGTCGGCTGGTCGCCATCGTCGACGCCGATATAGGCCACCTTGACCCGCTCGTCGGCCATCACCTCGGCCGACAGCCCTTCGGCGATCTTGCGGCCGAACTCCAGCACCATCACCCGATTGGAGATGTCCATGACGACGCCCATGTCGTGCTCGATCATGATCACCGTCATTCCCCATTCCTGGTTGATGTCGACGATGTAGCGGGCCATGTCCTCCTTTTCTTCGAGGTTCATTCCGGCCATCGGTTCGTCGAGCAGCAGCACTTTCGGCTGCACCGCCATGGCGCGGGCCAGTTCGACCCGCTTCCGCAGTCCGTAGGGCAAGGTGCCGGCCACCGCCTTGCGGATATGGGCGATCTCGAGGAAATCGATGATGTCTTCGACGGCGCGCCGATGCGCCAGCTCCTCCTTCTGGGCGCCGCCCAGCCAATAGAGGCCGCCGCTGAGGAAGTTGTTCTTCAACAGGTGGTGGCGCCCGACCATGATGTTGTCGAGCACCGTCATATGGCCGAACAGGGCCAGGTTCTGGAAGGTGCGGCCCAAGCCCAAGCGGGCCCGATGATTGGGCGACAGCCCGGTGACATCGCGCCCCTCGAGCAGTACCTGGCCGCGATTCGGCCGATAGCGTCCCGAGATGCAGTTGAGCATCGAGGTCTTGCCGGCGCCGTTGGGCCCGATGATCGAGAACAACTCGCCCTGGAAGACCTTGAAGCTGACCTCGCTCAGCGCCTGAACGCCGCCGAAGCCGATCGAGACGTCACGGATTTCCAGGACCGGTGCGGCTTCGGCCATTGGTCCCTACCCCGAGCAGGGCCAGCCATGACCTGGAGTGACTCGCGATGGATTGCGCCTGTCGGCGGCAAACTGGGCCATTGTTGCGTCTCCTCCCCTTGCCTTGACCGGATGGTGCGGCCGGCAAAGTTTTCACTTATCGCGCAGGCTTCTTGCCCGTCTTCGCTTTCCAGCTTTTTACAAAACCGCCCGAAGATCAAGCGGCCTCGCCGGAAACGATCATACGTTTTTAAAATAGGGGGGAGGGTTTGTCCAGCCTTGTTACGGAACGGGGCAACGGCAGAGCGATACAGCGGGATGCGATTGCCACCTATCTTGTTCGTCATTGCCGGGCTTGACCCACGGCTGTCCGGCACGGGGTTTGCTTCATACTCCGTCCCAGATGAATTCGATCTGGGCGGGATTGGCCGGCTGTCTTGGCGGAGGCCTGCGCAGATGATCGATGC
>CAIOJO010000031.1 GCA_903858635.1 uncultured Telmatospirillum sp. | reverse complement strand
GCTTCCTTCGCCTGTTCACCGAGCTGCCGACGGCCGAGGTCGATCGCCTGGCCGCCCTGCAAGGAGCCGAGATCAACGAAGCCAAGAAGATCCTGGCCAATCAGGCGACCCTGCTGGCGCATGGCGCCGCCGCAGCGGCCGAAGCCGCCGAGACGGCGCGCCGCACCTTCGAGGAAGGCGCGGCGGCCGAAACCCTGCCCAGCGTCACCGTGCCGCGGGCCGAGCTCGAAGCCGGCATTCCTGCCTTCGTCTTGTTCACCCGGGCCGGCCTGGCTGCCTCCAATGGCGAGGCGCGGCGGCTGATCAAGGGCGGCGGCGCCCGCGTCAACGATGCCCCGGTACAGACGGAAACCGAACTGGTCGGCAGCGTGCACCTGACCGACGGCGCCATCAAGCTGACCGCCGGCAAGAAGCGCCACGTGTTGGTAAGGGCCGAGTAAACAGCAAGAACAGTTTCAACACAAAGACACAAAGAAGGCACAAAGACACGAAGAGCATTATACCTTTGTGCATCTTTGTGTACTTAGTGTCTTCGTGGCACGTCCTTACGTTAATTGACCGGTTTCGGCTTGGCCGGACCGATCAGCGGCCGCACCTGCGTTTCGGTGCCGGTGTCGAAAATATCGAACAGCTTGCGCAGGAAGCCCGGGGTCAGGGCTGACAACGGGTTGACGATGACGGTGGGATTGTCGCCCGGTCCCTTCATCGAATAGTTCATGGCGAGGATGCCCCCGCCCTTTTCCGCCGAAAATAGGGACCCGACCAGGGGAACGTTGCCCAACACGCTGTTCAGCACATAGATCGGCACCACGGTCCCTTCCAGCGCCATCTCGTCGGTGTCGAAATCCATCTGGCCCTTGGCCGTAATGCCCAACGCCGTGCCATAGGCGCGCGCATCATGCAGGTCGAGCACACCCTCGGTCAGGGTGAACGGCGCTTCCAGATTCGAGAACGGAATGCCGTCGCCGGCCAGCAGATCGAGGATGCCGGTCAGCGAAGCGACGGTCAGCAGGCGGGCCAGGGCCGGTGCCTTCACCACCTGGTAGTCGGTCACCGTGGCGAGGCCGGTCAAGGGCTGGTGCGGATCGGCGTCGTCATAGACCCCGTCGACCGTCAATTGACCGCCCATCACGTTCTCGAACACGTTGAAACAACGGAACACCGCCCCGGCGTCGCTGCTGGTCAGGTGGAAGGCCCGATGGTTGTTGCCCTGCGGCTGGATCTCGATATGCAATGGCTTGCCGTCCTCGCCGACCACCCCGTCGACACGCGCCTGCTGCCAGTCACGCTTGTCGCGGACCAGGCTGGCGCTGACGTTGTGCGCCGTGCCGTCGTCCGACAACCAGACTTGGCCGAACTTGCCCTGCACCAACAGCGGGACCAAATCCTCGCGCTGGGCCGGTCGCTCATGGCGGACGGCGCGGTTGGGATGGAGCGGTGCGCGGTCGGTGCCGCCGTCGGACGGCTCGTCGGCAACCAGTTCGCGGGCGTCGAAGCTCGGCCCGCTGACGTCGAGGACCAGGGCCAGGCCGGTCTTTCCCGGGTGCAGGGCCAGGGCGAGCTTGACATCGGTGCGCGCCCATTTGGCCCGCCGCAGGGTAACGCGGCGCGCCTGACCGGCTTCGAAGCCGACCTCGCCTTCAATGTCGAGGCCATTGGCCGAACTCACCGTGAAGCTGGGCACCTCGACCAGGCGATCGCCGGCCAGACGCAAATTGGCCTGGGCCTGGGCCGCCGTGCCGGCCGCCTTGCGCCAGTTCAGCCCCGGCAAGGCCATGCTGGCGGTGCCCAAATCGGCCTTGATGTCGATCTCGCCCTTGCCCGCTTCGGCCAAGGTGGCGGTCAGCTCGATGGGCACCGGTCCGCTGAGGAACGGCGCCTGGAACGGCGCGGTGTCGAGGCCGACCGCCTTGCGCAGGTCGTCGTCGGCCACCGCCGACACCTGATAACGGCTGCGGAAGGCCGCCTTGGCAAAGTTCTCCTGCCAGTGGATGGCGGCCGGGGCGCCGCCCAGGCGGGCCGTCCCGGCGACGTCCATACCCTTGGGATCGACATCGAGGGACAGGGCGCCCTCGCTGAGATCGAGCCCGAGGGCGACCGCGCCGATGGCCAAATGGCTGGTCACGGCATGGGCATGCACATTCAGCTGGTCGAGGACCAGGTTTTCCAGCAGCGGAAAGCGCAGATCGAGCTGGGTGACCGCATCGCCCGATACCTTGGCCGGCTGCACCCCCAGCTTGGTCGCCCATCCTAACGGCTTGCTGTCGATCAGCCGCAACGCCGCGGCCACCGGCCCACCGATCTTCAGCTTGATGTCGGCATATTGCAGAGGACGGGACAGGCCGCCCAGGACGATCCTGCCTTCCTGCAGGCCGAGCCCGAGCACCTCGCCCGACTTGACGTCGATGACGAAGGATTCGGGGTCGAAATGGGCGACGCCACTGACATTCGTCACCGCCGGCATCGGCGCCAGGTATTGCACCGTCACCCCTTCCGACACCACTTCGCCGCCCAACCCGTCGATCACCAGGCCGTCCCAGGACTGACCGGCGGGCAGATGGGCAGTCAGTTTGGCGGTCGCCGAGCGGACCCGTCCCTGCGACAGATTGGCCAGAATCCAAGCCCGCGGATGCGGCGCCAGGGCGGGCGGCCACAATCCCTTGAGCTCATCGATCGGCACGTCGCCGACCCGCGCCGTGGCGTCGATGCGAAACCCGTCGGCGACCTGCTCGGCCTTGCCGGCGAGACTCACCACCGGACCGCCCAGGTCCAGACGAAACTCGTCGAGGTCGATGGTCGCCAGCCCATGGGTCAGGGCGCCGCGCAACAGCACCGACTGGACCGGCCAGCTGGTTCCCAGCTGAATCGACGCGTCGATCGTCCCCTGGCCGCCCGCCATGTCGAAATGAATATCGGTGAGGCCGGCATTGAGGCCGTAATGCAGCGACACCGTTCCGCCCACCAGCAGCTGCAACGCGGACAGGGGCTGCAGCTGAGGCGCCAGCTCGGCGAACAGGGACGGACGGATGCCGGAAAAGGCCAGGGTGGCGTCCACCGACTGCTGGCCGATCTCATAGACGCCGTCGGCATCGAGCCGGGAGACCTCGCCTTCGACGTCGAGATCGATCCGGCCATGCCCGGAGATGCCCCGCTGGTCGCGCAGGAACCGCAAGTCGGCACGCGGGGCATGCCAATGCTTGCCCAGCGTCTCGTCGTCGATCACCAGGTCGGCGCCGAATACCTCGATCCGTTGCAATTGGCCGGCAGCGGTATCGCCGCCCGGAGCGGTCAACAGGGCCTGCAACGCCTCGCCCAGCGCCGGCGCGGCAGTGGCGGTCCCGGCCGCCTCGCCCAACCCGAACTGCAGCTTGCCGCGGCTGTCCCGCAGCAACCGGATACTGGGATGGAACAGTCGCAGACTGCGCGGAGCGACCACGCCGTGCAGCAGAGCACGGGCCGACAGGGATAGCGACATTTCGGGGATGGCCGCGATCACGCCGCCATCGGCCGACAGGGCACGGACCCCGTCGACCCTGATCTGCACGGTTCTGCTGTCCTGGCTCCACACCAGCACAGTGCGCTCGAGCTTGACCGCCAGACCGCCGTCCGGGATGGTCAACGCATCCTCGATATAGGGGGTCAGGAAGTCCAGGCTGAGTGGACCTTCCGACAAGCGGTAGCCGAACCAGGCGGCAAGAACCAGGATCGTCATACCCATGGCGCCGAGAAGCTGGAACAGACTTCTAACGGTGCCGTGCACCACCCTCTAGTTTCCCCCTTGACCCGAGCCTGCCGTGGGCGGAGCTTTGCCCAGTCTGAGGAAAAACACAACATCCGGATGGGCTCGCCTTGACCTTCGTCTTCGACCCCGGCCGATTGCCAGGCCCCGCCGACCCCGCCGCGGCCGAACGGCATTTGCGGCATTGGCTGGAAGAAGCGGCCACCTGGGACGACGCCGGATTGGCCGAGTTCGCCCGGCAGTTCACTGCCGATCCGGCAGGCGCCCGGCTGCTCGCCACGGTGTTCGGCAACAGCCCCTATCTGAGCCATGCCCTGATCACCGAGCCGGCGGTGCTGCGACGGATGCTGCAAGCACTGCCGACCCCCGCCTTCACCGAAATCCTCGACGGGCTGATCGGCGACGCCGCCGGCTGCACCGATCGTGCCGATCTGATGCGCCTCCTGCGCATCGCCAAGCGCCGCGCCGCCCTCCTCATCGGCTTGGCCGACCTCACCGGCGCCTGGCCGCTCGAGCGGATCACCGCAGCCCTGTCCAACCTGGCCGAGACGGCTATTTCCTTGGCCGTCAGCCATTTGCTGCAGGCCGCCCACGACAGCGGTCAGATCGTCCTGCCGCATCCGGAAGACCCGCAACGCGATTGCGGCCTGGTGGTGATCGGCATGGGCAAGCTGGGGGCGCGCGAACTCAATTATTCGAGCGACATCGATCTGATCATCTTCTACGACGACGAAAAGGTGGATTACCGCGGGCGCCGCTCGGTCCAGGAACTGTTCGTCGGCATGGCCCGCGACCTGGTCAAGATGCTCGACGAGCGCACCGCCGACGGCTACGTCTTCCGCACCGACCTGCGATTGCGTCCGGATCCGGGATCGACCCCCGCCGCCATCTCCCTGCTGGCGGCCGAAACCTATTACGAGGGTTTCGGCCAGAACTGGGAACGCGCGGCGATGATCAAGGCCCGCCAGGTCGCCGGGGACAGCGTCGCCGGCACCGGCTTCCTGAAATTCCTGCGCCCCTTCATCTGGCGCAAATATCTGGATTTCGCCGCCATCCAGGACATCCACTCGATCAAGCGCCAGATCAACGCCCATCGCGGCGGTGGTCGCATCGCGGTGGCAGGCCACAATATCAAGCTGGGTCGCGGCGGCATCCGCGAGATCGAGTTCTTCGCCCAGACCCAACAGCTGATCTGGGGCGGTCGCGATCCCAGCCTGCGCCGGGCGGCGACCTGCGATGCGCTGGCGGCGCTGGCGGCGGCCGGCCATCTGCAGCCGTCGGTGGTCGAAGAGCTGGTCGGCGCCTATCGCTTTCTGCGCGGGCTGGAACACCGCCTGCAGATGATCGACGACAAGCAGACCCAGACCATTCCCGACGACCCGGCCAAGCTGGAGGCGGTGGCCCTGTTCATGGGCTGCGCCGGACCCGAGGATTTCAGCCAGGCGGTGACCGCCACCTTGCAGACGGTGGAAGGCCATTATGCCCAGCTGTTCGAGGATGCGCCGCCGCTGGCCGAGGGCGGGGATCTGGTCTTCACCGGCGCCGAAGCCGACCCCGAAACGCTGAAGACCCTGGCCACCATGGGTTTCGTCGAAGCCGCCGCAATCCATCGGCAAATCCGCGGCTGGCACCACGGCCGGGTTCGCGCGACGCGCAGCACCCGGGCCCGCGAGCTGTTGACCGAATTGACCCCCAGCCTCCTGCAAGCCTTGGCCCAAACGGCCGATCCCGACGCCGCCTTCCACCGCTTCGACCAGTTCCTGTCGCATTTGCCGGCCGGGGTGCCGTTGTTCTCGCTGTTCACCAACAACCCTCAGCTGCTCGGCCTGGTGGCCGACATCATGGGCGACGCGCCGCGCCTGGCCGAGTGGCTGTCGGCCAACACCTCGCTGCTCGACGCCGTGCTGTCCAGCGGCTTCTTCGATGCCCCCGGATCATGCCAGGAACTGACCGGCGATCTGCAGCGCGCCCTCGACGAAGCGGCGGACTACCAGGAAATGCTCGACCTGGCCCGCCGCTGGACCAATGACCAAAAGTTCCGCATCGGCGTGCAAACCTTGCGCAACCTTCTCGATCCGCCGCAGGCGGGGCGCCATCTGGCCGACCTTGCCGACGCCGTGCTGCTGGCCCTGCAGCCGCGGGTCGAGGCGGAATTCGCCCTGCACCATGGCCGCCTGCCGGGCGGCGGCCTGGCGGTGATCGCCATGGGCAAGATGGGCAGCCGCGAAATGACCGCCACCTCGGACCTCGACCTCATCCTGGTCTATGACATGGTCGAGGGGGTCGACGCCTCCAGCGGTCCCAAGCCGCTGGCCGCCAGCGCCTACTATGCCCGGCTCACCCAACGCCTGATCAACGCGCTGACCGCCAAGACCGGCGAAGGGGCGCTGTACGAGGTGGACATGCGGTTGCGGCCATCCGGCAATGCCGGTCCGATCGCCACCAGCCTGGTGTCCTTCGCCCAATATCACGCCGGCCTGGCCTGGACCTGGGAACATATGGCCCTGACCCGGACCCGCGTGATCACCGGCAGCGGCATCTTGCGCTCGGCCATCGAAACGGTGATCGGCGAGACCCTGCGCCGCCAACGCGACCCGGTCAAACTGCTGGTCGACGTGGCCGACATGCGGGAGCGCATGGCCCGCGAGCACAAGGCCGACAACATCTGGGAGGTCAAGCATCGGCGCGGCGGCCTGATCGACATCGAGTTCATCGCCCAGTATCTCGAACTGCGCTGGGCCCATCAGCATCCGTCGGTGCTCAACACCTCGACCACCGAGGTATTGAGCGAGGCGGCGCGGCTCGGCCTGCTGGCCGAGGCCGATGGCGAACTGCTGCAGGACGCTCATCGCCTGTGGTCGGCCATCCAGCAGGTGCTGCGCCAGACCATCGAAGGCGGCTTCCGCGAGGACGGTGCCCCCGGAAGATTGAAGGAGGTCCTGGTTAGCGCCACCGGCAGTACCCATTTCGATGGTCTCAAGACCACCATGGCCGAGCGCGCCGGCCAGGTTCTCGCCATCTACCAGCGTCTCATCGACGACCCCGCCAAGCCGTTGCGCGCCGGCCAACAGGACAAGGAGCCTCCGCGATGACCCTCGAAGTCGGTTCGCCCGCCCCGGACTTTACCCTGCCCGCCGATGGCGGCGGCACGACCAGCCTGTCCGCCCTCAAGGGCCGCAAGGTGATCGTCTATTTCTATCCGAAGGACGACACGCCCGGCTGCACCACCGAAGCCTGCGCCTTCCAGACCGCCCTGCCGGACTTCTCGGGGGCCAATGCGGCGATCATCGGCATCTCGAAGGACAGCCCGTCCAGCCACGACCGCTTCAAGGCCAAGTACAACCTGGGCTTCACCCTGGCCTCCGACACCGATGGCAAGACCTGCGAGGCCTTCGGGGTCTGGGTCGAAAAGACCAATTATGGCAAGACCTATATGGGCATCCAGCGCGCCACCTTCCTGATCGACGAGGCCGGGGTGGTTCGCCATGTCTGGCCCAAGGTCAAGGTGGACGGCCATGCGGCCCAGGTGTTGGAACAAGCGAGGGCACTCTGACCGTCGGCACCGGCCTGACGGATGCGGCCGTGGCGGTACTGAACACGGCCGATCCGGCGGCGAAGGTCGGCCTGACCTTGACCACCGCCGCGGCGTGGCGGGCCGGTTCGATCACCGCCATCGGACAGGCCCTGCCGCCGGCGCGGCCGGCCCGGCCGGACCAGCCGGAAATCCTGCCGCCGAACCGCATGCCGCGGCGCGGCACCGGCGGGACCGCCGGCAAGATCTCGTTGCTGCACGCCCTGGCCCATATCGAGTTCAACGCCATCGACCTGGCCTGGGACGTGGTGGCCCGCTTCGCCGGGCTGGCGCTGCCCAAGGCGTTCTTCGACGACTGGGTGGACGTCGCCGCCGACGAGGCCCGGCATTTCCTGGGGCTTCAGGGACTATTGCAGGACCTGGGCGCCGATTATGGGACGCTGCCGGCGCATGACGGGTTGTGGGATGCCGCCCGCAAGACCGCCGACAGCTTGCGCGACAGGCTGGCCGTGGTGCCGATGACCCTGGAAGCCCGCGCCCTCGATACGGCGCCGGCCACCATCGCCAGATTGCGCGAGGCGGGTGCGACGGATTGGCTGCCGGTGCTGGAGAAGGTGCTGGCCGATGAAATCCACCATGTGGCGGTCGGCGTTCGCTGGTTCGATGTCCTGTGCCGTCAAAGCGGCGACGACCCGGCCGCCACCTACCAGGCGATCATCCGCCGCCACTTTACCAAGGGATTGAAGGCGCCGTTCAATCACCAGGCCCGCGCCCAGGCCGGTTTCCCCGCCGCCTATTACGAGACGCTGGCGGGTCTCCCCCGGTAGCGCCGAACCACCAAGATGGGGTAATCGGGCGTCGCGTGGCGGCTGACAAGAAAGTGGCTGCCCCGCAAACTGTTGGTGAACACGAGATCCTGGACGGTCTCAATCAACAGAGGGGGCAGCCGTGAAGCATTATGCCGGTATGGAT
>CAIOJO010000030.1 GCA_903858635.1 uncultured Telmatospirillum sp. | reverse complement strand
CAGGCCGCAGGCGGCCACGCGCAGGGCCAGTCCTTGCGCCTGCGCCTGGAACACGAACTCCTCCCCCAGCCGGTCGAGCAGCTCGCCGATGGGGAAATTGACGATCTCGGGCCGGACGGTGCCGGCGTCGATATGGTTGATGTCGAGCAGGGTGTTCAGCATGCCCGACATGGCCCCCAGGGTCTCGTCGAGGCGGGCGACCAGCTTCTGGGCCTTGGGCCCGTCGACCGCCCGCGCCAGCAATCCCTGCAACAGGGTGAGGGTCTGCAGCGGCTGGCGCAGGTCGTGGCTGGCGGCGGCGAGGAAGCGCGACTTCGCCACATTGGCCATCTGGGCCTTCCGCTCGGCCGTCTCCAGCGCATCCACCGTGCATTTGCGCTCGGTGATGTCGACGAAGGTGATGACGACGCCCTCGATCCGGTTGTCCTGGGTGCGGTACGGCATGACGCGGCGGATGTACCAGGCGCCGCTCCGCGCACTGATCTCCCGGTCGAGCGGCACCAGGCTTTGAAGCACCGCCTGGGCGTCGGCCAGCAGAGTCCCGTCGGCGGCCAGCAGGTTGAGATCGGCCAGCGGCCGCCCCACATCGCTGGGAATGACACCGAACAGCGACTTGGTGGCCGGGGTGAAAAAACGGATGTTGAGGCCGGTGTCGAGGAAGATCGTCGCGATATTGGTGCTGAAGAGGACGTTTTCCAGGTCGTTGGAGGTGGTGCGCTGCCGCTCCAGGCTTTCCTGGAGCTGGCCATTGAGCGCGGTGAGCTCCTCGTTGAGCGCCTGCAACTCTTCCTTCGAGGCCAGCATCTCCTCGTTGGTCGACTGGAACTCCTCGTTGACCGACAAGGCCTCTTCGTTGATCGCCATCTGCTCTTCGTTGGAAATCTCGAGGTTGCGGATGGCTTCCCGCAACTCCGTCCGGGTGGCGTCGAGCTCGCGCTCCAGTTCGACGACCCGCGGAGCGTCCCCTTGCGCGACGATGCCGCCGCGCCGCGCCGTGGATTTCGGCTCGTCGACGAAGCAGATCAGCAACAGCTCCTCGTCCTCGCCCGCCACCGGCCGCACATCGATGCGGAACGCGATCTCGGCGCCGTCATGGGTCAGGCGGCCGCCATCGACGACGACGCGCGCCTTCTCCTGGCCGGCCCGCTGGATGGCCGAACGCAGCTTGGTCCGCAGGTCCTGGCGCACCATGACCAGCAGGTCATGGCTGGGGTGCCCCGGCGCCACCCGCAGATAGCGCTCCGTCGGCCCCAAGGAATAGAGGCACTCCTGCTTGCGGTTGATCAGGACCGCCGCCGGCGCATAGCTCTCCATCACCAGCCGCCGGCAAAGCTCGCCGAGAGCGGCCTGGCGCGACGGCGCCGAGCCTTGCCCCGGGCGCGCCAGGGCGCGCAGGCCGTCACCGATGCCCATGGGAAAACCGGACTCTCCCGGCCGGTGGCGCCCCACATGGCTGTACAGCCGCTCCGACTTGGAGACCACCTCGAAACGGCCGTCGATGCCGCCGACCGTCTCCGCGCTGCCCAGCAGGAGGATGCCGCCCTCGCGCAGCGCGAAGTGGAACACCGCCACCGCCCGGGCCTGGGCCTCGGGGCCGAGATAGATCAGAAGATTGCGGCACGACACCAGGTCGAGGCGCGAGAAGGGCGGGTCGGCCAGCACGTCCTGGACGGTGAAGACCACCGCCGCGCGCAGGTCGGGCACGATCCGGTACCGGCGGCCCTCCCTGGTGAAGAAGCGGGCGAGGCGCTCCGGCGACACGTCCGCCTGGATCTCTTCCGAATAAAGGCCCTCGCGGGCGGCGGCCACCGCGTCCGGATCCACGTCGGAGGCGAAGACCTGCAGCTTGATGGCGCGCTTCGCCTCGGCGATTTTCTCGCGGAACAGCATGGCGAGGGAATAGGCCTCCTCGCCGGTGCTGCAGCCGGCAATCCAGATGCGCAGCGGCAGGTCGGGCGGCTGGTTGCGGATCAGCTCGGGAACGACCCTGTCCGCCAGGACGTCGAACACCTTGGGATCGCGGAAGAAGCTGGTGACGTTGATCAGCAGGTCCTTGGCGAGAAGGTCGAGCTCGTTGGCGTCGCCGCGCAGAATGTCGAGATAGGCGTCCATGTCGCCGGCCGCGCCCGTCGCCATGGCCATGCGCCGCTGAATCCGGCGTTGCAGCGTTCCCCGTTTGTAAAGCGTGAAGTCGTGCGGGGTCTTGGCGCGCAGAAGCTCGACGATCTCCGGCAACCGGTCGCAGGCGTCATCCTGCGGCGGCGACGCGTCACCCGTATCGGGATGGCGCTTGCGCCAGTCATAATCCAGCAGCGCGGCGGGAATCGCGGCCAGCGGCAGCACATGGTCCACCGCCCCCGTCATGATGGCGCTGCGCGGCATGCCGTCATAGCCGGCCTCGTCGGGGTCCTGCACGATGACCAGCCCGGATTTCTCCTTCACCGCCTTCAGCCCGAGGCTGCCATCGGTCCCGGTTCCCGACAGGATGACGCCGATGGCGCGGCTGCCATACGCCTCCGCCAGGGAGTGCAGCAGGAAGTCGAACGGCAGGCGCATCCCGTGACGCGCCTGGGGCGGCGACAGATGCAACGCGCCCTCGCCGACGGACAGATAGCATCCGGGCGGAATGACATAGAGGTGGTCAGGCTCGATCACCATCCCATCCGTCGCCTGCCGCACCGTCATGGCGGTGTGGTTGGCCAGCAGGTCCACCATCATGCTGGCATGGGTCGGATCGAGATGCTGGATCAGGATGAAGGCCATGCCGCTATCGGCCGGCAGCACCGCCAGAAGCTTGCGGCACGCCTCGAGACCACCGGCGGAAGCACCGATCCCGACGACCGGGAAGCCGTCGAGTCCGCCCGTTGAATCTGGAGGGTTCTCTGAGGTCCGGCCAAGGAGGCGCCAGCCCCAAAGGAGCCGGACCTCTGAGAAGCCGGATTGAACGAAACCGCGGGACGCGGACGAGGTCTATGGGGATTTGACCATGGCGGTGGGCATGGCTGGCGCCATCCGCGCGGAGAAGCCGGCCGACGGAACGCACACGGGCGTGGTGATCGGTGCTGCAATGGCGACGGCGGTGGCCCGGAGGTGGCGATCAGCGGCAGTCGTGGTCGCCGTGATGGCCGAACGGACGTAAATTGGGCGAGCAGCGGCGACGCCGACGGCCACCGTCGGTGTAATCGCGGTCACGAGGGACGGAAGCAGAGCGACGGTCATGACGTGTCGATCCGGTGGTTGGCATGGCCGGCCGGCGATCGGGGGATGGGTGCGAGCGGCGCCATGGTGCCGCCGCAGCATGGGCAGCGGCGGAGGTCGTGGCCAGTGAGACGGTGATGGCGGTCACGGTAGTCATCCGGGGTGCCGGCCACCGCGATCGGCGGCGTCGGCACGGCCAGCAGGCGGCGGCAGGTTTCCAGCTTGGCGGCGCGTCGCCCATTGGCGAGAAAGCCGTAATGGCGGATGCGGTGGAAGCCGTCGGGGAGGACGTGGAGCAAGAAACGGCGGATGAATTCTCCGGGCTTCAGCGTCATCACCTTCTGCTTGTCGTGATGGCGATAGTCCTTCCAGCGGAAGCTGACACCCCCATCCTCGATTCCGATCAATCGG
The DNA here is from genome assembly GCA_903858635.1 of uncultured Telmatospirillum sp. Classification (GTDB taxonomy): domain Bacteria; phylum Pseudomonadota; class Alphaproteobacteria; order Rhodospirillales; family Magnetospirillaceae; genus DUZF01. Next base: position 2,206 of record CAIOJO010000030.1, on the reverse strand, counting down.
CTGTTGGCGATGGCAACCCGGTGGGTATAGCGACCGAGATAGGCCAGCACTTGCTCGGGTCCGCCGAACGGGCGCTTGGCGTAAACCACCCAGTTCGCCTTGCGCAGCGGCGCAAGGTAGCGGGTGAAACCGGCGGGTTCGGCGAGGGCAGCGAGGTCGGAGAAGAAGGCGAGCGCGCCGGCCTGGAATGCCGCCGTCAGCTGTTCCAGAAATAAGCGACGGAACAGCCGGGACAGCACCTTGACCGGCAGGAAGAAGCCGGGGCGGCAGGCGACCCAGCGTTGACCATCCGGGGATAGGCCGCCGGCCGGCACCACGCAGTGGAGATGGGGATGGTGCTGCAACGCCTGTCCCCAGCTGTGCAGCACGGCGACGAAACCGAGCTCGGCGCCAAGATGCTTGGGATCGGCGGCGATGGTGCGCAGCGTCTCGTTGGTGGCCTTGAACAGGATATCGTAGACCACCGCCTTGTTGTGGAAGGCGATGGCGGAAATCTCGGCCGGCACGGTGAAGACGACGTGGAAATACGGCACCGGCAGCAGCTCGGCCTGGCGGTCCTCCAGCCACTGGGCACGCGCCAGCCCTTGGCACTTGGGGCAGTGCCGGTTGCGACAGGAATTGTAGGCGATGCGCACCAGCCCGCACGCGCCGCAGGACTCGCTATGACCGCCCAACCGCGCCGTGCGACAGGCTTCGATCGCCGCCATCACCCGGCGGCGGCCGCGATCGAGATGCCCGTCCTGGGCAGCCTGCCATGCACCACCGAAGCGGCGGAACACGTCCGCCACCTCCAGTCCCCTGGCCATGGCCGCTCTCTCAGGACGGCGGCACCACCATGAGGTCGAGGCCGTCAAGCGGGCTTGCCGTCTTGGCGATCATGGCGGTGGAAACCTGGGTGTAACGCGCCGTCGTCGATAGGTTGTTGTGGCCGAGCAGCACCTGGATGATGCGGATGTCGGTGCCCGCCTCCAGCAGATGGGTGGCAAAACTGTGGCGCAGGGTATGGACGGTAACGCGCTTGTCGATGCCGGCGGCAGCGCAGGCCGAACGGCAGGCCGAATTCAGCACATTCGGCTCGATCGGCTTGTCCTCGCGGCCGGGAAACAGCCAATGCTCCGGCCTCGCCAGCCGCCAATAGGTGCGCAGAATACCAAGCAACTGCGCCGACAACATGACGTAGCGGTCCTTCCGCCCCTTGCCCAGTTCTACCCGGATCACCATCCGGCCGCTGTCGATGTCGGCGAGTTTGAGCGCCACCACCTCCGACACCCGCAGCCCAGTGGCATAAGCCGTGGTCAGCGCCGTGCGATTCTTCAGGCTGGGGACCGCCTCCAGGAACCGCACCACCTCGTCGGCGCTCAGCACTATCGGCAACCGCCGCGGCTGGCGGGCATAGACAATCCGCTCCGGAATCTCCGGGCACCGCAACGTCACCCCATAGAAGAACCGCAACGCCGCCACGAACTGGTTGAGGCTGGCCCACGAGATACCCTGCGACACCAGATGGACCTGCCAAGTGCGCACATCATCATGGTCGAGCCGATCGGGCGACCGATTGAAGAATCGGCTGAACTTCGAAACCGCATGAAGGTAGGATCGTTGTGTCGCCGGTGACAGATTGCGGACGGTCATGTCCTCGATCATGCGGCGACGCAGAGGGCTCATCTCGGCCATCGGGGGCCTCCTGTCTGTAGGGTGGTCGGGAAACCAACCCTGTCAGACGGGAGCCTTCGACGTCACTTCACACACCAATACCGCCGTAGCGGTTTCGTTCAATCAATATATTCTAGGGTTGGTCCAACGTGCTGCTCTATCTCATGCGGCCTTATTTCGAATACGCTATTATACCCAGATCTGCAGTATTGCGATACATCACGTACCTTGTCCTCGTAAATGTCCCATGGATTCTTTGGCTGACTTCTGTTCCTGTAACCCATGGTACGCTCCCCGCGTCGAATTCACGATGCAGCGTAGCACCGCCGTGGTTTGTTCCCAAGTTCGACGCATGGAACGCTGACGATATCCGCCCCTTGTTCAACGGTCACTGTGGCGTGGGTCTGCCGCACCAGCAGCGCAGATCAGGCAGCAGAAAGAGCGATGGCCCCCACTTGACGAGAAAAAACTCTCACTTACATTTTTCTCCGATTGGGTATCGCGTCGCCGGGACTGACCTGTGCTTTGAGCGCCCAGACTACCGGAGACTTTG
>CAIOJO010000029.1 GCA_903858635.1 uncultured Telmatospirillum sp. | reverse complement strand
CGCCGGCCTGGTCCAACTGTCGCTGGGAGCGAGCCCATTCTGCGGCGACGTCTTCGTCTTCCGCTCGAAACGGGCCGACCGGGTGAAGATTCTGGCCTGGGACGGCACCGGTTTATGGCTTCATCAGAAGCGGTTGGAGAAGGGCCGATTCGTCTGGCCGCCGATCCGTGATGGAGTAATGATCCTGAGTCCGGCCCAACTGAACATGTTGCTCGAAGGCCTCGATTGGTCACGTGTCACACCAGTGACAATAAAGGCACCGGAACTGGCGTGCTGATGTATTTTCTCTTGCGCGATCGGATTATATGAATATTATTTTGGGATGTCGATCAAACTTGCAATAGATCTTCTCGCCAAAGGAGGGCACGAGACCTTGGCGAAGGCTATTGCAGACGAGCGAGATGCTTACCTTGTCGAAATCGACAGGCTGCGCTTATTGATCGGACAGTTCAACCGCCTCAAACACGGCCCAAAATCCGAGAAGCTGGAAGCGCAGCTTCTGCTCGCCATCGAGGACACCGAACAGCGCCTCGCCCAGGCCGACGCCGCCCGCGAGCAGGAGGAAGAGGACAAGCCCGCCGCCGAGCGCCGGCCTCGTCCACCCCGCAACAACAATCGCGGCGCCCTGCCGGAAAGCCTGCCGCGCGAACACATCACCATCGAGCCCGAGGACAAGAGCTGCCCGTGCTGTGGCGGCGAGATGCATGTGATGAGCGAAGACGTCACCGAGATGCTGGACTTCGTCCCGGCCCAGTTCCGGGTGAAGGCCTATCACCGTCCCAAATATGCCTGCCGCGGCTGCCAGGAGGCCATCGTCCAGGCCCCGGCGCCGGAGCGGCCGATCACCGGCGGCATGGCCACCGAAGGGCTGCTGGCCCAGGTCCTGGTCAGCAAATATGCCGATCATTGCCCGCTCTACCGCCAAGCCGCCATTTACCGTCGTGCCGGCATCACGCTGGACCGCTCGACCCTGGCCGATTGGGTGGGCCGCTCCTGCTGGTGGCTCAAACCCCTGCACGATCTGCTGACGACGACGGTGCTCGCCTCGAACAAGCTGTTCGCCGACGACACGCCGGTGCCGGTGCTCGATCCCGGTCGCGGCAGGACCAAGACCGGGCGATTGTGGGCCTATGCCCGCGACGACCGGCCGTGGCAGGGGGCCGATCCGCCGGCGGTCACCTACATCTACTCGGACAACCGCAAGGGCGAGCATCCGACGCATCATCTGCTCGACTTCAAGGGCATCCTTCAGGTCGATGGCTACCAGTCCTACGACACCATCGCCAGCAAGCGTGCCGATGGGAGCATCGTCCTCGCCTATTGCTGGACGCATTGCCGCAGGAAGTTCTTCGAGCTGCACAAGAGCTTGCCCGAGTCCAAGGTCGAGGCGGCCAATGCGCCGATCGCGACGGAGGCGGTACAACGCATCGCCGCGCTCTACGCCATCGAAGACGATATCCGCGGCAAGATCGCCGACGAACGGCGCCAGGTCCGGCAGGCTCGCTCCAGGCCGCGGGTCGACGAATTCCGGAAATGGCTGATGGATCGGCTGGGGAAAATCTCCGGCAAGAGCAAGCTGGCCGAGGCGATCCGCTATGCCCTCGGCCATTGGGACGGGCTCTGCGTCTTCCTCGACGACGGCCGCGTCGAGATGGACACCAACAGCGTCGAGAGAACCTTCCGGCCGCAGAAGCTCACCGCCAAGAACAGCCTGTTCGCGGGCAGCGATTCGGGTGGGGTCAGCTGGTCGATTGTCGCTTCCCTGATCGAGACGGCAAAGCTGAACGGGGTCGAACCCTACGCCTATCTGAAGGACATCCTCGAACGCATGGTTGCCGGCCATCCGATCAATCGGTTCGACCAATTGCTGCCCTGGAACTGGAAGAAGCTCGGCAGCCCTCAGCCCGCCTGATCCGCCCAACCCGGCGCAAAATGCCTGGTCCATCGCCCCCGATCCCGCCACCGCGCTCTTGCGCGCGTGAACGGAAATATCACGCCGGAGCCGACGTCCGGCAACACGCGGACAGGGCGACGCTTACAAACAATCGACACCAAGATCGCGATTTGATTGGAGAACGCAAAACGCCGCAGCGCCTTTTCCTTAGCGTTGCGCAACTGCTGCTTGGCGGCCACCACCGTCAATGAAGCGAGCTGACGGCCCAGTTCATCGACGGTCTCCTGAAATGTGGAGCGGCGCTCCTCCAGAACCTCGAGCTTCTGGTCAAGCTGCTGTGCGTTTGTTTCCAGCCGGGATAGCTCCTGTTCTGCCTGCTTCAGGTCGTTGGCGTCGGGGATGTCGGCGATCTCCTTCACCAGCTTCTTGGCACAGAAGTTCAGATCGTCGATGGCCAGCTCAGCGATATTGCAGCCAAGGATGTTACGGATGGCCTTGGCCACCTCGCGGTGATTATGCGTGGCGCTAACCTCCCCTATGCCGAAGACCGCGCCTCGGAGGTCCCGCCCACCCTCGAGGAGGTCGCCGGTGCCATCGAGCGCGCCCGCCAGTACGTCCGCGACAACCGTGGGAAGTTCCAAGCCCAGTATGGTGCCCACTGGCGCGCCCACATCTGGTCGAAGGTGAAGAGCTTGTTCGGCGTCGTTCCCCTGTGTGCCAATGATTCTTGCGACAACCTCGGGCTATGAGGTTTAGTGAGTGTCACACAGGGGGACGGTCAGTGGTTCATCCATTATCTGCGTATGCAGGCGGAGCAAAGGACGGGGTCTCGGGGTCACCTCCGGAT
>CAIOJO010000028.1 GCA_903858635.1 uncultured Telmatospirillum sp. | reverse complement strand
GGGCGACGGGCACGACGAGGGCTTGATGCGTCATAGCGAAATCCTTCTGAGGCTTTGAACACCCGAAGGATATCAATCCTTCCGAATGCTCGCCGCCTCATAGGATCTCCGTGCCGGTGATCGCCGCATCGCGGCGAGATTCTTTTCCCACCGGCACGGTGCCACTCCTTAACTATTACTCCCGCGCTTGCCGTCCAGCAGTTCGCTCAGGCAGGTGGTGCCGCCGTCGGTTTGCAGGCCGTTGTTGCGCAGTTCGAAATGCACCACCTTCTGCGACCCCTTCTCCTCATACAGGAACAGGTCGAGCACGCAGCCGGGGCCATAATACTGCCAGACCTCGGCCGGGGCCTCGCGCCGGCGGTAACTGGGATCGCCCAGTTTGGCGATTACCTCGCTGGCGCCCAGGCCTTTGAACCGGTTGGGATCGGCGGCCAGATCGCGGGCGCTGGGCGATGGCCGCGATGTGCCATCGGGACCGGGCAGCGGCCGCGACGTCGCCGCCCCGGCGGGGGCCTGAAACCCGGCCGGGGCCTGGGTGGGCGGCGGCAGGGCGCAGGCGCCGACCAGGCAGACCAGCGATAAGGCGGTGGGTGCCGCCAAACGGCGGCGGAACAGGTGAAGGAGCATTGCCGGGCGATTATAAGGGGCTCTGGTGCACTGAACCATTCAAATGGTTCAGTGCACCAGGTTTACGATAGCCCTCTGCCTTAGCGGGGCCTCCGGCCCCTTGGCCGCCGCCTCAACGGCGGCCGGTAATGAACAGCGCCCCTTGAGGGCGCGGCCAAGGGGCCGGATGGCCCCGCTAAGGCAGAGGGCAAAGCAAAGGCGGCAATCAGGAATCGCGGCGCAAAGCCTCGACTTCGTGCACCATTAGGGCGGTGCCGATCAGCGGCGCCACCAGATTGACCAGAGGGACCGTCGACAGGATGGCGATCGCCAGCCCGGACAGCCACAGCCGACCGGCATGGGCGCGGCGCAAGGCATCGGCGGCGGCCGGCTCCAGCCGCCGCCAGGCCACCAGCTCGAAATATTCACGGGCCAGCAGATAGCCGTTGACCAGATAATAGACGCCCACCCCGATGCCGACGAACAGCAACAGCAGATAGATCGGCAGGGCGACCAGATTGACCAGGATGGTTACTGCGGCGAAGCGGACGGCGCCCCAGGCCAGTTCGCCCACAGCCTGCCGGCGCGGGGGTGGCAGGGTCGGGTAATGGCGGTCGTCCACCGCCTCGGTCACCCGGTCGAGCAGGAAGCTGAGGGTCAGGGTCACGGCGCCGGGAAACATCACCAGGGTCAGCACGAAGACGGCGATGCCGCCGAGGATATCGGTCAGCCGGTCGGCCCAGGTGACGCCGAACAGTTGCAGCTGGGCGAGGGCCCAGCCGATGCCCAGATAGAGCAGCAGGTAGAACGCCAGGGTGGCGACGATCCCCAGCAGCAGCACGCGGCGGAAGCGCGGATCGGGCAGTTGGGCCAGGGCTTTGCCGAAGGAGGCGATCATTCGACGATTAGAACACAGGCCGGGGCTGCCGCGAAGGGTACCAAGCGCGGGTGTTTTCCATTGTTCCAGCCACGTCGGCCGCTATACTGCGCCGCAACAGCCTTCCGGAGGAGTATATGGCGGACTGCCCCATTGACGTTGCCGGGATCGGCAACGCCATCGTTGACGTGCTGGCTCATGCCGATGACGCGCAGTTGGGCGCGCTTGGCCTGACCAAGGGCGTGATGACGCTGATCGACGCCCAGCAGGCCGACGTCCTTTACGCCAAGATGGGGCCGGGGCTCGAATGTTCGGGCGGCTCGGCCGCCAACACCGTCGCCGGCATCGCCGCCCTGGGCGGCAAGGCCGCCTATATCGGCAAGGTGAAGAACGACCAGTTGGGCCAGGTGTTCCGCCACGATCTGCACAGCCAGGGCGTCACCTTCGAAACCGCCGCCGCCGCCGCCGGTCCGCCGACCGCGCGCTGCCTTATTTTCGTTACCCCCGATGCGCAACGCACCATGCAGACCTATCTGGGTGCTTGTGTTGAACTGGGTCCGGATGATATCGACGGCGATCTGCTGGCTGCCGCCCAGGTCACCTATCTCGAGGGCTATCTGTGGGACCGCCCCGAAGCCAAGGCGGCATTCCGCAAGGCGGCAACCGTCGCCCATGCGGCCGGCCGGCAGGTGGCGCTGTCCTTGTCGGATCCGTTCTGCGTGGAGCGCCACCGGGCGGAGTTCCGCCAATTGGTAAGCGAACATATCGACATCCTTTTTGCCAACGAGGCCGAGATCACCTCTCTCTTCCAGACCGATTTCGACGACGCCATCCGCCAATTGAAGGGCCATGTCACGGTCGCCGCGGTGACCCGCGGAGCCAAGGGCTCGGTGGTGTTGTCGGGCGACGACGTGGTGGTCCAGGCGGCCGAGCCGGTGGCCCAACTGGTCGACACCACCGGAGCCGGCGATCTCTATGCGGCCGGCTTCCTTTACGGTTACACCCAGGGGCGGGACCTCGCCGCGGCGGCCCGCCTGGGCGGCATCTGCGCCGCTGAAATCATCAGCCACTTTGGCGCGCGACCGGCGGCCGACCTGGCCGGCTTGGTCGCCGCCGCCCCTCTTCTTACGGTTTGAGTATTCATGGATCTGCGCAACATCGCCATCATCGCCCATGTCGACCATGGTAAGACCACCCTGGTCGACGCCATGCTTCGGCAGTCGGGGACCTTCCGCGTCAACCAGCAGGTGGCGGAACGGGTCATGGATTCCAACGAGCTGGAAAAAGAACGCGGCATCACCATCCTGGCCAAATGCACCTCGGTGGTGTGGAAGGGAACCCGCATCAACATCGTCGATACGCCCGGCCATGCCGATTTCGGCGGCGAGGTCGAACGCATCCTGTCGATGGTCGACGGCGTGGTGGTTCTGGTCGATGCGGCGGAAGGCCCGATGCCGCAGACCAAGTTCGTCACCGGCAAGGCCTTGGCCCTGGGTCTGCGCCCGATCGTGATCGTCAACAAGGTCGACCGCGGCGACGCCCGCCCGCATCAGGTGCATGACGAGGTGTTCGACCTGTTCGCGGTGCTCGATGCCGATGACCACCAGCTGGATTTTCCCACCCTGTTCGCGGTCGGCCGGGATGGCTGGGCCGACGACAGCCTGGAAGGTCCGCGCCAGGATCTGTCGGCCTTGTTCGATCTGATTTTGCGCCATGTGCCGCCGCCCGAGGCCGACCTCGACTCGCCCTTCACCATGCTGGCCACGACCCTGGAAGCCGATCCCTATCTCGGTCGGGTGCTCACCGGCCGCATCCATTCCGGCTCGGTCAAGCTGAACCAGATGGCCAAGGCGCTGTCGCGCGAAGGCAATGTCATCGAGCAGTTCCGGGTCAGCAAGATCCTGGCCTATCACGGCATCGAGCGGACGGTTCTCGAGGTGGCCGAGGCCGGCGATATCGTCGCCCTGGCCGGGATGACCAAGTCGACGGTGGCCGACACCATCTGTGCCCTCGATGTCACCGAGGCGCTGCACGCCCAGCCGATCGATCCGCCGACGCTGGCGATGACCTTCGCGGTCAATGACAGCCCGCTGGCCGGCCAGGAGGGCGACAAGGTCACCAGCCGGGTGATCGGCGCCCGTCTGATGCGCGAGGCGGAAAGCAATGTCGCCATCCATGTCAAGGAAACCGACGCCCGGGATGCCTTCGAGGTGGCCGGCCGCGGCGAGCTGCAGCTCGGCGTGCTGATCGAGCAGATGCGCCGCGAAGGGTTCGAGCTGTCCATCTCGCGGCCGCGCGTCCTGTTCCAGACGGATGCCGAGACCGGCGACCGGCTGGAGCCGATCGAAGAGGTGTTCGTCGACGTCGACGAGGAATTCTCCGGCGTGGTGGTCGAGAAGATGAGCATGCGCAAGGCCGAGATGACCGGCATGAAGCCGTCGGGCGGCGGCAAATTGCGGGTCACCTTCCTGGCCCCGTCGCGTGGGCTGATCGGCTATCACGGCGAGTTCCTCACCGACACCCGCGGCACCGGCCTGATGAACCGCATGTTCCACGGCTATGCGCCGTTCAAGGGGCCGATCGAGGGGCGGCGCAACGGGGTGCTGATCTCCAACGGGGCCGGTGAAACGGTGGCCTATGCGTTGTGGTACCTGGAAGAGCGCGGGCCGTTGTTCCTGGCCCCCGGGGTCAAGGTCTACGAAGGCATGGTGATCGGCGAGCATAGCCGCGGCAACGACCTCGAGGTCAATTGCCTGAAGGCCAAGCAGCTCACCAATATCCGCACCACCAGCAAGGACGAGGCGGTGCGCCTGACCCCGCCCCGACGGATGAGCCTGGAACAGGCGATCGCCTATATCGAGGACGACGAGCTGGTCGAGGTCACCCCCAAGAACATTCGCCTGCGCAAGCGCCTGCTGGACGCCAACGACCGCAAACGGGCCGGTCGTCAGAAGGAATCTGCGTAAGCCATAAATGATGTCGTCATGGCCGGGCTTGGATCCGGCCATCCACGCGGTGGTGCGGTTGTCCGGTTTGATTATCTCGGCGCCAACTTGGCGATAAATGGCGCGCGATACACAGCCACACATCGTCATGGCCGGACTTGATCCGGCCATCCACGCGCCAACGCCACACGATGTCGGCTGATATCGGCACGTGGATCACCGGGTCAAGCCCGGTGATGACGATTAATGGTTGTGCCATTATGAGTTTAGACAATCGCTTTTGTTAAACCGGACAGCTGTGGAACAAGTCCGGGCATGACGGGGTGTTGGGCGGGCGATGAGCGGCTGGCGGGACGCAGTGCGGGTATATGGCGATCGCCGGGTCCTGGCCGTGCTGTTGCTCGGCTTCGCCAGCGGCCTGCCCTTTCTCCTCACCTACAGCACCTTGTCGGCCTGGTTGGCGACCGCACAGATCAGCCGCGCGTCGATCGGCCTGTTCGCCCTGGTCGGCCTCCCTTATGCCTTCAAGGTCCTGTGGGCGCCCCTGATCGACCGGTTGCCGCCGCCGTTGCCGCTGGGCCGCCGGCGTGGCTGGGGGGTGACCATCCAATTGCTGCTGATCGCCGCCGTGCTGGCCTTGGGCCGGGTCGATCCGCAGACGGATCTGGGACTGATGGCGGTGCTGGCGGTGACGGTGGCCTTCCTGTCGGCCAGCCAGGACGTCGTCATCGATGCTTATCGGGTCGAAATCCTCGAATTGGATCAACAGGGTCCCGGCGCCGCCATGGTGCAGGCCGGCTACCGTCTGGCCATGCTGACGGCGGGCGCCGGATCGCTGGTGATCGCCCAGGCGTTCGGCTGGTTCGCCGCCTATGCCAGCATGGCGGCGCTGCTCGGTCTTGGCGTGCTGGTCTTCCTGTTGGGGAAGGAGCCGTCGCGCCGTCCCTCGGCGGCGACCCTTGAACGCGAGCGGCAGGCCGAACAGTTCCTGCAGCGGCGGCCGGAACTGCGTGGCGCCAAAGCCCATCTGCTGGCCTGGTTGTACGGCACCTTCGTCTGCCCCTTTGCCGATTTCGCCACGCGGCCCCTGTGGCCGGCCATCCTAATCTTCGTCATCACCTATAAGCTGGGCGAGGCGATGGCCGGGGTGATGGCGACGCCGCTCTATGTCTCGATCGGCTTTTCGCTCAATGAAATCGCTTCCGTCAGCAAGATCTTCGGCTTTTTCGCCACCATCGCCGGGGTGCTGATCGGCGGCGCCGTGGTCAATCGCATCGGAGCGATGCGGGCCCTCCTCCTGTGCGGCATCCTGCAGTCGATGGGCAACCTGTTCTATGTGTTGCAGGCCGCGGCGGGGCACCATCTGGGCGCGCTGGCGCTGTGCGTCGCGGCCGAGAACCTCACCGGCGGCATGGCGGCGACGGCGCTGGTCGCCTATATCTCCGGACTGTGCAACACCGCCTATACGGCCACGCAATACGCCCTGCTGTCGTCGCTGACGGCCATCGGCCGCACGGTATTCGCCTCGAGCGGCGGTGCGCTGGCCGAGCGACTGGGCTGGGAATCGTTCTTCCTGCTCACCAGCGTGCTGACCATCCCGGCGCTGCTACTGCTGGTATGGATCATGGCCAAAGGGCCCGGCGACCCGATACCGGTAGCCGAGGACGGTTGAAGGCGCGGGATTACTTCGCCTTCCGCTCCGCCAAGGAGCGGGCCAGTTGGCACAAAGCCTTTTGCTGGTTTTCGTCTTCGATGCCGGCGAAGTTGCGTACCAGTTCCAGGCATTCCACCTGTTGGCCGCTCAGGCGGGAGGCGTGCAGATCCTCCAGGCCGTCGAAGAAATGGGCTGCCGGGACGTGCAGGACCTGGGCGATGTCATAGAGGCGCCCCGCCGAGACGCGGTTGAGGCCGCGTTCGTATTTGTGGGCTTGTTGGTAGGTGATGCCGATGAGACTGGCCAGTTCCTGCTGGGTCAAGCCCAGCAAGAGGCGCCGTTCGCGGATCTTGGCGCCGACATGGCGATCCGTATCGTCGGTGCGCGAGCGCGCCGGAGTGGCGACCGTGCTGCGTGGCGAAGTTGCGTCCATTCGTCCCGTGCCTCCGACCCCTTGGCGAAAACCATTTGCTTAGTAAGGATAAGCTAATTAACACGAAGGATATATCCTTGCAATATGCAATGGTAGGTGTCGGCATAAGAGACCACAAGATGAAACTACCTGTAGTTGAATCCATGCAAGCAGACCCCGGAATGGTTGAAGACAGACTCGCCTCTCAGGCTTCGTCTTTGGCCATCGCTTCTTTGGTCGAGCAACTGGGGCGCCAGGTGCAGAACCTTTGTTTCACCAAGGATCTCGCGCCAGTGCAGTGGGCCGCCTTGCGCTACCTGGCCAAAGCCGGACCGGCGGCCCGCACGGTGAGCGGCTTGGCCGCCTATTCCGGGGTCAATGTCAGTTCCGCCTCGCGGACCATCCAGGCCTTGCAGGGAAAGCAGCTGGTGGATGTCGTCAGCAATGCCAAGGATGGCCGCGTTCGCCAGCTGGTGCTGACCGAGGCGGGAAGCCGGTTGCTCGGGCGCGACCCGCTGCAGGCCCTGTCGGCGGCGGTCGACGCGGCGCTGGCCACCGAGGAGCGAACGGCGTTGCGCGACCTCCTTGAGAAGGTGTTGTTCGAGCTGTGCCCGAAGCCGTTCAGGAATGAGGGGTAAAGCGGCGCACCGCGGCAAGCAGGGATTCGTCTTCGAATGGCTTGATCAGCACCGCATCGGCACCATGCGATTCGACCACGCTGACCGACAGTTCGATCGGCGGAAAATTTGGCCCGCCGCCGGTCACCACCACCACCGGCAGGGTCGGGTGCCGGCGTTTGACTTCGCGCAGGAAGGCAATGCCATCCTCGCCCGGCATCCAGATATCGGTGACGGCCAGGTCGACCGCATGGCGTTCGAGCAGGAGCAAGCCTTCTCGGCCATCGCCGGCCGACACCACCTCGTGGCCGCCCAGAGTCGACAGCACGGCCACCATGGCGTTGCGCACCGCCTCGATGTCCTCGATGACCAGGACCTTCGCCATCCCCGAAAACTCGCTGCTGCAGTTGTTCCCTGATAGGAATTTAGCCCGCAATTGGCGGGGTGTCACGGGCCGCGGGCTGCCGGATGGGCATCCGCACGCGCACCGAAGTGCCGCGTGCGGGCGCCGAGGTGATGTCGAGGCCGCCGCCGCATTCGCCGAGCAGCGCCTGTACGGTGGCCAAGCCGAGCCCGGCCCCACCGCCCACCGGTTTGGTGGTGAAGAAGGGATCGCGGGCGCGGCGCAGGGTCTCCGTATCCATGCCGCCGCCGGTGTCGGAGACGATCAGTTGCGCATAGGGGCCCGGCACCAGGCCGGAGGCCGCGGCCTGGGCCAGGTCGACATCGCAGGGGCCGGTGGCGATGCGGATGGCACCGTCGCCAGCGATGGCGTCGAAGGCGTTCTTGAGCAGATTGCTGAGGATCTGGAAGACCTCGGAGGGGGCCAGACTGACGCAGCCGCCGGTCGCTTCCAGCTCGGTCGCGATGCTGATCCGCGCCGGGGCGGTCGGCCGGATCAGGTCGAGGGCGGTGGCTACCTCCTGTTCCAGCAGCCGCGGTTCCCGCATGCTGAGCTGGCCGCCGGCGGCGGCCAGGACGCTGCGGACGATGTCCCGGCCGTGGCGGACGCCGTTCTGGATTTCGTCGATATGGCCCAGTGCCTGGTCATTGTCGGCACAGGCGTGGCGGGCCAGCGTGGCGTGGCTCATGATCGGCTGCAGGGCGTTGTTCACCTCATGGGCGATGCGTCCGGCCATTCGGCCGAGGGCGGTCAGCAGATGGCGTTCCGCCTCGCGGCGCGCCGACAGCCGCTCCTCCGTCATGTCGACCGCCGTCACCAACAGGGTCGCGGCCTGTTCCTGGACGCCCTGCACCGGCGTCACCAGCATCTGGACCTGCGTGACGCCGCAGGGGCGTTCGATCGACAGATCGAAGCGGGCGCCCATGGTGGCATCGATCGCCGTCGGGCTGGCCAGGGCGTCAAGATCATTCAGCAGATTGAGGAAGCGAGCGCCCAGCAGCTCGGCCACCGGCCGGCCGATCAATTCGGCGAAGGGACGGTTGGCCCATTCCACGGTGAATTGACCGCTGTCGTCGCGTCCCAGCGTTGCCCGCGGGCCGGGGCTGGCGTCGACCAGGGCATGCACCGCCTGTCTGGCCGCCAGCAGGGCGGAGCGTGTCTCGACCAGTTCGGTGACGTCGATGTTGATGCCGCTGACCCGTTCGGCGGCGCCATGGGCCGAATAGGTGATGCGAGCCCGATTGGTCAGCCAGCGCAGCCCTTTGTCGGGATGGCGGATCCGATAGGTCTGCCAGAAGACTTCCTGGCGTCGCGCCACCGCCTGGTCGAAGGCGATCTGGTAGAGCTGGCTGTCTTCCGGCAGGACGGCCGCCAGCCAACTGTCGACGCCGGGCACCGTGTTGGGGCGGAAGCCGAACAACGGATAGGTCTGCCTTGACCACTGGACCATGCCGGTCGCCATGTCCATTCCCCAAGCCCCGGCGCGGGCGCTCTCCAAAGCCAGGCTGAGCGATGCTTCCATCTGTTTGCGCTCGGTGATGTCGACGGCAATGCCGGCCACCCGAAACAACCGGCCAGCCTCGTCGTAGACCGGGAAACCGCGGTCGTGAATCCACCGCAGCGAGCCGTCGGGGCGCAGGATCCGGTACTCCGTCTCGACCTCGGCGCCGAGATGCTGGTGAAAGGCGGCGACGATCCGTGGACGGTCCTCCGGGTGAATCGCCTCGGCCCAGGAATGGGGCGACCGGTAAAGGCTTTCGGTGCTGCGGCCCCATAGCATCTCGTAGCTCGGACTGACGAAGACGATCTCCGAGAAGTCGGGGGTGGCCATCCAGAACACATCCGCGATGGCGGTGGTGATCAGCCGGAGGTCGCGCTCCTTTTCCCGGAGATCGTGCAGGACCGTTTCCAGCTGCTGCTGCGCCTGGCGTTGCTGGGTCAGATCGCGGCCGATCGCCAGATAGCGTCCGTCGGGCAGGCGCTGGGTGGTGGCGTCGATGCCGACGACGCTGCCGTCCCGCCGCCGGAGCGGCCATTCGCGTCGAATGAACTCCTCGGTGGTCAGAAGCGCCAGATGCGGCGCCAGTTCCACCCGGGCCTCGGCCGGCAGCAAATCGGCGGGGGTCATCGCCAGGAGCTCCTCCAGGCGGTAGCCGGTGAGCTGGCAGGCGGCCGGATTGGCATAGAGAAACCGTTGATCGGCGCGGACGATCCAGATGGCGTCACCCGCCGTGTCGGCGACCATCCGGGCTTCCGTGGCGCGCGCCGCCAGGCCGGCCCCGTAGCGCCGGATCAGGCCGTACAGCAGCAGCGCGGTGACGCCGACGAATGCCCAGCCTTTGAGGGTGGCGGCCAACGCGATCTGGGTCGGATCGCGCCAGAAGATCGGCAGCAGGTTGTCGGAGACAAGGATCCATAGTGCCGCGAACAGCACATAGGTGAGAACGATGCGGCGGGCGGCGTGGCCGATCAATTCGGCCGACTCGGCGGGGCTGACCCCTGGCCCGGCTCGGTCCTCGGCCACCCGTCCCCAGCCTCAGTCCATGGCCGAGGTGGTGCTGGCCAGGTCGTGCTTCGGCCGGCCGCCGTCGATGGCCCGGCCATCCGCCATGAAGCACACCATCTCGCCGATATTGGTCGCCTTGTCGCCGATCCGCTCGATGTTCTTGGCGATGAACAGCAGATGCGTGCAGGCGGCGACCTGGCGGGTGTCCTCCATCATGTAGGTGAGCATCTCACGGAACAGGGAGGAATGCAGTTCGTCCACCTCGCGGTCGCGCATCCATACGCTTTCCGCCTTGCCACGATCGCTATCGGCATAAGCCTGCAGGACGTCGACCAACAACCCGTGCACCAATTTGCCCATGCGTTGCAGTCCGAGGCAGGCGCTCTTCGGCGGCTGGCTGGGCAGGAGCGGGGCGCGGCGGGCGATATTGGCCGCGTAGTCACCGACACGCTCCAGGGAATTGGCGACCCGCAGGCCGGTCACCGTCACCCGAAGGTCGTCGGCCAGCGGCGCCCGCAGGGTGAGAAGCCTCACCACCTGCGCATTGACCGCCTCATCCAAGCGATCGATCGGCGCGTCGCCCTCGGCCACTTGGGCCGCCAGAGCGGCGTCGCGGTTGGCCACCGCCTGGATGGCGTTGTCGACCTGAGCCACCGCCAGGCGCCCCATCTCCTGGATGGCCGCGTGCAGCTTGCCCAGTTCCTCGTCGAAGGCTTTGACGATGTGTTCCATTTTGGCCCGCTCGGCCACCAAGGGCCGGTTATGCAGCCCCAGGGTGTTGGCGCTGCTCCCGTTGGTATAACGTCCTCCGCCACGGGGCAATAGGAATCGCCCGGGGCGGAACTGTCTCCGCTTAGTGGCACCGGCCTCCGTGCCGGTGGTCGCCGCACCGCGGCGATTGTCTTTTTCCACCGGCCCGGAGGCCGGTGCC
>CAIOJO010000027.1 GCA_903858635.1 uncultured Telmatospirillum sp. | reverse complement strand
CCGCCACGATCGCTTCCAATCGGACACGGTCGGCGGCATTCACTTCAAAGATGATCCCTGGGCGCATCCCACAGACTCGCACATCCGCGAGTCACCGGGAATCCTCAATAGGGTGATATCTGTTGGATTTTATCCACTAGTTCGCACCCGCCAACGATCCTCGTATTGAGATTGATGTCGGTAAACAGTGCGTCGATCTGTTGATGGTCGCGCAAGAGAGAAAGCGCCTCGTCGACATCGCTGGCCGAAAGGGTGCAATGTCCCCAATCCTGGATTGTCATTTCCGACAACTCGCGGATGAAAGAATCATCTTCGACGATGTCAGCGAAAGGGTTGGTGCGCCGCTATCGGTCAGGCAAATCGAAATAAGCTTCCCAGTGGCAGCAAGGGTCTGGAGGGTGTTGAGGTTGTTGAGAACGTTAGTGGAACTGTCGAATATGTCGGTCGGCGATGGTAACGTTCCCGCCTGAAAGCGTGTGATGGTACTGCTCACCGTCTCCGCGGCCATCGTCACCGTCGCGTCGGCAAACTGCAATACCTCGATCTTGCCAAGCGCCTGTGCGTTTCCCCCTCCGAGAGGGGCAGCCTTTGCCGTCACACTGAGTTGGCCAGCGGACATGCTGATCGTGTAATCGGCGCGGCTCCCCGGATAAAACATCGTCGTGGTGACTGACAGAATAACGACGGAGGTCAACGGAAGGCTATACGAGGTAACTGGGACCAAGCTTATTTGGTCCATGACATCAAGGCCCTGTATGACGTCGCCGAACACCGCATATCCGGGTGAACTGGCGTTGACGTAATCCAGGAACGGGTTGTCAACCGTATTGAAATAGAATTGTGAGGTTGCCGAGTTCGGGTCAGTGGTCCGCGCCATCGCGATGGTGCCACGCAGGTTGCTCAAGCCGTTCTGAGACTCCAGCGTGATCGGAGGCAAAGTCGCCTTTAATTGAAGCTGGGTTGTATACCCTCCACCCTGATCCACGAACCCATACACAACCCTATGAAAAATAGTATTATTGTAGAATCCGCCATAGGCGTAGGTTAAAAAATTGTCAACCGTAATAGGGGCCTTCGACGGGAACAATTCGACAGAAATATTACCCAATGACGTGGTAATCGTGACCACTGGATCTGCGTAGTTTTGTGGAGTAACAGCCATCGTTTCCCTCTGCGGATCATCCGATCCATGATCTGGCAATATGCCATGTCGTTTGGATCTTGATCAAGGGCTCGCGAAAGCGCCGCGCAGTCGGCACTTGGCTGCCGGTCAATCATCGCCGAGAATGGCGGCGGCGTGAGGTTGAGGGGCAAGGACAGATGACTGGGCAAGCGTTCCCAAATTGTCGATACCAATGCGATGGTGAATGGATGCTGTCGGTCGGCAGCATCACGGCGCGGCCGTGCAAATGCCGGGCGCGCCAAAAAGCGATTCGGACCTGGCTCGTCGTGGCGCTGACGGCAACGATCGTCGGGATCGGCATCGCCTGGGCACTGCTGGCCTGAGAATGGCGGGGGCGGGGTGAAGCTGGGGAAGCGAGAAAGCCAATGAGCGAGAAGACCGATCACGAAGTGGAAGCCTTGCGCTTCAAGCTGATTGTCAGCCGGGGGGAAAGCGAGGCCGAACTGAAGACCCGCTATGCGCCGGGCTCGTTCGGATGCCATGAGGCAATGCACATGGCCAGCGCCCTGACTTCCGCCGTCAGCCGGGAACTGCTGGAACACGGCGCCGTCTTGGCCAAGCCGGAATGGTTTGCCCTGGCCAATCGTGCCGCTGACGCGCTGAACGATCTTCATCAGGCCATCGCGGCCGTGCACATGGATCCGGTGACGAAGGGGCGCAGCGCTTAGAGTCGTCCGCGCCGCGCGGGCCTCTTATGCCAGATCCGCCGCCGCCAGGCTGCTGGCCGGGACGCCGATCAGGGTCGCTATGAGGGTAATCTCGCCGGCCGTGACCAAATGCGTGCCGCCGGTATCGGCGCCGGTGATCGGCACCTGAACAGCCTGGCCATTCGCCGTGACGGTGGTGAGCGGTGCCTTGAAGGCCCAAATCTCGGCATCGCCTCCGCTGTTGGTGCCGATGAACACCAGATGCTCGCCCAGCGCCCCCGTCGCCGCATTGCCGGTGACGTCGGCCACCGCATAGGCCGTGTTGGCCGCCGTCGCCACGGCGGTCGCGCTGCCGTCTCCGATGCTGCCGATAGCGACGACGATGGCGCTGGCCGCGCTGGCGGTGCCGAAATTGAGGCCGCTGCCCAGAACCTTCGTCGTCGTGCCGTCGAGCAGTGAGACCGTGGTCTCGTTGACCGTGCCGCTGACCGCCAGAAGCGACCCATGACCCGGCGTGAAGCCGGCAATGGTGGTGTTGGTGCCAAAGGCCAGGGTCAGACTGTCGGTGGTGGCGCTGCCCAGGAACAGGGTGTTGCCGGCACCGGTCACGGTGATGCGGTCGCTGCCCAGCCCGTCATGCAGGGTGTAGCCCGACCCGCTGACGGTGGCCTGCGCGAAGGACGGCGACAGCACGACCACGGTGCCGGAAGCTGCCGTGCCGGCGACTTGGACGGCCCCCGGGGTGACGGTGATGCCGTTGGCGGAAACGCCGCCGGCGCCCACCGAGGCGGGATCGATCAGGCTGAGATTGTAGAAATGGCTGCTGGCGGCCTGGGTCAGCACGGTCTGGGCGGTAATTTGGGCGCCCGGATCGGCATAACCGCCGGTGAGGCTGGGATCGATCAGCCAACCGACGCCGCCGCCCGCCGTCGTTCCCGACATGGCGTTGATGGTCGAGGCGGTGGCCGTGGCGTCGGTGAAGCTGATCAGTGCCGAGGCGCCGCTCATCCCACCGTCCATGGCGTTGGTCCAATACAGGACCCCCGCCTCGTTCGCACCGAGACTCATCCCGAGGATGTGGCTGTAGAGCAGTTCGACATAGGCCTGGTGCTGGGTGTGGGTGGTCCCCGGATCGCCGAAGGTTTGCTGGAAATAGCTGGTGTTGATGAAGCTTTGGGCGATAGCCGTCAGCGACATCCCGCCGTTCAACTGGGTCACCCAATATTCGAAGCCGGCCAGGGCCGGTTGCGGTTCCCAGGACAGCAAGGAGGAATAGAACTGGGCCAACTGCGCATTGGCCTGGCTGAGCACGAACAGGATGTCGTTGGGATAACTCAACACCGCCGTCGTGCTGCCGGGGGGGGTGATCAGGGCGGCCGCGGAATTGCTCGCACTCAGGTTGAGATTGGCCCCATTGAACAGGATGTAGCTCTCGCCCGTCACCGTCACCGTCTGGCCAAAAGCGGCATCGCCGACGCCGATATCCTTGATGGTGGTCGCGCCACTGGCAGCGATCTGGATCGCATAGCTCGACCGTGGCCCATTGAGGATGACGGCGTTGCTGCCGCTGGTGAAGCTTGCCGACTGGAAGCCGATAACGCTGTTGCCGCCTGCGGGGGCGGTGCCGCTATAGTCGAGAGCGATGCCGTTGGCGCCGCGACCGGCGGAATCCTGCTGCAGCAGGAATGTGGCGATCGGCGCGGCGACGCCCGGCACAGTCAATGTATAATTGCCCGAAATGGCATTGATGGCGACGGCATCCACAACCAGTTGCGTCGAGGTCACCGACAGGATCGGTGTTCCGCCGTCGGTCAGCGCGATGCCGGCAAGTTTGCCGGCGGCGGCGTAAGCCTCAATACTGTCCAGGTTGGCCGCCACATTGGCGGCGCTGTCAGCCACGCGCACACTGCCGATATGGTTGAGAATTGCCTGGTTGAGGGTCGCCGCCGTGGTGGTTCCGGTCACCGCGACCGTGTAATTGCCGGCAATGTCCTGCAAGGCCGTCGCATCATTGGCCAGTTGCGCCCCGGTAACGGACAAGGTTGGGCTGCCGCTGTCGGTCAGGGTGATCGCCGTCAGCAACCCGCTTTTGGCGATACTCTGCAGTGAATCGAGACTGGCCTGGATGTTTGCCGCACTGTCATTGATGGCGACGGCCGTGGTGAGTTGTCCCGACAGGAATTGCGTGACGATGCTGCTGGCGGTTCCGGTCACCGCCGAGGCCGCGGCGGGGGCTGCCGCCGCCGTCGCGGTCGCGACGAACAACTCGCCTTGGACCGCGGCGAGATCGGCCATCGAGGCCTCGAATGTGGTGTTCCAGTATTGCCCGGATTCGGTGCCCCATGGATTGCGAATGATGAAGTTGCCGGTCGTGCTGTCGTAACCGATGCCGGAATACATGTGGCCGGAGACAAAAGCCGTCTTGCCATTGACGGTCGTTTCGCTGTCCGAGGCAAAATCGACTTCCATATTATTCTGGATTGCCGTGGCAATGGTGGTCTTCAGGTTGGTCCATTGAGCCGTTGTGTAATCGGCATAATAATATGAGATGATCTTCCGGCCGGTTACCGCCGTGATGGGGTCGGCCCATCCCCCATCGATCAACAGATACTCGTTCCCCGTTTGATGATCCGTCGCCCCGGGTTCCGCATTGAGCTGGACATAGGCCTTCTCGACCAAACAGGACCAGATGGCTGTCGAGCTGTTGCCACACAACGCTCCACTCGAGGTGTAAACCGGGAGCATGTCGTTGACAGTCTCATAGGTCGCCTGACCGTTAATATAGAACCTGATGCCATAGCTGCCATTGCCGTTATCCGTAATCATCGACTTGATGGCAGTTGGTTCGCAATTGGCGACTTCGGCGAGCGACGCCAATAGATAACAATCCCCTAAGCTTCCTTGATTGATATCGTTGATAACAGGCGTGCCATTGGTGTTGTAGAGTGCATTGCTATCGGCCCGATAGCTGATCGTTCCCGTGCCATCAAACACCGGATTGGGCATGTCGCCGCCCAGGAACCATTTCTGGATCAATTCATTCAGTTGAGTCTGGCTGCTGCCGACGGCCAGATTGCCCAGCGCAACCGAGGCACCGCCGCCGTTCCAACTGGCATTGGCCGGGTCGCCATTCACCAGTTTATTGCTGATGTCGTAGAGATAGGGCGACACGGTAATGCCGCCGCTCTTGTTGAAATAGGAGACGATCGTCTTGAGATCGGTCAATTCGCTCGCCGTCACCGTTCCGCCGGCGGCGACATCCTGAAGAATCTTCAGCATGCCGCTATAGGTCAGGGTGTTATTGGTGATCAGCGTCGCCGCGTCGGCTTTGATGCCGGGGCTGGTCAGCAGGGCGACCACGGGATTGTTGCCGTTCGATCCGATGGTGGTCACCGTGGCCGTGGCGAAATTCGACCAGTTGTGGCCGTCAAAGGCCTTTACATCGACGGTCTCGATACCGGCCGCCGCGGCGCCGACAAAGGACAATTGGGAAAGATTGGCCGCCGTGACGTCGATCCAGCCGCCCGTCGCCTGCGTCGCGCCGTTGAGGGAGAAGGCGCCGCCGCTCCCGCCATCATCGCGGAACTGATATTCGGTGATGGCCAGATTGCCGGGATCGCTGACCGCGGCGACCAGCGTCGACGCGGCGATCGATTGACCGTTGCTGACCGTCTGATTCTGGACGGTGATCTGCGGTAGGGTCGACGCCTGCGCGGTGACCGTCGCGGTTTGATAGGTGGACCAGTTGTGTCCATCCCAGGCCGCGACGTCCACCGTCTCGCTGCCCGCCGTCGCGGCGCCGGCGAAGGACAGTTGCGACAGATTGGCGGCGGTCACCGTGATCCAACTGGCGGTGCCCTGCTTGACCCCGTTGAGGGTGAAATAGCCGCCGCTGCCGCCATCGTCGCGAAAATCGTAGGAGGAGATCGCGAAATTGTTGGGATCGCTGACCGATGCGACCAGCGACGCCGCCTGGATCGTGGCGCCGACGCCGACGGCCTGATTCTGCACGGTAATCACCGGCAGCTGGTATTGCGGGACGGTCGTGGTCACCGTCGCCGAGGCCGAGGTCGACCAGTTATAGCCGTCATAGACCTCGACATTGATGGTCTCTTTGCCGGTCGCGTTGCCGCCGACATAGATCAGTTGTGCCAGATTGGCGGCACTCACGGTGACCCAGCTGCCGGGACTTTGCTTGACCCCGCTCAGGCTCAGCGTTCCGGCCCCGCCGCCGGCGTCATAGAAACCGTAATAGGTGATGGCAATGTGGTTCGGATCGCTGACCGAGGCGATCAGGCTCGACGCCTGGATCGAGGCGTTCTCGGTCACCGTCTGATTCTGCGTCGTCACCACTGGCGGGTTGATGGTCTGCGGTGCCTTGGTGATGATCGTTGCCGCGGTCGCGGCCGACCAGACTTGGCCGTTATAGGCCTCGATTTCCACCGTGTCGGAGCCGGGGCTGGCGCCGCCGACAAACGACAGCTGGGCAAGATTGGCGGTGCTGACCGAGATCCAGCTGCCGGCCGCTTCCTTGATGCCGTTCAAGGTGAAATAGCCAGAACCGCCACCATCGTCGCGGAATTGATAGGCCGTCATCGAGAGGTTGTTGGGGTCGTAGACCGAGGAAACGAGCGACGACGCCAACACCGAGGCGTTCTCGTTTACCTGCTGATTCTGCGGCGTCACCACCGGCGGACCGGCGGCGGTGGTGGACACCGTTGCCGTCTGATAGCTGGTCGCTCCCTGGCTGTCGGTGACTTGGACGATGACCAGTTCGCTTCCGGCGGCCGCTGCGCCGACATACTGCACCTTGGACAAATCGGCCGCGACGACGGTCAGTTCGGTGGCGGCCGCTTGCTTGGCTCCACTCAGGGTGAAATAGCCGCCCGAACCCTGGTCCAAGAATCCATAGCTGGTGATGCTCAAATTGTTGGGATCGGTGACCGAAACGATCAGGGAAGAGGCCTGGATCGCGGCGTTCGCGCTCACCGTCTGATTTTGCAAGACGATGGTCGGGACCAGGGTCTGGGAGGCGCTCGTGGTGATCGTCGCCGACTGGTAACCGCCCCAATTATGCCCGTCCCAGACAGCGACATCGACCACATCGGTGCCGATCGAGGATCCCGCCACGAAGGACAGTTGCGACAGTTTCGCCGCACTCACCGAGATCCAGCCGCCGGCCGCCTGTCTGACGCCGTTCAAGACGAAGTATCCGGCGCTCCCGCCATTGTCATAAAAGGAATAGGTGGTGATCGGATAGCCGTTGGGATCGCTGACCGAGGTGATCAGGGAGGCGGCGGCAATCGATTTGCCGGCGGTGACGGTCTGGTTCTGGACGTTGACCACGGGCAGACTGGGGTCCTCGGTCGTGATCGTCGCGGTCTGGTAATTCGCCCAATTCTGGCCGTCATAGATATCGACCGCGACCGTCTCGCTGCCGGCGACAGATCCGCCGAGAAAGGTCAACTGCGACAGTTTGGCCGAACTGACGGTAATCCAGCTGCCCGGACTTTGCGTTACGCCGTTGAGGCTGAAGGAACCGCCGTCGCCGCCTTCATCGTAGAACGCATAGCTGGTGATGGCGTAGCCATTGGGATCGTAGGTCGAGGCGATCAGCTGCGATGCCTGGATCGAGCCGCCGGCATTGACCGTCTGGTCTTGCGCCGTGACGGCGGGAAGGCTCAAGGACTGGGTGGTGACCGTCGTCGTCTGAAAGACTGACCAATTGTGGCCGTCATAGGCTTCGACGGCGATGCTGTCGCTGCCGCCGCTGGATTTCGCCACAAAGGACAGTTGCGACAAATTGGCCGCGCTGACGGTAATCCAGGTGCCGCCTGTCTGTCTGGCCCCGTTGAGGGTGAAATAGCCGGCCCCGCCGCCTTCGTCATTGAAGCTGTAATTGGTGATCGCGTAGCCATTGGGGTCGCTGACCGAAGCAATCAGCGACGAAGCCGGAATCGCATTGCCGGCTTTGACGCTGGCGCTCTGCAAGGAAAGGACGGGCGGGCTGGTGGCCTGGGTGGTGATCGTCGCCGTCTGATAATTGGACCAGTTGTAGCCATCGTTGATTTCCACCGCGACCGTTTCGGTCCCGCCCGACGACCCGGCGACGAAGGTCAAATGCGACAGCGTGGCGGCATTGATGGTAATCCACGTGCCGGAACTCTGCGTGACGCCGTTCAAGGCGAAGGAGCCACCGCTGCCGCCTTCATCGTAGAACGCATAGCCGGTGATGGCATACCCATTGGGATCGGCGGTCGAGGTAATCAGCGACGATGCCTGGATCGACTTTCCGGCGCTGAGCGTCTCGTTTTGCACGGCGACCACCGGCGGACCGGCCGGGGCCGTGCTGCCTCCCTGGCTGAGACTGCCGCCGCCGCTGACCACCAGAAGATTGGCGAAGGTGGTCGCCGCATCGATCACGAAGCCGTTATCGACGGAGGGCGAAGCTCCGGAATATTCTGCCACCGCCAAGGTGACGTAGTAGGTTCCGGCCGAAGGGTGATTGATATAGCCGAAGGTGCCGGAAATAGCGGAAAGGTCTTGGCCGGGTGCCAGGGTGCCGTTGGACGAGTTGCTGATCTGGTCGGTCGCAACCTCCCAGCCGCTGTTGGACCCGCTGTAGTTCCAGGGGGAGGTGGTCAACCACAGCTCAAGCCGGAGCGTTCCGGTGGTGATCGTCGCCGAATCATTGTCGATTTCGGCGACACTGAGCCGCACCGTGTTGGTCGTCGGGTTGATTTGGTAGGATACGCCCCCATTCAAGACAATGCCGCTCGTCATGTCTCATCCCCCACAAAGCCCCACGGAGACAAGACCCCCGGTTGAGCAGACCCCAAACAAAAAATAGACGAAGCGCTCCTTTCACAAAAGCGGATTAGCCCGGTGCGCTAATTTCCCCGACCTTTCTCGACATCGGGGCGGCCGAGGCCAACGACAACGATCACTGCGTCGGCGCGGGCATGCAGTAGGGACCAGGCCAACCTGACATCAACTGCCACAGGGCGATGCAACAGGGCGAAACAATGGCGCCATCTTCTGGACAATATTGGCCGTCATGTTTCCTCTCGAGAAGCCGACAGGAATTGTCCAAACCCGCCAAAGGGAGGCTATGTCGTGTCAGAAAACCCTGTTTGGATCATGGCTGTTTCCGCAGTGCTGATGTTGGGCGTCCTGGTCTTTGGATTGTACCCCGAGACGCGGGCGGAGCGGATGGCCGCCCTGGCGCCCGACCACCATGCAGTGCAATTGGCGATCGATGATTACGAAGGTAGAGTCGGGCCGGATTTCGATGGCGGGAACCGGGTCATCGTTGCCCTGCAAGATCATCTTTTCGATCTTGGATCAGCCGCCTACAGACGGCTGGTGGGCGCTCCGCCGCGCATCCTGTGACCAAAGCCAAACCAAGGCCGGCACAATCAGCGGCCTCGGCTGGCAATGGCGCGGGTGTTGAGAGATGCGGGTTAACCCTTCACCCCAAGCAATTGGACCTCGAACATCAGCGTGGCATTCGGCGGGATGACCCCGCCCGCGCCGCGGGCGCCATAGCCGAGGCCGGGCGGGATGATAAGGGTGCGTTGGCCGCCCACCTTCATGGTCGCCACACCTTCGTCCCAGCCCCGGATGACATGCCCCTGGCCGATGGGAAACTCGAATGGTTGGCCGCGGTCGTGCGAACTGTCGAACTTCTTGCCTTTGGTGCCGTCCTGAAAAAGCCACCCCGTGTAGTGCATGACGCAGGTCTGGCCGGGCCGGGGCGTGGCGCCGTCGCCGCCCTTGATGTCGGTGATCTGCAGACCCGATGCTGTGGTGACGGTTTGGCCGATGGCGTCACCGTTCACCGCATCCTTGAGGGCCTTGCCGACGGTAAACTTCGGCGCTTTGCTGGCTGGAATGGCGATCTTCGCTCCGGTGCGGGGATTCTTGCCTTCGCGCGCCGCGCGGGCCGAGACCGAGAAGGTTCCGAAGCCGACCAATTTCACCTCGTCGCCCCCCTTGAGGGCCGAAGTGATGGCTGCGAACACCGCGTCGGTGACCTTGTCGGAGACGGTCTTGGTCAGACCGGAGAGTTCGGCCACTTTGCTGACGAGATCGTTCTTGTTCATGAATGTATCCCCTGATGTGGTCGCTACCGATGGCATGCCGGGATGGCAGCGTCAATGCCGTCGATACCCCGATTAATCCGTTTTTCCGCCGAACAGCCTGCGGACCTGATGAAGATCATCAAGCACGGCGACACACAGCGCCGCCATTTCGGCTGTGGGTTGCAACAGGTCCGGCACCATGATCGTCGCGATGCCGGCGGCAGAGGCGGCCCGGACGCCGTTGTACGAATCCTCCAGCGCGACGCATTTCGCCGGGACCATGCCAAGCTCGGCGGCCGCCTTGAGGTAGACGTCGGGATGGGGTTTGCCGCGAGCCACGTCGTCTCGTGTCGCAACGGCCTGGAAACGATGGCGGATGCCGCATCTGAGCAGATGCTTTTCGGTGGTCGGGCGACGGGTGGAGGTGGCGACGGCCTTGGGGATGCCATGCTGATCGAGGAAATCCAACAACTCGACCGCTCCGGTCCGCAACGGAACGCCGCCGTCGAGACGGGCGTCGACCTGCTCGTGCAGTCGGCGGCGAAAATCCATGACCGAGAATCCGGGGCCGAAGAATTCCTGGAGCACGGCATCGGTATCAGGCATGCCGATCATGGCCTGCTGAACGGCGTCCGGGAGGTGGTATCCCATGGCCGCCGCCGAATCGACCACGGCCACCCGGAAAATCCGCTCGGTGTCGATCAACAGCCCGTCCATGTCAAAAATGACGGCTTCATATTTCTGCGAAACGATCACGCGCACCGATCCCCGGATTCAAGATAGGGAAAGAAAAGGCGATCCGCTCCGAGAATGTGGGCGGCGACCATGTCCTGCGCCAGAAACTGGAAAAGAGCGCCAACCTCCAAGGTTCCCGCCTCGAATGCGCTCAACAACTGCGTCGCCTTGCTCAACAAGGCGCGATGCATCTCGAAATGGGCCGGTGCGTCCGGAAAGCCCATGGCGGCGATGATCGCTTCCTCTCTCCGGAAGTGCTTGGCGACCTCAGTCATAAGCTGCTCGACAATTCCCCGTGTTTCCTCAATCGCTCTTCCCGAGAAGGTCGCATTCAGAAGGTCATTGGCAATAGAGAATAACGCCCGATGATCGCGATCTATTATCGCATGGCCGCATTCGTAAGCCTTGCGCCAGGAGAGTTGCACGAAACTGGCCGGTCGCGTCTCCGCACCATCCCGCACAGTCGTTTCCGGGGCAAACTGCACTTGATTGCGGCCGTTTCTTTTGGCGCGATAGAGCGCAGTGTCGGCCCGATTAAGCCACTGCTGCCATTCCTCTCCATGGACGCATTCCGCTACACCGATGCTCACCGTGACGCGTCCCGCCGTCTCGAATGCGGCGTGATTGATCCTCTCCTTTAACCGTTCCGCCAGCGCCACAGCGGTCATCAGCGTTGCACTGGGGCAAAGGAGGACGAACTCCTCGCCGCCCCAGCGGGTCAGCGAGTCTGAATTGCGCAGAGACGACCGCAACAGCGCAGTCAACTCGACCAGTACGTGGTCACCAATATTGTGACCATGAGTATCGTTGATCACTGCTGTCCGGTTAAAACGCGAATAGATTCAATTGGTTAGTTATTTGCGAAGTATCGGGTTTGTATTCGTTGATGGTAAGCGCTTGTTTCATATCGATTTTCTCGAAGAGGGTGACAGAAAAAATCTGTAGCAATGT
>CAIOJO010000026.1 GCA_903858635.1 uncultured Telmatospirillum sp. | reverse complement strand
CGACAATTATTATAGTTGTCGCCACGGGGAGTCTGTTGCCCTGCTCATAGAGCCGTGCTAACAACAGCTCACCACTCGGCAGTGTCTCTCACAGGCAACCATAATCGACGCTGGGCGGCAACCATAATTGTCGCGCTACACCTGCCCGATCCCTGGGCCGTATAGCTGCAGCGCCCCGTCGCTGGTGATCTCCCAACGCCCGGTTTGCGGTAGCAACGGATCGTTATTCCCGCCCTGGGCCCATGGACACTGCGCCCATTCCTGCCGATAAGCGGTGCCCGGTATATTGACGATGCCCCAGGCATAGGTTTTCTGGATGGTGTAATCGATGTTGGCGATGGAGAGGCGGACATCGATCAAGGTGCGGCCGGGCGCGGTGGCCGGCCGCGGTCCGTCCAGCTTCAGTTCCACCTCCCAGTAATAGGGATGAGCCATATTGTCGCGATCCATGACCTCCGCCTCCTCGCTCCCTTGATCAATGCCAAGATTAGGGTGAGCCTGGATCAACCGGAAGTCAGAACGGCATGGCCTTGATAGCCAGTTGCAGTGGCCTGGTCGAAACGCATGCGGCGACCTTCGAGTGGTCGAAAGGGACCACTGAAACAAGAGCTCCTATTGGACTAAACCGGCATAGCCTGCGCGAAGTGCGTTCAATGTCGCGATGTCGCCGAAGAAGAAGCGGTTGGCAAGGTCAATATCGTTCGCCGGCGCCAGTTTCCGCTCTTGGGGGATTCCCAATAACTCACGTGCCTTCCAGGAATTCATCGCAGCGAGCGCCTCGATCAAGGGACGATGCTGGTCAAGGGCATAGTCAATCCATTTCGGAAATCTTGATATGACACAGAGCGTGGTGTGCCCAAGAAGATCATAGGTTACCGACGTGGCCTTCGTGATGCGCATATCTCCCAGATTTCTCTCTTTACCAAGCGCGGCGTAATTCTTAATCGACTGCACAAGCTTTTTCTCGATGTTCCACAGCTCTCGCAATTGCAGCTTCGCGACTTCCGTTTTGAATTCGCCGCGGTCGCTGCGGCATTGCGCGACGAATTGATGCGCTGCCTGCAGCACCTCGCCGGCACGCCACCGGCTTTCGTCGCTAAGCAACGACAGCTTAAACGTGCGACGAAACGCGGCAGCTGCAAGCAGGACGATCCTGCGCGCTTCGTCATCGTCAAAATAGGTGAGGCACATCTTTAGCAAGCGTCGCGTCGCATCCTCGACAGATGCGCCGCGCTGATAACCGGGCGCAAGCCAGGCAGGAAGCCACGGAACGGTGGATTGTTTCTTGCCCAAGGCCATGAGGTAAGCAACGGCATGGGGAAAGTAGATATCATTGGCATCGCGCGGACGATCAGGAAAAATTCGGTAGAGCGCGTGGAAGCTATTCGGTTCACTGCGGGCGACGACGGTATCAATAAGCGTATTCGTCGATGGAATACTATGTTCATCAAAGAAATGAACTTCCACAAGCTCCTCGATGGAGGCGGCTTCAAGGGCTTTCCTCTGATCTTCGGGGGCGAATTTGACCGTGCGCCGGAAATTTGCCAAGACGACGTTGCGCTTGCCGGCAAGGCGTCTGTCGATAAGCGCCTTGAATTCCTCAAGGCGCTCCATGTTGAACTCTTTGTCGAACACCTTGTCTATCAGGCGGGCAATTCTACGCTTCTGGAAGAACCAGGCCTGCATCGGCTCGAGTAGATGCCGCAGCTTATCGAAATCGCGGATGAGATGCTGTCGGTCAATATGCAAGATGAAATCTGTCAGGCTGACTTCGCGGTCATATATCTCGATCTTCTGACCATCGCAGAGCACGACCAGCGGGGCATCGATGTTCGGATGAATGGCGTGCTCGACCGCCTGCGCCAGTTCCTCATACCCAAAGTGCGGTTTGGCCAAATTGGGACGCTTGGCCTCGATGAGCCAAAAGTCCTCCTGCCATAAATTGAATTTGTCGTCCGGCAACCTGTTCTTGTCGAGAAACTCGATACGCTTGCCAAGATCGACTGAATAACATGTTCCATTCTTGTAGCCGAGTATCTGAACGATCGGATCGATGACGAAACTGCGGATCTCCTGCTCCGAGAAGCGGCTTACATTGAGCTTTTCGATTTCTGCAAGCTGATTGAGCGCCTCTGCCGACAGCGGGGGCGGCGCCTTGGATGGGCTCAGGTCGTCAATTGAAAGCGGTTTTTCGTAGATATCGTCAGCGGCCATGAGATCTCCATGCCGGTCTTCGGCGCTTATCCTCTCAGCCCAAGCGCACGCATGCTGCACGGCATGAAAAATGAGGACGTGTCCATATGCAATGCAATGAGCCGGAGATCCATCTCACCCCAGCCAAACGCCCAAGACGATGTCGGACTTTGGGCCAATGACCCCCGCACCCGTCACACGACCATATTGCGGCCGGCAATCAATCTGCCGCGACCCACATGCCGTGCAACCTGCCTTGTGCTCGATTCTGGGCAAAGTGCACAGCCGAAAATATATAGTAGTGGACTAGTATTGTGGATATAGAACCAGCTATATCGTTGGCGCAATGTTTGGCGGCGACCGCGCCATCTATTGCTGGTACAGCAATAGATGCAACTCCAGAAAACCCGGCAGAGAGCATCTTTTCAACCATCCGCGCTGCACTATGCCAGCTGTATCTGTGATGAGACGCAGTATTTTGTCGATATCACCCCTCGTGTAGATAATAGATATCTTTATATAATCTATGTTGTCATGCGCGAGGTGCATTCTAGCCCTGTGCATGTCGCGTTCAACAATATCAATGTCATATGCGTGAAGAGAGCGCGCGAGTTGCATCATCGTGTTTCTAATATCGTTGATCGCCTGCTCTGGAATTGCGTCATATATACTAGTAGTTATCGCGATAATATGCTCGAGGTCATCGTACTCCTCGGATATGACTTTAAGGGACAGCTTGTTAACTAAACCTTTTCCCGCAGGTTTCATTTTCCGGTCTCACACGGGGGGCAGTATCAGCATCGGGCGTTAAGGGATCCATCTCCGCTGGGGCAAGTAACATTCATGCGCCATCTTGGGGTTCGGCCCTCGCAAACAGACGGCTTAATACGCAATGGCCGCCCGCCTTTAGATGTCGGGCATGGCCTATCGCCTGGTCGACGCCCTGCATCGTGCCTTGCGCCACGCCCAATTCGCCCGAGGATCCCGAGGCGTGGCTCACCAAACGCATCACTGCAGACGGATTACTTTAAAATATTGAGGACCTGAAAGGAGAGGTGAATGAGCTCCGCGGGGTGGGTTTCGCGTCTCCAATAGACTACGCCTCATGAGTCATTGCGTGGCCCATCACGATTTTGGATCTTTAGCGGGCGCATTCTCGGAGAGATATCATGAATATGTTCGTGCCACCCTCCTATGCCGAAGTGGTAAGGGAAATCACTGCTGTCCGGTTAAAACGCGAATAGATTCAATTGGTTAGTTATTTGCGAAGTATCGGGTTTGTATTCGTTGATGGTAAGCGCTTGTTTCATATCGATTTTCTCGAAGAGGGTGACAGAAAAAATCTGTAGCAATGT